>VGRE01000025.1 GCA_016875435.1 Deltaproteobacteria bacterium | reverse complement strand
GTCCACCAGCGCCGCCAGTACCGCGAGCTCCAGCAGCACGACGCCGTCCGACGCGAGCGCGGCTCCGATGCCCCCGGGCACGGTCTCCAGCACCACGCCGTCGCCGGCGAGCCCGGGCCGCGCCGCAGCCACGCCCCCGGCGAGCACGGCGTCCACGAGCAAGCCTGCCGCCTCGAAGAGCAGCTCGTCCACCACGCAGCCCTCGTCCACCACAAGCACCAGCACTCCGACCGCCACTCCCTCGTCCACCAGCAGCAGCGCCACGCCGAGCAGCACCGCCTCCGCGTCGAAGCCGAGCAGCGCCACCAGTGCCAGCAAGCCCACGGCGGACGATGACGACGATGACGACGATGACGGCGTGCCGGCCACCACCAGCGGCGGCGACGGCAAGGTGGCCGTGGGCTTCGTGCTCCCCTCGGGAGGCAAGTGGGACGATCTCACCGTGGGCGTCGATGGCAGTTCGCTCGGCAGGCGCCCCCTGCGCACGCGCCTCGCGCCCGGCACCCACACCTTCACCTTCAGGACCGACGGGCTCGACCTGTCGTGCCCCATCGACGTGGGCAGCAGCGGCCGGACGATCATCCTCGACGCGAAGAAGAAGATCTGCCCGCCGAAGAGTTGAGCTGGCTGTGGTTGCATTTTTCATGGCAAACCGTCGTCACCGCCCCCAGCTACCCTGACCGCCTTCTCGGAGGGTCCCGGATGCCACCGCCGCTGAGGCCTACAGTCCGGCAGATACAGCCTAAAGCCTAGTACAAAACTCCGAAGATCCCGAGACACATCTCGTCTAGCGTCTCCTCGCCGAGGCGCACGTCTACCGGCTCGCTCAGGCCCTGGTCGGCCAGCGCCTCGCGCACGCCAGGGTTGTCGAGGCTGTTGTCGTAGGTGCAGCGCATGCGCAGGGTGTCGCCCTCGTTGAGCCGGGGGAGCTCGTCGACGGCGGCGTCGTAGGCGTAGCCGCGCTGCCAGTTGAAGTCCCATGCCGGCGTCTGCACGAGGCACTCGGGCTCGTTGCCCTCTTCTTCCAGCCAGATCGCCATGTCGGTGCCGACGTAGTGCATGTGCGTGCCCGCGAGGAAGACGCGGTAGTCGGCCGACTGGCTCTGGATGGTGAAGGCCATCTCCTCCGTGTGGCCCACCGCGCCGGCCGGGATGTGGAACTCCACGCCGTTGTCGTCGTTGGGGCCAGGCAAGAGGCCGCCGCTCTCGCTGGCCGCGTTGCCGACCAGCGCCAGCACCGCCTCCATCTCGGGCTCCTCGTCGATCCAGCGCAGGTCGATCGCGCTGGCGTCGGGATCGGCCACCTCCCCGGCGGGGTGGTAGTGAATCTGCATCACGAACATCTGGTCGGGCTCGACCAGCAGGCCACTGCCCTCGGGGACGGTGATCGCCGCCGCGCCGGGCGCCCAGGCGCCCACGAGGGCCAGCTCGTCGCTGCCGATGCCGCCGAAGCAGTCGTAGAGCCCGTCGTCGCCCGCGAGCGCGGCGGCATCGTCGCGATCGATGGCGAAGATGAGGGCGTGGTGAACCACCTTCTCGTTGTCGGGGAGCACTTGCACGCCGGTGAGCCAGCGCGTTTGCTCCAGCGCCGGGTCGAGCACGAAGCAGATGAACTCGTCGTTGTCGCCGCTGGTGACGTAACTGTGCACCGGGCTGAGCTGCTGGTTGGCGCCGTCGAGCGCGAGCGACACCGGCTCGGGGAGGGCCGCCGCCGTGGTCGCGTCGCCCTCGTGGGCGCCGCTGTCGGCCCACGAGCGCAGCGTGGCCTTCTCCGCGTCGCTGAGGCGCAGGTCGTCCTTCCAGCCCAGGCGCGGCGTACACTCGTCGGTTTGTTGCGCGCCCCAGGGCGGCATGCGCCCCTCCTCCACCGCCGCCGCCATCGCGCTGGCCATCGGCGCCGCCGCCGAGAAACTGTCGAGCGCGAAGGGCGCGATCCCGCCGTCCACGTGGCAGCCCACGCAGCTTCGCGCGACGATCGGCGCCACGTCCCGGTGCCAGGTGGTGGCGGCCTCGTCGATCGTCGCCGTGTCGGTGTCCTCGCCAGGGCCGCGAGCCTCGTCGCAAGCGAGTAGGAACAGGGCGAGCATCGGAACTCCCGAGGGGCGCAACTTAGACCCGGGACTCGCGGCCGCAAGAAAAGCTTTCGTCGCGAGCTGGGCCGGCGGTCGAATAGAAGGTGTAGATGCTCCCGGCCCCTGCCGGGCATCCTGTCCGCGGAGGCCCCATGCTCTTCTCCCTGTTGTTTGCCTGCATCGAGGGCCTGGTGTTCGAGGACAAGGAAACCGGGTCTGGTGGCGGCGACGACACCGGTATCGAGGACATCGACGACACCGAGACCGGCGACACCGGGGGCGACGACACCGGAGGCGACGACACCGGGGGCGACGACACCGGCGAGGAGCCCGAGGGCACCACCCTCACCTGGGAAGTCGAGGGCGACTACGCCGCCAGCGCGTTCAGCTTGGTGCACATCGAGTTCCCCTTGGCCGATGGCGAGAACTTCGCCATGGGCGCCATCTGGGCCGACGCGGAGGCTGCCGCTACGGTGTCGCTGGAGATCACCGAGGACCCCGAGGATTTCTATCAGGAGCTCGCGCCAGGCTTGTTCCTGGCCGCCTTCCTGGGCGCGCTCCACGAGGACGACGGCGACAACCGATGGGAAGGCGACGAGGGCTTCACCGCCGTGTCCCCCGAGTTCGCCATCTTCCTCGATGGAGCCATCCCCCCCGAACTGCTCAACGCCGGCCTGCACAACGGCTGGAACGCGGTGCTCTTCGAGGGCGAGAGCTTCAGCATCGGCGACCCCGAGGCGATGCCCCTCCCCATCGCGCTCACCGAGACGCTCACGCTCGCCGGCACGGTGGACGACACGATCGAACATGACGACCGCGTGGTGGCCCTCCCGGCGACGATCTTCGCGGGCCGGCCGGTGTCCTCGCTGATGGCCGACGTGGCGCTCCCCGGCGACGGAACCTGGTCGGTCACTCTCGACGGCGCGCCGCCCGACGACCACTTCGTCGATATCGATGGCGACGGCGTCGACGAGGCGGTGGAGTTCCCCGTCGGCTACGTCGATGGCGACCAGAGCGGCGGCTTCAACGCCGATGCCGACACGGTGGTGTCCCTCGCCTGCGTGGACGGCAGGCCCATCGGCGGGTGGTGGCTCGCGCCCCCGCGCGACGTGGTGCAACTCCTCAGCATCCAGTCCGCCGGCTACAGCCTCGGCTGGTTGCCCGTCCTGCTCGCCGAGGACGACGGCGTCATCGTGGGCGACGAGGAGGCGCAGAGCGCGGTGCTATCGACCGCCTGCTTGTTCTCAGACTGAGGTACTAGCTGGCAAACTGGTGTAACACCAGCCTCCGGTAGACGCCGTCTCTCGCGATGAGTTCGTCGTGGGTGCCCAACTCGGCGATGCGACCGCGCTCGATCACCACCACCCGATCGGCCCCCTTCACCGTGGAGAGCCGGTGCGCGATCACCAGCGTGGTGCGCCCCTGCATCAGCCGCTCCAGGGCGTCGTGGACGAGGTGCTCGCTCTCCGCGTCGAGCGCGCTGGTGGCCTCGTCGAGCACCAGCACCCGCGGGTCTTTCAGGATGGCTCTCGCGATGGCCACGCGCTGTTTCTGGCCCCCTGACAACCGGACGCCGCGCTCGCCCACCACCGTGCCGTAGCCCTCGGGGAAGGCCTCGATGAAAAGGTGCGCGTTGGCGGCCTGTGCGGCGGCCTGCACCTCGGCGTCGCTGGCGCCCGGTCGACCGTAGCGGATGTTCTCGGCGATGCTGGTGGCGAACAGCACCGGCTCCTGGCTCACGATGCCGATCTGCTCGCGGAGCCAGCCGGTGTCGAGCTCCCGGATATCGACCCCGTCGAGGCCCACGCGACCCTCGAGGGGGTCGTAGAGCCGCAGCAATAAGCTCGCGACGGTGCTTTTCCCGCCCCCGGAGGGGCCGACGAGGGCGAGCACGCGCCCTGGCTCCAGCGCGAGGTCCACGCCGTCGAGCACCGTGACCTCGGGCCGGGTGGGGTAGGCAAAGCGCACGCCGTCGAGCGTCATGTGCCCGCCGACCGTCGACAGGCGACGCCCGGCCGCGTTCACCACGCCGGGCACGCGGTCGAGCAACTCGAACACGCGCGTGGAGGCACCCAGGGCCTTGTTGAAGTCGCCGTAGAGCGCCGAGAGCCCGCCCAGCGCGAAGGCGAGGAACAAGGTGTAGAGCATGAAGCTGGTGAGATCGCCAAGCGTCATGCGCTTGTCGATCACCATCGTGCCGCCGTACCAGAGGCCACCCGCGATCGCCGCGTAGGCGGCAAAGCCCATCGCCCCCTGGAAGGCGCCATAGGCCAGCGCCAGCCTCCGACCGAGCGCGAAGGCCTCGTCGACCTTGGCGCCGTAGCGTGCCACCTCGGCTTCCTCACGGGCAAAAGCCCGCACGGTGCGCACGTTGCCGATGCTCTCCTCGGCCACCGCCGAGGCCGCCGCGAGCGCGTCTTGCGTCTGTCGCGACAGTGCCCGCACGGTGCGCGCGAACACCGCCGCGCCGATCGCCACCAGCGGCACCACCGCGAGCATCACCAGCGAGAGCTGCCAGTTCATCCACAACAACACCGCCACGCAGCCGATCGCCTGCAAGGCGTAACGCAGCGCCATCGACACGTTGACGGTGACGCTGTTCTGCAAGACGCCGGTGTCGGCGGCCAGCCGGTTGACCAGCTCGCCCGTGCGCTGAGCGTCGAAGAAGCCTACTTCCTGCCGGATGATCGATCCGAACAACTGCCGACGCAGCCGCGCCACCACGCGCTCGCCCGCCAGCGTGTACAGGTACGCCCGGCCGAAGCCCGCCACCGACACTACGAGGAACACGCCGAAGAGGCCGACGATGGCCTGGTCCATCCGGGCGCGGCCGCCGGGCTCGGTCACCGCCTCCATCAGCACGCCGATGCCCCGGGGGAACACGAGGGTGAGCGCGCTGCCGACGACCAGCGCCGCGGTGCCGGCCACGAGGAGGCCGGTCTCGGGGCGGGCCAGCGCCACCAGGCGCTTCCAGTCCGCCGTGCGGGCGTCGCTCACGGCAGGTGCTCCACCACGCGCAGGCCGGGTTCCACGCCCACGGGGATGTCGTCGCCCTCGAGCGTGACCCCCCAGCCGAGGTACACCGCCGCCGCCCGCTCCAGGCGACCCAGCGCCGCCACGAGATCGGCGATCGTCGCGTCGGCCTGCAGGCGCAGGACAACGTCGCGACCGGCGAGGTCGGGCAGCTCGGCGAGCTCGATCACGTCGTAGCCGAACTGCACGAGCCGGTCCTTCAGCACGATGACCTCCACCGGGTCGGGCATGGAACCGGGCACGCGGAGGCGCAGGGGGAACGCGCCGCAGCGCCCCACGGCGTACAGCGGCTCCGTCGTGAGCACGGCGCGGTGAGCGCTGCTCACCGGCCCGCAGCCCACCAGCGACACCGCGCCGGCGCGGCTATCGACCAGCAACAGGTAAAGCTCCTCGGCCGGCATCCTGGCCGGGAGCACCAGCCCGTCGCCCCGGCGCAGGCCAGCGCCCACCTCGTCGTAAGAGCCCACCGCATCGTAGAGCGCCACGCCGCCGGCGTCGCGGAGCTCGATCCATCGTGAGCCGTTGTCGCTCGGGACCAGCACCCGAGGCGGGAGCACCTCCACCCGAGGCACGTCGTAAGCGGGCGCCGCTGCCAGCACCCAGGCCGCGTGCGCGCCCGCCAGCTTGCCCAGCGCGGCGCGGCGCACCGCTGCCCAGACCATCGCCACGGCGCCGCCGAGAAGGATCGCCCCGGTGATGGCGATGTCGAGACCCGTCCCGATCCCCGTGGAGCGCACGCGGAGGGCGCTGAGCCCCGGCAGCGTCGACCCCAGCGACAGCGCCGCGACGAAACCGAGAACGAGCCATGTCTGTCGCGACATGGACTCGTGATCGGCGAGACTCAGGATCGCGGCCCAGGGCACCGCCAGCTCGGGGATCAGGTCGGGCACGGTCAGGTCGAGCCGCGCCGCGCCCCAGGTGACCAGCGCGAGGGCGCCCACGGCGAGGCTCGCCACGCCCACGCCAGCGCCGGAGAGGTCGCGCGCCCGCACCGCCGCGAGGCTGCCCCCGGCGCAGGTGCCAAGCAGCGCCAGGGCGAGGCCCGGCAACATCAGCCAGGGTAGGCCGCGGTGCACGGCGAGGCCCGCGATCACGAGGCCGCCCACCAGCCCGGTGAGGGCGGCGATGGCGGGCCCCGTCATCCCCCGGTGTTCCGCGCGCAGGGAGCCCACCGCCGCGCCAATCGCGCCGGGGAGGCAAAGGCCGGTGGCGGCCATGGCCGCTGCCGAGGCGGCCCCGGCGGCCACCCCGCGGTCCACCACCACGTAGAGCGGCGCCCACGCCGGGTCGCTCGGATCCACCAGCATTCGACCGATGCGCCCGTACTCCGCCACCGTGCCCAGGAGCCCCAGCACCAGTACCGCCACTGGCACGAGGATCGCCAGAAAAACCGGGCCATTGCGGCGCGTGCCGAAAGCCACGCCCACCGCCACTTGCACAGGCAGGCCGATGGCGGCGATGCCCATGGCCGCGAGGCCCCAGTCGCCGAGCGCGCTCCAGTCCATGGTGGGAACCGGGAGGTTAACGGGCCGGCCCCGCTCGGAGTCATCATGAACGCCCCCATCCGCGTCGCCGTCACCGGCGCAGCCGGCAACATCGGCTACGCCCTCCTCTTCCGCCTCGCCGCAGGCGACTGCTACGGGAAAGACCAGCCCGTGATCCTACAGTTGCTCGAGATCCCGCAGGGCATGAAGGCCCTGGAAGGGGTGGTGATGGAGCTGATGGACAGTGCCTTCCCGCTGTTGCACGGCATCGAGATCAGCGACGACGCCAACAAGGCTTTCAAGGGTGCCAACCAGGCCTTTCTGGTGGGCAGCCGCCCGCGCACCAAGGAGATGAGCCGTGCCGACCTCATCATGGCGAACGGCCCGATCTTCGTGGGCCAGGGCAAGGCCCTCGCCGCCCACGCCGCGAGCGACCTCCGCGTGCTCGTGGTGGGCAACCCCTGCAACACCAACGCGCTCATCGCGATGCACGCCGGTCGCGAGGTGCCCCGCGTTCGCTGGCACGCCATGACCCGCCTCGACGAGAACCGCGCCAAGGCCCAGATCGCCGCGAAGGTCGGCGCTGTGCCCGGCGCGGTGAGCAACATGGGCATCTGGGGCAACCACTCCGACACGATGTTCCCAGACTTCCGCCACGCGAAGGTCAACGGCAAGGCGGTCACCGGCCTGTGCGACCGCACCTGGCTGGAAACCGACTTCGTCAAGACCGTGGCCACCCGCGGCAAGGCGATCATCGAGGCCCGCGGCGCCTCTTCCGCCGCTAGCGCCGCTAGCGCCGCCATCGATCACATGTCGAGCCTCTGGCACGGCACCGCCGCGGGCGACTTCACCTCGATGGCGGTGTGCTCCAACGGCGCCTACGGCGTGCCGGAAGGGCTGATCTTCAGCTACCCGGTCACCGCCAAGGCCGGCGACTGGCAGGTGGTGGCCGGGCTCGACCAGGACGCCTTCGGCAACGCCCGCATCGCCAACACGATCAAGGAGTTGGAGAGCGAGCGCGACACCGTGAAAGACCTGCTGGCCTAGCCAATGGTCGACCTCCGCGCCCGCCTCGAGGCCCTCGCGCACAACCTCTGGTGGTGCTGGAATCCCGAGGCGGGGATGCTCTTTCGCGCCCTCGACCCGGAACGCTGGTCGGAGTTGCACCACAATCCTGTGCACCTGCTCGCGGAGCTGTCCGACGACACGCTCCACGCGCGCGCGGCCCTGCCACGCCTGCACGCCGTCGAGTCCCAACTCCATGACTACCTGGGGTCCACCAGCACCTGGGCCCGGCGCAACGCGCCGGCGCTCAAGCTGCCGGTGGCCTACTTCTCGATGGAGTTCGCCCTCCACGAGTCCTTGCCCATCTACTCCGGCGGGCTCGGCGTGCTCGCGGGCGACCACATCAAGTCAGCTTCCGACCTTGGGATTCCCTTCGTGGGGGTGGGGCTGCTCTACCGCGAGGGCTACTTCAAGCAGGTGATCGAGTACGGCGGGCAGGTGGCGGCGTACCCGCGCGTCCCGCTCGACGTGTTGCCGCTCAAGAAGCTGGACGTGGTGGTCGAGGTGCCCCACGGCGAGAGCCAGTACAAGGCCACCGCCTGGGAGATCGCAGTAGGGCGGGTGAAGCTCTACCTGCTCGACGCCGACCTCCCGGACAACGGGCCGAGCCACCGCGAGCTCTCGCGACACCTCTACGGTGGCGACGACTCCACGCGCATTCGCCAGGAGGTGCTGCTCGGTATCGGCGGCGTGCGGCTGTTGCGAGCGCTCGGCATCGAGCCCTCGGTGGTGCACCTGAACGAGGGACACTGCGCCTTCGCCGTGCTCGAGTTGATGCGCGAGCAGATCGCGCTGGGCAAGAAGCCCGGCGCCGCCCTCGCCGCGGCCCGCGAGAAGTGCGTGTTCACCACGCACACGCCCGTCCCGGCCGGTCACGATCGTTTTGCCTGGGAGCTGAAGAACCAGGTGCTCAAGGGGCTGCGCGCCGAGATGGGACTGCCCGAGGGCTACCTCATGGACCTCGGTCGGGAGAAGCCGGGTAATCTCGACGAGTCCCTCTGCATGACCGTGCTCGCGCTGCGCGGGTCACGCGCAGCGAACGGGGTGGCCGCCCTGCACGGCGAGGTGAGCCGCAAGATGTGGGCTCACCTCTGGCCCGACCGGGAACTCGCCGACGTGCCGATCGGCCACGTCACCAACGGCGTGCACGTGCCGAGTTGGATCCACCCGCGCGTCTCGGCCCTGCTCGACCGCGTCAACCCCGGCTGGCGCGACGGCGCCTCCGTGGATCTCACCGAGGTGAGCGACGCGGAATTGTGGGCGATCCGAAACGATCTTCGCTTTGAACTAGTGGGCTACGCGCGGCGACGCACCGGCCACAAGACGCTCATCTCGCAGTCGCTCTGCATCGGCTTCGCCCGCCGCTTCGCCCCCTACAAGCGGGGCTCGCTGCTGTTATCCGACCCCGACCGGCTGGCGCGACTGCTCTTCAGGCACCCGATCCAGTTGTTCTACGCCGGGAAGGCACACCCGCGCGACGAGGCGGGGCAGGCGATCATCCGCGAGGTGCTGCGCTGGACACGCGAGGAGCGTTTCCGCGGGCGCGTGGTGTTCCTCCCGGACTACGACGTCGAGCTTGGTCGTCGCCTCACCCAGGGCGTGGATCTCTGGCTCAACCTGCCCCGCCGTCCCCGGGAGGCCAGCGGCACCAGCGGCATGAAGGTGCCGCTCAACCTCGGCGTAAACGCCAGCGTGCTCGATGGCTGGTGGCCCGAGGCCTACGACGGCACCAACGGCTTCGCCGTGGGCGAACCCGTCGAGTACGAGAGCGTGGGCGAGCAAGACGCGGCCGACGCCGAGAGCCTGTTCCGCATCCTCGAAGACCAGGTCGTCCCCGAGTTCTTCGACCGCGACACCCACGGCATCCCCCAGACCTGGGTGGCGCGCATGCGGCGCTCCCTGGAAACCTGTCTCCAGGCCTTCCACACCGACCGGATGGTGGGCGAGTACGCCCGGCGCTTCTACCTCGACCCCAGCGCCGCGCCGTGAGCCACCCGAGCCCTCCCCCGGCCGCGAGGGTGGTGGGCGCCTACGACCCTGCCTTCCGCGCGACCATGAGTATCGGGCCTGCCGAGGTGGAGACCCCCGAGGCCGTGGAGGGCATCGCGCGCACCATGCCCGCGCCGGCCCGGCTGCTGCTCGACCAGTTGCTGATCGTCGTGCCGCCCGGCGACCCCCTGCCCGAGCGCCTTCGCGACCGCATCGCGCGCGACGGGCTGCCGCTCTGGCAGGCCGGGCTCTTGCTGCCTCGCGTGTACGGCGGCACCGAGGGGGGCATCCACCCGCAGCACTACGCGGGCTCCTGCCGGCTCAACCCGGCCGCCGCGAACGTCGGCCTGTCCCAGCCTCTCTCGGAGGCCGACGCCCGCCCGAGCTTCGCTCCTGCCGATGCTCGCTGGGACGCGGCGGTGGTGGCGGCCTCGCTGGAGCAGAGCCCGGGACAGCTCACCCAGGACGGCAGCCTCCGTCGCGACGTGGAGAAGCGCCTCTGCACCCAGTGGGGGCCCGACGAGGCTCGCTGGGGCCTCGCCCTGCGCCTCGCGCGGGCCACCGGCCTCGCCCGCGCCGCTGCAGGTCGACTCCACGGCCTGCCCGAGGCCCACCCGCGCCCGATCACCGACCTGCCGAGCCTCGTCGGCGACGCCCTCGGCACCGCCGTGGCCGCGCTGGTCTTGCGCCTGTGTCGCGACACGTGGATTGCCGCCAGCGATCTCCTCGCGCTGCTGGGCGGCGCCGGGCGGGAGACCTTCTTCAGCCCCGTGGCCGGCGGCTACCCACAGCACGCCGAGGCCTTCGACGACGAGGGCTTCGACCGGGTGGAGGCGCCCGCCGTGGCCCGGGCGCTCGACACCCTGCACCGGGTGGGCGCCATCGACGCCGCGCGCGACGCCAGCGGCGTGACCGCCTTCCGCCGGGCCCCAGCTCGCCCGCCGGGGCCCGGCGGCTTCATCCTCACCCCCAACGGCGAGATCCTGGTGCACGTGGCCGAGGCCCGGCGCGAGGACTACGGGCGCCTCTGCCGACTGGCGCCCTTCGTCGATGGCGACAGCCTGCGGCGGCACCGGCTCAGCCGCGAGGGCGTGTGTGCCGAGCTCACGGCGGGGCATCGCGACACGCACGAGTGGATCGCACGGCACTCCCGCACCGGCCTCGCGCCCAACGTGGCCGACCAGGTGCGGGAGTGGCGGCGCAGCGCCACCCGCATCACCATCGTCACCGGGGTCGACGTGCTGGAAGACGAGCAGGGCAAGCTGCGCGTGGCGGTGCCGTCCGACACCGGGCGGGTGATCGACTACACCACCCGCCCGCGCGCCCGCTTCTTCTCGCAGGGCTCGCGCCTTGTGGTCCCCGGCGGCTGGGACCCGCTCAACCTGCGGGCCACCCTCGCGCGCGTCGGCCGCTATCTGGGTCGCGACGGCGATGCGCACGCCTACGAGCCCGAGCTACGCCCTCACGCGGCGCCGGCCACCCTGCTCAATCGGCTGCGGGAGTACCACGGCGGCGATCTCCCCGGCGATGTCGAGACCCTGGTGCTCGCGGGCGCCGGGCTGCACCCCGTGACCGGCGAGGACGCGGTGCTGGTGCGGCTGCCTCACGCCGTGTCGAGCGCTCTCCGTCGCGACCGCATCGCCGGGCCGCTCCTGCGCCGCGGCCTCGGCGCCGACGAGTGCGTGGTGGCGCGGTCGGACCTGGCGGCGCTGGTGACACGGTTGAGGCAGCTGGGGGTGGAGTACGAGGGGCCGACTTAGCCCCCGAACGCCCGCTCCAAGTCCCCCACCAGGTCGTCGACATCCTCGATCCCCACGCTCAGCCGGATGAGCCCGTCGGCAATCCCGGCGGCACGGCGCTTCTCGGGCTCGATGCTGGCGTGGGTCATCAGCGCTGGGGTCTCGATGAGCGATTCGACGCCGCCGAGCGACTCGGCCAGCGTGAAGATGCGCGTGGCCGCCACGAAGCGCCGGGCGCGGTCGAGGTCGCCCCTGAGCTCGAAGGAAATCATGCCCCCGAAGCCCGACATCTGGCGGCGGGCTACCGGCGACTGCATCGGGTAGTACACCCGCTCCACGCCGGGGTGGGCAGACAAGTAATCCACGATGGCGATCGCGTTCTTCTGGTGCCGCTCCATGCGGACCGAGAGGGTCTTCACGCCGCGCAGCGTGAGCCAGCAGTCCATCGGCCCCGGGACCGCGCCGGCCGCGTTCTGCAGGAACTTCATCTTCTCGTAGATCGCCGCGTCGCCGAGCGCGGCGAAGCCGCCCACCACGTCGCTGTGACCGTTGAGGTACTTGGTGGTGCTGTGCACGACGATGTCGGCGCCGAGCGAGAGCGGGCGCTGGAAATACGGGGTGGCAAAGGTGTTGTCGACCACGAGGATCGCGCCAACCTCGCGACAGCGCGCGGCCACGGCGGCGATGTCGCTCACCTTCAAGAGCGGGTTGGTGGGCGTTTCCAGCCACACCAGCCGCGTGCGCCCGGGGACGAGCGCGGCCGGATCGCTGCTCGAGAAGTCGGCGTACTGGAAGTTCACCCCCCACTCGCGCAGCACCTTGTCGAAGAGCCGGTAGGTTCCCCCGTACACGTCGTCGCCGCAGAGCACGAGGTCGCCGGGGCGGACGAGCGAGCGCAGGATCACGTCGGTGGCCGCGAGACCCGACGCGAAGCACAGGCCGAACTTGCCGCCTTCGAGCTCCGCGAGACAGGCCTGGAGCGCCGTGCGCGTGGGGTTGTCGGTGCGGCTGTACTCGTAGCCCTTGTGCCCGCCCACGCCAGCCTGGGCGTAGGTGGACACCTGGTAGATCGGCGTCATCACCGCGCCGGTGGTGGGGTCGGGAGCCTGTCCCGCGTGGATGGCGAGGGTGTCGAAGCGGGCGGAGGAGGGAGCCATCAGGCGCGCTCGCGAGCCATGGCGGTGACGCCACCGATGTAGTCGATGAGGTCGATGCGAGTGATGATGTCGTGGGGACGGCCCTTGTCGTCGATCACGAAGGCCACCTTCGCACGCTTGAAGAGCTCCACCAGCACCGCCACCTCGGTGTCTTCGTCCACCGTGCAGTAGTTAGTTTCCGACAGCTCGCGCACGGTGCCGGAACCCCTTGCGCTGCCTCCGCTGTCGAGGGCGCGCTCCAGCAGTCGCGACTCGTGCAGGATGCCCGCCACCTTGCCGTCTTCGATAATCGGCACTTGCGACACGCCGTGGACCTTCATCAGCCCCACCACCTCGCTCACCTTGTGGGTGGGCACGGCGGTGATGAGCTCGCGGCCGCGGCCCTTCTTGTCCATCAGGTCGCGCACGTGCCCGAGGCCGAGGTCTTCCTCGAGGAAGCCGTTCTCGCGCATCCAGTTGTCGTTGTAGACCTTCGACAGGTAGCGGGCGCCGCTGTCGGGCAGGATCACCAGCGCCACGGTGTCTTTCGTGGCGTGCTGCTTCATCCACTTCACCGCGCCGGCTACCGCCGCGCCCGAGGAAGAACCCGAGAAGATCGCCTCCTCGCGCACCAGCCGCCTGGTGTAGACGAAGCACTCCTTGTCGTTCACCCGCACCACGTCGTCCACGTGGGTGAAGTCCATCGCCGAGGGCAGGAAGTCCTCGCCGATGCCCTCCACCTTGTAGCTGTAGGGCTTGGTGAGCTGGCCGGTGTGGAAGTAGTCGAAGTAGAGCGAGCCCACGGGATCCACGCCGACCACGCGGATCTTCGGGTTCTTCTCCTTGAGGTACTTGCCCGTGCCGGACACGGTGCCGCCGGTGCCGAGACCACAGATGAGCACGTCGAGCTTGCCGTCGAACTGGTTCCAGATCTCGGGACCGGTGCTCTCGTAGTGGGCCTGGGCGTTGCTGGGGTTGTGGTACTGGTTGGAGTAGGCCGCCCCGGGCGTTTCCTCCACCAGGCGCTTGGCGGTGAGGTAGTACGACTGCGGGTCGTCGGGCTCCACGTCCGTCGGGCAGATGACCACGCGGGCGCCATAGGCCCGCAGCGCCGCCCGCTTCTCCTCGGACTGCTTGTCGGGCATCACGAAGATGGTCTTGTAGCCGCGGATGGCCGCCACCATCGCGAGCCCGGCCCCGGTGTTGCCGCTGGTGGCCTCGACGATCGTGCCGCCCGGCTTGAGCTGCCCGCTGGCCTCGAGGTCGTTGATGATCTTGAGCGCCATGCGGTCTTTCACGCTATTGGCCGGGTTGAGGTACTCAACCTTGGCGTAGAGGGTGCCGGGCATCCCGGTCGTCACCCGGTTGAGACGCACGGCGGGCGTGTCGCCGATGCACTCGATCATGTTGTTGTAGACGCGACGCATGGAGTCTCCCGGGAAAAGGCGCGGCGCCTATCCCGATCCCGCCCGCGCGCCCCCTGGGTGGGACTGCCCGAAAAAAGTCCTCAAGTTCCCGCGGCCCCGGCCGACGGCATTCAGGGAGCCACATCCCCATGCTGGCCAACCCAACCACCACCTCTGGCACCGCGCCCGTGGGCGCCGCCTCCCACGTCGGCCCCGTGCTCACGATGCTGGAGGGGGAGGAGGCCAACCGGAGCTGGCTCCTCGGCGAGAAGGAGCTTGTGTTCGGCCGCGACCTCACCTGCGACGTGCCGCTCGCCGACGCCAAGGCCTCGCTCAAGCACGCCCGCGTGCGCTGGACCAACCCGCAGTTCGGCTGCGACCAGCCCGTGGTGGTAGTGCGCGACCTCGGCAGCACCCACGGCACCTGGGTGAACGGCCGTCGCATCGAGGGCGAGGTCGAGTTGAGGGAGGACGACAGGCTGCTCGTGGGCTCCACCCTCTTCGGCTACGCCCTGCGTCTCGACGAGGCAATCGAGGCCCAGCGCCCCCTCGTGCAGCGCGCCGCCACCGACCCGCTCATCGCGCTCGCCAACCGCGAGGTCTTCGACCGCACCCTGCGTCGCGAGTTCGAGCACGCCCGCCGCTACACGCGCCCGTTGTCCCTGCTCCTGGCTGACGCCGACGACATCCAGTCGATCAACGACCGCTTCGGGCACCGCGTGGGCGACCTCGTCATCCGCCAGATCGGTCGCATCGTGCGCGACAACCTCCGCCTGAGCGATCCCGGCGCCCGGCTCGGTGGCGAGGAGTTCGCCATCCTGCTGCCGGAGACGCCTCTCGACGGCGCGCTCGCGGTGGGCGAGCGCCTGCGAGCGGCGGTGGCCGAGTTCCCCATGGTGCTCAACGATGAGCCGCTGCGCGCCACGGTGAGCGTGGGCGTGGTGGAGCTAGACGGCAGCTTCCACCATCCGAACGCCTTCCTGGAGGCCGGTGAACGGGCCCTGCACCTCGCCAAGCGCGGGGGCAAGAACCGGTGCGTGGTGCACGTGCGAGGCTAGGAGACCTTCGCCGCGCCCCTCAGCCCCAGCGGGTAGAGCGCGTGCAAGCGCTCCCGCGACAAGGGTTCGAGGCGCTCGAGCGTGTCGCGACCGGTGGGTAGCGGCAATAGTCGCACGGGGTCGGTCGAGCTTCGCAAGGTAGAAATCGCGAAGTTCTCGGATGGGTCTACCCGCTCGGCGGGAAGGTAGCCGCGGTGACAGGCGTGGAAGAGGCGGGGGTAGACCTCGGCCACCTCGACGGGCCAGGCGTCGCCAGGCAGATCGAAGCCGCGCACCACGCCGAGCATGGCGATCGCGGTGTGGGCCGCGCCGGGACCAGCGCGGAAGTCCGGCTGTGAATAGCGAAACCTGCGGGGATCGAGCACGGAGAAGCCTGACTTGCCGTAGGCAACGAGACGCACGGTGCTCTCCGGCACCTCCGCGCTCACCGGCTCCATCTCGGCGGCCACCATCGTCGGGAAACTACGACGGTAGCGCTCGCGGTGCGCGGCGCGGGCGAGGGTCATCGGCAGCGCACGGAACACGGCAGCGAGGCCCGAGCGCCGCCACTCGGGCACTACCAGCGAGTGCGAGAGCGCCACGACGCAGAGGCCGGCGTGGCGATCGACGTCGACGTAGCAGTCGCGCACGCCCACCAGCCGATCGCCGTCCCAGGCGCCCACCAGGTGGTAAGTCCCCTCGGCGTCACCGCCGTAGTCGAGCACCCGCTCCCGCACGAAGCGCGCGAGCACCTCCCGGTCCTCCAACTCGCCCAGCGGGCCGAAGAAGCCTTCGAGCAACTCGTACGCGGCGTGAAATTCGGGACCGCCGGGGTCGCGAATCTCGGCCACGCGCAACCGCGAGGCCGCGGCCATCGCCTTGTCGCGGTCGGCATCGCTGAGGTCGGCCGGGTCGAGCAACATCGGGCTCGCCTAGCGCGCCAGCCACGCCCCGACGGTGCCCGCGCCAGCCTTGGCGGGCAAAAAGCGCCGCCCCGAGCCCCTTCACGGGGAGGGCCCGGACCACGCCCACGGCGGCCCCGTCCACCGGGTTGACGGCCAGGCCGAGCGAGCGCGGCAAGGGCGCCACGGAGCGACGCTCAGCTACAACCGCTGGTACTCCCGCAACTCACGCACTTCAAGCACGCGCCGTTGCGAACCATCGTGAGCGCACCGCACTCGGGACAGGCGTCGCCCTCGTAGCCGCGGGCCTTGGCGTCCTTGATGAGCTGGAGCTTGATCTTGCCCGCGACCGCCTTCACCGGGGCGGCCGAGGCGCTGACGTGGCTCGACGGCGCCGACGACGGCGCCGGGGACACGACCGCGGCAGGGAGGCTGGGCGGCGCGGCGTCGACGTCCACCGCGGTGTCGCTGAGCATCACCGGGCGCACCGCGATCTCCTCCTCCTCGCTCCAGCGGGTTTCCTCGCCGGTCTTGTGCAGCGCGTCGTGACGGAGGTGATCCTCTTCCACGTGCGCGAGGTCGTTGCGGCCGAGGTAGTTCACGGCCAGGTCGCGGAAGATGTAGTCGATGATCGACGTGGCCATCTTGATGCGATCATGTCCGCGCACCGGGCCGTTCGGCTCGAAGCGGGAGAAAACGAACTGGTCGACGAAGCGCTCCAGCGGCACGCCATGCTGCAGGCCTATCGACACGGCGATCGCGAAGCTGTTCATCAGCGAGCGGAAGGCGGCGCCCTCCTTGTGCATGTCGACGAAGATCTCGCCGATGGTGGCGTCCTCGTACTCCCCGGTGCGCAGGAACACCTTGTGCCCGCCGACGATCGCCTTCTGGGTGTAGCCGCGGCGGCGGTCCGGGAGGCGGCGACGCTTGGCGAGGTAGCGAATCACGAGCTTCTCGGCCACCTGCGCCGCCTGCACGGCGGCGGGCTGCGCGGCGAGCGGCGCTTCCTCCGCCTCGTCAGACAGGTCGAGCGCCGACAGCACGTCGTCGGCGAAGAGGCTCGACAGGGGCTGCGAGAGCTTGGACCCGTCGCGATACAGGGCGTTGGCCTTGATGCCGAGGCGCCACGAGAGCAGGTAGGCGTTCTTCACGTCGGCCACCGTCGCGTCGTTCGGCATGTTGATGGTCTTGCTGATCGCGCCCGAGATGAAGGGCTGGCACGCCGCCATCATGCGGATGTGGGCCTCGGCGCTGATGAAGCGCGTGCCGGTACGCCCGCAGCGATTGGCGCAGTCGAACACCGCGAGGTGCGCCGCCTTCAGGCCGGGCGCGCCCTCGATGGTCATCGTGCCGCACGCGTACACGTTGGCGGCCTCGACCTGGGCCTTGCTGAAGCCGAGCGCCGCCAGCAGGTCGGGCGCGTCGGGATCGATACCGAGCACGTCGCGACAGAAGCCGGCCCCGAGGGTGAACTTGTTGAACACGAACTTGATGTCGAAGGCGCCCCGCAGTGCCGCCTCGATCTTCTCGATGCCGTGGTCGTCGAAGCCCTTGGCGCGGAGCGACTCGTGGTTGATGCCGGGCGCGCCCTTCAGCGTGCAGCGCCCGCACGCGTAGTCGACGATCGCCTTCACCTGGGGCTCGCTGTAGCCAAGCTTGCGCAGCGCCGGCGGCACCGACTCGTTGGCGATCTTGAAGTAGCCCCCACCGGCCAGCTTCTTGAACTTCACCAGGGCGAAGTCGGGCTCCACGCCGGTGGTGTCGCAGTCCATGACGAGACCGATGGTCCCGGTGGGCGCGATGACCGACACCTGCGCGTTGCGATAGCCGTGGGCCTCGCCGAGGTCGTAGGCGTCGTCCCAGGCCTTGCGGGCGGCGGCGAGCAGGTCGGCCGGGCACTTGTCGGCCACCAGCGCCACCGGCTTGATGGTGAGCCCCTCGTAGTCGGTCGCGGGCGCGTTGTAGGCGGCGCGCCGGTGGTTGCGAATCACCCGCAGCATCGCCTGTTTGTTCTTCTTGTACCCCGGGAATGCTCCCTTCTCCGCCGCGATGCGCGCCGACTCCGCGTAGCTCTCGCCGGTGAGGATGGCGCTCAGCGCGCCGCACACCGCGCGGCCCTCGGGGCTGTCGTAGGGAATGCCCATCACCATCAACAGCGCGCCCAGGTTGGCGTAGCCAAGGCCGGTGGTGCGGAACTTGTAGGAGAGATCGGCGATCCGCGGCGACGGGTACTGCGCCATGCCCACGCTGATCTCGAGGACGACCGACCACAGGCGGGTGCAGTGCACGTAGCCGTCGATGTCGAACTTGCCCGCCTCGGCGTCGTAGAAGCGCATCAGGTTGATCGACGCCAGGTTGCAGGCCGTGTCGTCGAGGAACATGTACTCCGAGCACGGATTACTCGCGTTGATTCGCCCATCTTCCGGACACGTGTGCCACTCGTTGATGGTGGTGTCGAACTGCACGCCCGGGTCGGCGCACGACCACGCGGCCACGGCGATGCTGTCCCACAGCTCGCCGGCGCGGAGCACGCGCGTGACCTTGCCGGAGGTGCGGCCCTGGAGCTTCCACTCCTCGTCGCGCAGCATCGCGTCCATGAAGTTGTTCGGGATGCGCACGGAGTTGTTGCTGTTCTGCCCCGCGACGGTGGCGTAGCCCTCGCCGTCCCAGTCGGTGTCGTAGGCGCGGAAGGAGATGGCGGTGAAGCCCTGTCGCGCGTACTGCACGCAACGCACGATCAGGTTGTCCGACACGCCCTCGGCGCGCGCGGCGCGCATCGCCTGGCGCAGCGCCACGTTGACCTTCGGGTCGAAGCGGCCGTCGCCCGCGAGGCCCTCGACCGGCCGCGTGGCCGCCATGATGCTGTTGAGGTGGCGCTGGTTGGTGCGCGAGCCGGTGACGAGCGCCGCCACCTTCTGCTCCTCGATCACCTTCCAGTTCACGAAACTCTCGATGTCGGGGTGATCGAGGTCGAGGCAGACCATCTTCGCCGCGCGACGGGTGGTGCCGCCCGACTTGATGGCGCCCGCCGCCCGGTCGCCGATGCGGAGGAAGCTCATCAGCCCCGAGCTGCGACCGCCGCCCGACAGCTTCTCGCCTTCGGCGCGCAACTTCGAGAAGTTGGTGCCCGTCCCCGAGCCGTACTTGAAGAGGCGCGCCTCGCGCGTCCACAAGTCCATGATCCCGCCGTCGTTGACCAGATCGTCGCTCACCGACTGGATGAAGCACGCGTGCGGCTGCGGCCGCTCGTAGCTGCTCTGCGAGGCCACGAGCTTCCCGGTCTTGTCGTCGACGAAGTAGTGCCCCTGCGCCGGGCCATCGATGCCGTAGGCCCAGTGCAGGCCGGTGTTGAACCACTGCGGCGAGTTCGGCGCGCACATCTGCGCGGCGAGCATGAAGCGCAGTTCGTCGTAGAAGGCGCGGGCATCGTCCTCGTTGGTGAAGAGGCCGTCCTTCCAGCCCCAGTAGGTCCAGCAGCCGGCGAGGCGGTCGAACACCTGCCGCGCGTCGCGCTCGGGGCCGTAGCGGCGATCGGGCGCCACGGCGCCGAGCTTCTCCTCGTCGGGCACGCGGCGCTGGAGCCAGTTGGGCAGGCCCTTCTCGGCCACCGGCCGGGTGATCGCGGGCACGCCGGCCTTGCGGAAGTACTTCTGGGCGAGGATGTCGACCGCCACCTGGCTCCAGCCCTCGGGCACCTGCACATCATCAGCCTCGAACACCAAGGATCCATCCGGGTTGCGGATCTCGGAGCGACGGCTGGTCCAGGAAAAGGCATCGTAAGGGGAGGAGGGAAGAAGCGAGGAAGGAGAGGTGAAACGGCGGGAAATTTGCATGGGGTATTGACTCCGCAAGAGCTGGGGGCCGACCGCGAGCGAGAGCGCGAGGCCCCCACCCGTGCCGCGATCGTATGGGAAGGCCCTTTGCAGGTCAAGGGGTCAGACCACAAGATGTTGTGGGTCGAGCACCTATGGACACACCACATAATGTGTCCATATCTTATCCACAGGGTTATCCAGGCTTCTCCACAGCCTGGGCCGCCTTGGAGCCCGCCGACACGTCGACCGGGAGCTCGATCGTGCCCACCTCGCCCCCCGGGTCGCTGGCCTTGATTTTGACCCGGTAGCTACCGGCAGCGTCGGTCTCGCTGCCCTTCCAGTGCAGCACGCCGCGGGGGTCGATGCTCATCTGCGGTGGCGCGCCCTCGAGCGACCAGGTGATGGCGTCACCGTCGGGGTCTTCCGCGACCACCTGGAAGCCCTCGACGGTCCTGATCTTCGCCGGATCGGTCCTGAACTGGGGCGGCGCGTTGACGATCTCGATGGGCTCGGTCGCCAGCGACTTCTCCAGGGCGCCGTCGCTCACGGTAAGGGCCACCGTCACCCGCTGGCCGCGGCTGTAGTCGCCCAGCTCGAGCTCGGCGCCCCGCACCGCCACCTTCTGCCCGTCCACCTCCCAGCGGTACTCGAGGTCGACGTCCTGACCGTCGGGATCGCTCGCGTCGGCCTTGACCACCAGCGTGTCGATGACCGTCGGCTGGCCGGGCGACACCGTGAAACGCTCGATGACCGGCGCGCGGTTGAGGACGGGGACATCTTCTTCCTCGGCATCGCTCGGCTCGACAGCCGCCGCCCTCCGCTCGTCACGGGAGACGTGCCGCCCCCCGCCCGCCTTCCGCGCCGGGGGCGGCGCCGCCTCCTCCGTGCCGCAGCCGAGCACCAGCACCATCCACAGCATCGTTGCCTCTCGCGGAACCGTGAGTATATGCGCCGCAGGAGCGCGCGCTTGAAGCTCACGGTGCTCGATCGTCAAGACATGCGCTGGCGGCTCCAGCTGGAGCTGTCCCCGGCGCTGCCGGTGCGCGGGCTCACCGTCGGGCTCGTCGGCGAGGACGGCCGCCCCCTCGGTCCCGCGGTGGTGGCCCCGCCGACCCCGGGCGGGCTGGTCGAGGTGAGCGTGCGCGGCCCCTGCACGCTGCCCCCGGGCACCGTGGCGCGCGTGACGCTCGACCTCGAGGGCGAGCCCGCCGTCGTCCATGAGCTCGGCGTGGATCGCCGCCGCGGCCTGCACGCCTGGCTCCACGCCGACGGCGACCTTCCCGTGGAATCACCCGGCGAACTGCAGCCCTTGTCCGCCCCGGAGATGCGAAAGCTCGCGCGGGCATGGTGCTGGCTGGCCCCGCCCGATCCCCTCGCTCCCGAAGGCGACTGCCCGCCCGACGCGATGATCGACCTGCTGCGCGACTGCGGCGTCGACGTGGGCGACATCAGCCCCGAGCTGGCCGAGCAGCTCCGCCGGGCCGGGAACTAACGGCGCTCGGCGCGCGTTTTCATCTTGCGCAGCAGGTTCCGCACCGCGTCGATGGCCAGCCAGCGGCGCAACCACCCGGGCACGCTCACCTCGTGGCGACTGCGCGAGTAGTAGGTGAGCAGGCTCTTGCCCTCGACTTCGTCGATCTTGAAGTAGCCGTCGCAGAGCACGAGATCGTTGGGCTGCGCCGGGTCGAGGGTGTAGGCGCAGGTATTGTCCTTGCAAGTCCAGTGGTTGGTGAAGCGGACGTCGAAGCCGAACACCTCCATGTCCACCGCCACGTACCACTCGTAGGGGCTCACCCGGCGGTACTCGGTGATGTCGCGCAGCGTGCCGTTCTCGGGGATGCGGGCGCGCAGGTCGAGCACGTCGCCCCAGAGCGGCGAGGACGGCTTGTCGACGAGCACGTAGCCGGTGGAGATGGTGTCGGCGCCGCTCGTGTCGGCGTGGACCACCACCTCCCCGGCCCGCAACTCGAGCCACTCGTGCTCGCTGAGGGGCGCGGCGGCGAGGGCGAGCGGGACGAGGGCGAGCACCAGCCCCAGCATAGGCCGGTGGACGGCGCGCCGTCACCGGCCATGCACGCAGATCTCGCGGACCGGGCAGGCCGGGCAGATCCCCTCGTCGCGGCGCCCGCGGCACTCCCCGCTGATACCGAGGTGCGCCAGCGCAAAATCGTAGCGGAGGGGGTCGGCGGGGTGCAGCTTCGCCAGCGCCGCGGTCAGCTCCACCGCCGCGCTCCAGCCGGGGGTGGCCCGCGAGACCAGCCCGAGCAAGCGAGAGATGCGGAACACGTGGGTGTCGAGCGGAATCACGAGGTGCGCGGGGGAAAAGCTCTGCCACAGGCCGAGATCGGGCGCCTCGGTCCGCACCATCCAGCGCAGGAAGAGGCACCAGCGCTTCATCGCCGACCCGTCGCGCGGCGAGGGCAAGAAACGGCGGAAGCTGGGCCGCGGCGGCGCCGAGGCACGGAGCTGGTCGATGGCGCGAGTCAAGCGCTCGGCCGTGTCGCGACCCAAGAACATCCGTTCGAAGCCCCCCGCCCGGGCCACCTGCCCGGCGAGCCCGCAGAGATCGACGATGTCCTCCGTGGGATGCCAGCGGTAGTACAGGCCCCGGAGCGCGCGGAAGTCGCCTCGGGCCACGAAGGCGGCAGGCTGCCCCTCGGCGGCGGCGAAGAGGCGCTCCAGCACCGCGCCGAATAGCTCCACGCGCCCGAAGGCGAGCATGGCGGCGAGGAAGGCCGCCACCTCCTGGTCGGCCGGCGACGAGAATCGCCGCGCGAAGCGCAACGGGTCGCGCGCGAGGCGGACATCGATCGGCGTGCTGCAAACGAGCGCGTCGAGGCGAGCGCGCAGGAGTGCCTCGTTACGCAGCCCGGCGCCGGCGGAGCAGGAAGGGAAACGCGAGGAGCCACGCCCGGGCGGCGACCGGCCCCGAGTTGCACCCGCCCCCGGCCTCGCCGCCAAAGCTCGTCTGCGCGACGACAATCTCCACCATGTCGGGCGCGGAGTCGGCGTAGCCGTCGTTGACGGTCAGCTCGAAGCGGTAGGTGCCCGGCGCCTCCACCGTGACGGAGGGCTCGGGCGTGTCGCCGCTCTTGATGCCCACCTCGGGGCCGCCCGCCTGGCGCCACGTGTAGCCGAGCTCGACGCCCTCGGGATCGTAGGAGGCCGTGCCGTTGAGCGCCACGGTGTCGCCCACGTAGGCCAGCAGGCCGAGCCCGGCGTCGGCCACCGGCGGTTCGTTGGCACCGGTGTCGGCGAGCGCGAGCGGCACGAGTAGCGCGAGCATGGCATCCCGCCGCTAACACGCCCACCGGCCGCCGTGATATCGACGCCCCAAGGCGGAACCGATGGGCTTATTCGAGCGATTGTGGAACCTGGTCAAGGGCGCGTTTGGCGGCGCGGTGTCGAGCGCCGAGGTCAACAACCCCGAGGCCGTGTACGAGACGGCGATCGACGAGCGCCTCAAGCGGCACCGCGAGCTCAAGAAGGCCGTGGGCAACATCGTGTACCTCCGCAACAAGCTCGAGGCCGAGCGTGAGACCAAGACGAAGGAACTGGCCGAGATCAACGCCCAGATCCCCGTTGCGCTCGACGGTGGCGACGACGAGGTGACGCTCGTGTTGTTGCAGAAAAAGAACGAACTGGAGAAGGCCCTCGCCGAGGTGACCGCCGAGCAGGCGAAGATGGCCGCCCAAGCCGAAGACGCGAAGAAGGCGCTCGTCTCCTTCCAGGGCGAGATCGAGAAGCTAAAGCGCGAGCGCGACGAGATGCTCGCGAAGAAGTCCACCGCCGAGGCGCGGATCAAGATCCAGGAGTCGCTCGACGGCATGAGCACCGATGCCGACATCAAGGCGCTGGAGAACGTGCGCGAGCACATCGGCAAGCTCTCCGCACAGGCCGACGTGGGCAACGAGATGAAGAACGACTCCCTCGACGCGCGCCTGGCCGAGATCCGGAAGAAGACGGGCGATGTCACCGCGAAGTCGCAGCTCGAGGAGCTCAAGAAACTGCACGCGGCGAAGACAGCGAGCGCCGCGGCCGAGGGCGCCGCGGGCGGCGCGGGCGGTGGTTCCAAGAAGACCATCTAGCCCCCCTCGATGCGCTCTTTCCTCACTCGCACGCGCGAACGAGTCGCCACACGACTCGCCGCTGCGCCGCCGGGCACCGGGCTGCACGTGGCCGTGCTCCTCCTGGCGATGGCCGGCTACCTGGTGCACTTCACCGTCGCCTTCTCGATCTCCCAGCCCTGGTACATCGAGGACTCGGCGATCAGCTTCGCCTACGCCAAGAACTGGGTCGAGGGCAACGGGCTGGTGCCCTACGTCGGCGGCGAGCGGGTGGAGGGCTACTCCAACGCGCTCTGGACCTTCCTCGTCGGCATCGCCTACGCGGTGGGCGTGTCGCCGTGGACCTCGTCGAAGCTCATGGGCGCGCTCTTCGGCTGCGTGGCGCAGGCCTTCTCCTGGGGGCTGGCCCGCCGCATGCTCCCGGATGGACAGAAGGGCTACGCCCTGCTCGCGCCCATCCTGCTCGCCGGCAGCACGCAGTTCACGCTGTGGAACGCCTCGGGGCTCGAGAACGGTCTCTTCTGCATGCTGCTCGCGGCCGGCGTGTACGGCCTGGTGGTCGAGGTGGAAGACGACCGCGCCACCCCCTGGAGCGCGCTCGCGTTCTTCGGCCTGGCGATCACGCGCCCCGACGGCCTCGCCTACCTGGGCATCGGCCTGATCGGCCGCACCCTGGGCACCCTCGGGCGCCGGCAGTGGAAGGCTTGGATCTTCTGGGTGCTCGCCGCCGGCCTGCCCTGGCTGGCCTACAACGTCTGGCGCTACGAGTACTTCGCGTGGGAATGGCCCAACACCTGGTACGCGAAGAAGAAGAACTTCAAGCCTTTCGACTGGAATAACAACTACGGCTACAAGCAGATGCGCGAGTACTTCACGAAGTACTGGATCATCTACTTCGCGCCGGCGATCGCCCTCGCCGTGGGCGGCGCGGCCCGCGGGCGTCGCCTCGCGGTGGCCGCGCTGCTGTTGCCCTTCGCCGTGGCCATCCTCTGGGACGGCAAGTTCGGCAGCCTCCTGCCGAGCACCGTCAAGCTCACTTGGTGGAACCAGCACTACAACGAGGTTCGCGTGTGGACGCTGGGGGGCGTCGCGGCGCTGCTCGGCCTGTTGAGCCTCGGCCAGCCCGGGTGGGTCGCGCGCGGGCTCTTGTGGTGCTGCTACACCTTCGGCCTCTTCTACACCGTGCTAGCCACCGGCGACTGGATGAAAGGACTGCGCTGGTACAACCTAACTTCTATCCCACAGTTCACCCTGCTCGCCGTGGGCATCGGCTCGCTCGCCGAGTCGTTGCCGCTGGCCCAGCGCGCCGTCGCCAGGATTCCCCTGCGCGCCGCCTACGCCATCGTGATGGCGAGCCTGATCGTCGGCGCCTCCATTCCCCGCTCGATCGAGTTCGTGCGCAAGCCGGAGACGGCCCCGCGCGACGTCCACAAGCGCGTCAACTACATGAGCTGGGTGCAGTCGCGACTCGATCTCGATCGCGTCACCCTCTTCGACGTCGACATGGGCGCCCACACCTGGTACACCAACTGGTGGATTGCCGACATTGCAGGCCTGATCGACGTGCCGATGGCGCAGCACGAGTACGAGAAGGCCTTCATCAAGGAGTACCTCTTCGAGGAGGTACGGCCCGACTTCGCGCACGTACACGGCAGCTGGGCGCGCACCATCAAGATCAGCGCTCACCCCGAGTGGAAAGACCAGTACGTCGAGATCCCCGGCTACCCCACGGGACGCACCGCCCTCCACGTGGGCAACCACGTGCGCAAGGACCACCTCGCGGTCGACACGCCGCCCGCCACCAGCGAGCGCCTCGCCCGTTTCGGCGACCAGGTGCAACTGGAGTCGTGGAACTTGCCCGCCGCCACGGTCGCTCCCGGTGGACAGCTCTTCGTCGACACGCTCTGGCGCGCCAAGAAGCGCGACAGCGGCCTCCGCGTGCTCCTGTTCCTCGCCGGCGAGTCGGGCGTGGCCTGGTCGGCCGAGGTGGCGCCCGGCTACGACTGGTACCACCCCGAGCGCTGGGAGCCCTGGGAGTACGTGAAGGGGCGCTGGAGCGTGCAGATCCCGGAGTCGGTGCCCCGGGGTGACTACCAGCTCGGGGTGGTGGTGCTCGACGAGAAGGCCGGGGTCGTTCTTCCCTTCCTGGGCGAGGGCCCCGGCGCCGAAGGCATCTGGCTGGAGGACGAGCCCGGCCCTGGCAGCGGCGACGCCGTGGCCGCGCTGGCGCCGGCCGTCTACATGACCGGCGAGTACATTTTCCCCGGCACCGTGCACCTCGTGAGTCCCGAGCAGGCGCGCGAGGCCGCCGACGCCGCCATCGCCGCCGGGCGAAGCGCGGCCGAGCGCGGCGAGTGCGACGCCGCCCTGCTCGGGTGGAAAAACGCGCGACGGCACGTCGCCAACAACCGCAAGTGGCAGGACAGCAAACGCGAACCGGTACTGCGGACCATCGTGGATTGCTACGTCGACCGCGCCGAGAACTCGGGCGACGACCTCGATAGCGCCTTGCTGCTCCGCGCCGCCCGGTTCATCTCGCCGCGCGACGAGCGGGTGGCCGGCGTGGGTGCGCTCGTCGGGGAGCGCCTCGAGGCAGCGGGCGACGAGGCGGCCCAGCAGAAGCAGTGGGACGATGCCTACATCCACTACCGCGCTGCCCTCGCCGCCGACCCCACCCGGGCGTGGGCGCGGCGCAAGGCCGAAGACGCGCGAGACCGCCGCCTGAAGATCCGCCGCTACGACCCCAAGGGCAAGGGCGAGGTGCTCGACCCCGACGAGGCGCCCCTGCCTCGTCCCTTCTACGCGCGCTGGTTCCCTACCGACCCCGCGTGATGCGGTAGTCCTCGCCCCCGGCCTCGACGAACCTCACGCTCTCGGCGAGGCGGCTCCACACGCGCTCGCCCAGCACCTCGGGCAGCGTCGCGAGCGCGCCGGTGGACAGCGAGTCGTTGTCGCGACGTGCCCGGGGAGCACGCGGCGGGAAGTTGGTGGTGGCGAGGATCGGCCCCGGATGGGCGTTGTAGCGGCGGGTGACGAGCTGGTCGAGCACGTCTTTCTCCCAGTCGGTGCCCCGGCCCTTGCCCAGCTCGTCGATCGCCAGCACCGGCACGCGCACCAGCGGCGCCACGAGGCGGGCCTCGCTGTGGTTGTGCTCGAAGCCCTCGCGGATCGCGGCGAGCAGGTGGGTGAACTCCACGAAGCGCGCCGGCACGCCGTGGCGGAACACCAACTCGCGGATCACCGCCGCCATCAGGTGGGTCTTGCCGCGGCCCGGCGGGCCGTACACCACGAGGCCCGGCATGTCGGCGCCCGGGCGGTAGCTGTCGAGCCAGCCGCGGACCGCCGCCCAGGTGGGGCGCGCCAGCTCGGCGCGGAAGTTCTCCATCGTGCACCCGGCATGTCGTGCCGGGATGGCGGCCTCGTCGTAGGTCTTGGCGCGGTCGGGGAGGCGCTGGCAGCGGCAACGCCCCACCCGCGCCACGCCGTCGACGACGAACGCCCGGCGACCGGTGCCGTTGCAGTGCGGGCAGGGCCCCGCGTCGTGTACGCGCGCGCGGGACAGCCCGTCTCGTTCCTCGATCACCCAGCCTTCAGTCCACTCCACAGGCAAACTCCTCCCAGATCCGGGTGGCGGTGAGCGCGGGGTAACGCCGCCGGAGGGCGTCGCGGGCCCAGGCCTCGCAGATCGCGCCCCACTCGGTGTCGGCGTAGAGCTCTCGGTTGTCGGCCAGCGCCTCGCCGGCGGCGGCCAGCCAGGCCTCGCGATCCAGCAGGTCGAAGGCCTCGTCGTAGAATCGTCGCCCGATATTGCAGGCCCTCTCCGCCCTGGCCTCGGCGTCGCCGGGCGGCAACGCGCGCACCTCGGCCAGCGCGGCGGCGTAGAGCGGGTCCAGCGCCTCCGGGGCCGGGGGTGCGCCCGCGGCGAATTCATCGCGCTGAGCGACCCGGCGCGCCGCGGCGCTCGGACGGCGAGACTGTTTGACCACCTCGGCCCGGCAGGACGCCAGCGAGAGAGGTGCCCTAACCCGGCTCGCGATGCGCTTCCTGCTCACCGCGTCGATCGCCCGCACGATCGCGCCGAGGCGCACGCCGCTCGACAGCCAGCCGTGGAGGAGCCGGGTGTCGGCGCCCGATAGGAAGGGTGCTCCGCCGCGGGTGCTCACCAGGTAGGCCCGCGCCGCCTCGGCATCCGCCGCGAAGGGTCCGAAATCCGCAGCGGCCCCATCGCTCGCCCAGGGCCCGTCGTCGCCGTCGTCACTCACGCAGCCCGCCTCGGGCGCGCGCCCGCGCTGCGCCCCTCGTGGGCCCGTATTATCCTCCGCGGCCACTCCGCGAGTGCTCATGCGCCTCCTGTCCCGTCTTGCCCCCTGCGCCGCCGCCCTCTGCCTCGCCGTGCCCGCGTGGGCGGCCGACAAGGACAAGGACAAGGACGACGACGAGGTGGAGGTGCAGCCCGAGCTCGACGTCGACGAGGACGACTTCAAGGAAGACGGCGCCGACGAGGCGCCGCCGCAGCGCATCGAGGAAGACGACAAGCCCGAGGAAGAGGGCGACGAGCTCGATTTCAACGACGACACCGACGACACCGACGACCTCAAGTTCACCGACGACGACGACCAGCAGTCGGTGCAGCCGCGCCAGCCCGGCGAAGACACCGCGCAGCTCTACCGCGATGCCCAGAAGAAGACGAAAGACATGTCGCCCGATGAAGAGCAGCTTTTCTGGGAGGACTACCTTCGGAAGTACCCGAAGTCGCTCTTTGGCGACCGCATCGATCAACGCATGGACGACCTGTCGATCCTGATGTTCGACGAGCGCGTCGAGGGCAGCGACAGGGGCGCGCGCGGCCTCGACGCGGCCCAGCAGGAGCTCAACCTGACCATGCCGCTCAAGATGTCGCCGGTCGACACGCGCACCCACGTGGCCGCGGGCGCCGAGGTGGGCTTCCCCAGCTACGCGAGCGGCCAGCTCGACGTGGAGTACGCCTTCCTCCGCCAGGCTAGCGCCCACCTCAACATCGAGCGCGACTTCGCGGGCGCCGCGATCAGCCCGGGCGCCCGCTACGCGATCATCAAGTCCGCCCGCACCGGCACGGTGCTCAGCGGGGGTCTCGATCTCAAGATCAACGCCTCGCCGAACTTCCTCGCCTTCCGGCCCACCATCGGCTTCGGCCAGAAGCTCCGCGTGATGGAGGGGCTCGACTTCCAGGCCAGCTTCTCCGTCGACGCGGAAACCCGGGAAGACAGCGACCTCCGCTGGAACTGGGCGTTCATGGCAGGCTTGCGTCCCAACGAGATCGTGAGCGTGTTCTGGGAGTGGGACTGGGACGCCAAGTACCTGGCCAATCCCGACGTCAACGCCTTCACCTTCTTCACCACCAACTTCGGCCTGAAGTTCCGCGCCAAGAAGCCCACCGACGAGCAGGGCA
>VGRE01000024.1 GCA_016875435.1 Deltaproteobacteria bacterium | reverse complement strand
GGCCGAGATCGCCGGGAGCCACGCGGCGCGAGCGCTGCGAGCGCGGCCGGCGACGAGCCGGCCAGCGTGGCGACCCCGCCCCCGGAGCCGCGCGCAAAGCGCGGCGCGAGGGGGCGATCTCGGTCTAGGCTTCCGCCAGCTTCAACAACGCCGCCACCTCGCGACGCAAGCGCACCACCTCGTCGGCATAGAAGGCGTGGGTGCGCGCAGTGGAGTTGCGCGACTGGTGCTTGCGGAGGGCGAGCGTCGTCACGGCGCGGATGTACTGGACCCGGGGAATGCCGGCGGGCACCCATCCGCCGCGACTCCGCGCGAAGTAGCTCCCGATGGCCTTGGCATGCGCCAGCGGCAACAGGCCGTTCTGCACCTCGTCGGCCAGCTCCCGCCGGATGGTGGCTCGCTCGTCCCACAGCGCGAACTGGAACACGATGAACAGCACCACGAACTCGACGATGAACAGCACGAAGTTCACCCACGTCAAGGCTTCGAGCTCGAAAATCTCGCCGACCGTGAGCATGCCGTTCCACAGCGCGTGCATGCCCATCGCGGCGCCGAAGCCGATCGGCAGGGCCGCGATCTTCCAGCCCCAGCCCCGGAAGCGGGCGAAGCCGAGCATCGCGCCCACGCAGGCGGTGGCGCAGGCGTGCATCACCGCGCTGAAGAAGGTGCGGATCACCACGGTGAACAGCCAGCCCGCCACGTCGCCGGCTCCTGCCACCGTCACGAAGTAGAGGAAGTTCTCGGTCATCCCGAAGCCGAGACCGGCCGCCGCGCCGTACACGAAGCCGTCGGTGGCGTTGTCGAAGTGTCGCGACAACATCACCGCGAAGAGCACCGCCGCCTTGGTGGGCTCCTCGACGATCGGCGCGATCAGCACCGCGCTGTACTGGTTGGCCAGGTTGGGACCGAGCGCCATCGACAGCGGGATGGCCATCGCCACGCTGCCGATCATCGCAAAGATCACGCCGCCGATGGCACCCCACGCGAAGGTGAGCAGGAACAACCAGAGGGGCTCGCGATCGTGCCGGTCGAGGAACCACACGGTGAACAAGAACGCCAGCATCGGCACCGTGGCCGCGAAGGCCGACAACAACGCCAGGACGAAGAACAACGGCGGCTCCGACTCCCGCCAAGCTACCGCGCCGCGCGTGAGCCGGGCCACTTGCCCCGGGCGCCGCCGCGGCTAGGCTTGCGCCCGGAGATTCACCATGGGCCTCATCGATCGCATCAAGGCGCGCCTCCCCATCGTGGGCACCGGCGCCCCCAAGCCCGCCGCCCCCGTCCCGACCTACAAGACGGTGTCGCGACCCGAGCCAAAGGAGGAGGCGCCGGCCTCGCCGCGCGGGGGTCGCCCCGCCCGGGAGTACATCGACGAGGTGGTGAAGCAGAACGCGGTGGTGATCTTCATGAAGGGCACGCCCCAGTCGCCCGCCTGCGGTTTCTCGGCCTCGGCGTCGAGCATCCTGTCCACCCACGGCGTGCCGTACTTCAGCTTCGACGTGTACGGCGATCCCGACGTGCGCGAGGGCGTGAAGGAGTACAGCAACTGGCCCACCATCCCGCAGATCTTCATCTCGGGCGAGTTCGTGGGCGGCGCCGACATCCTCAAGACCCTGGAAGACTCGGGCGAGTTGAAGGGGATGCTCGCCAACGCCAGGGCTCCGGCCTAGCTCCCCGGCCGCCCCGCGCGCCGCTGCTCCTCCGCCGGGTACGGGCAATGCCGGCAGCCCTTGCCGCAGCAAAACCCGCGCTCGCCGAGGTAGCGCGCGGTCATGACGAACAGCCCGGTGAGCGGGTCGATGTAGCCGGTCTCGCCGCGTTGCGCGGCGCGGTCGTGGGCGGCGATCTGGCGGGGATCAAGAGACATCGCTGGGGAGCCTGCGGGTGGCGAGGGGAAGCAGGAAGAGGCCGGGGACGGCGAGCGCCGCCGTGAGCGCGAAATACTCGGCGTAGCCGAGCTCGGCCGCGCCCACGCCGGACAGGCTCCCCGCGACCGTGCGCGTGAGCCCCGCGATCGAGGAGAGGATGGCGAAGCGCGTGGCGGTCTGCTCGTGGCCGCAGGCGCGCATGAGGATCGCCACCAGCGGCGCGGTGCCGAGCCCGGACGTGAAGGACTCGAACACGCCCGCGCCCACCACCATCGCCGGGTCGGAGACCAAGGCCACGCCGGCGTACACGAGGTTGGAGCTGAGCGCGAGCACCCCGAGGACGATGCCCGCGCGCAACACGCCGATGCGAGTGGTCACCTCGCCGCCGATCACCGCCCCCAGCGCGGTGACGAGGCTGCCTGCGATGGTGTTGAGGAGCCCCACCTGCTCGGCGGAGAGCCCCGAGTCGAGCCAGAAGGGGCGCGTCATCGGCGCCATCGCCGCGTCGCCGAGCTTGAACACCAGGGCGAGGAACAGCACCATCGCGTTGCCCGGTCGCGACAGCCAGCGCCCGAAGTCGCGAAACCAGTCGCCCAGCGACGAGGGTTGCGCCCTCGGGGGACGATCGAGCGCGAGAATGCCCACCGCGCCCAGCGCGAGCAAGCTCGCCACGACGTACCAGCCGAGGTCCCAGCCCCAGCGCCCGCCCACGAACACCGCGCCGCCCCCGCCCAGGGCCAGCGCCGCCCGGTAGGCGGCGATGCGCACGCCGGTGGCGCGGCCTTCCTGCCCCACCGGCACCGCGCCCACCACCCAGCCGTCGAGCGCCACGTCTTGCAGGCCGCCGAGCACGGCCACGGCGAGCAAGGCGGGCACCAGCTTGTCGCCGAGCCACGGCCCCGCCAGCGTGACCGTCCCGATGCCGAGCAGCGCCCCGATGATCCACGTGCGGAAGCCCAGGTAGCGGTCGACCAGCGGCCCCCAGAAGGCCTTCAGGTTCCACGGCATCGCCAGCGCCGAGAGCGCGCCCACCGCCTCGAGGCTCGCGCCCTGCTCGCGCATCCACACCGGCACGAAGTCGTTGACGAGCCCGTAGGGCGTGCCCGACACGAACTCCAGCACCGCCACGGTGACGATGAGCCGGGTGGGGAGCCGGCTCACGGCGCCGCCCTCAACTCCACCAGCCACCCCGCCCGCGTGGGCAGCGGCAGCGGCCGGTCGTGTCGCGACAGGACCACGCCCATGACGCTGGCGGGGAGGGTGCCCCGCTCGATCAAGTGGAGGGCCGCCGCTCGAAGCCAGCGACGGTCCCCGGCGGTCCAGAGCTCCATCCCGTGTGCCTCGGCGAGCCCCACCGTGCACCAGCGGTCTCGCGCGCCTGCGCTGAGCCTCAGCCGGGCGGAGGAGCTGGGAAACAGCCGTCGCCACTCGTCGGCCGGGCCGATCGCCAGGTGCAGGCACGCGCTGCGGACCATGTCGAGGTGTTCGTCCGCGCCCGGGTCGGGCCAGGGGCCGAGCCAGCCGAGGGCGCTGGCGGCGAGCACGCCGCGGGCCTGTTTCACCCGGTCGGCAAGGTCGCGATCGCCAAGCGACAGCCGCACCTCGCCATCGGGCGCGTGTCGCGACAGCATGCGGTCGAGATCGCTCGCGGTGCAGGTGATCGCCGCGTCGGCGTCCCCGCCGTCCCAGGGGCGCACGCCGCCGGTCGACCACAGCCAGGGCTCGCCCCAGTCGAGCTTGATCCGCGCGCCCTCGAGCCAGGCGCCGCCAAAGGGTGAACGCCGGATGCGCTCGAGCAAGGCTAGCTCGCGCACGGGCCCTCGCTCACTACGCGACCGCCCTCGGGGCCCGCGCCCGGCCCCATGTGGATCACCCAGTCGCAGGCGCCGAGCAAGATCGCGTCATGCTCCACGACGATCACGCTCCCGCCCAGCGTGACGAGCCGTCGCAAGGCGGCCACGAGGTGGACGAGGTCGGCCGGGTGCAGCCCCACGCTGGGCTCGTCGAGCAGGTACAGCGTCCCGTCCACCTCGCCGGGCTTGCCGATCTCGCGCGCCAGCCGCAGGCGCTGGGCCTCGCCGCCGGAGAGGGTGTCGACCGGCTGGCCGAGCGGCACGTAGCCGAGGCCGAGGGCATCGAGCGTTTCCAGCAGCCCGGCGATGGCGGGCAGGGCGCCGAACACGTTGCGGAGGCCGCGGATCGGCATCGCGAGGATGTCGGCCACCGAGAAGCCCTTGAAGGTGCAGGCGAGCGTGGCCTCGTCGAAACGTTTGCCGTCGCACACCTCGCAGGGAACCACCACGTCGGGCAGGAAGTGCATCGCCACCCGGCGCTGGCCCTCGCCCTGGCAGGCCTCGCAGCGTCCGCCGGGCGCCCCGGCGCTGAAACGTTCCGGCCCGAAGCCGCGTAGTTTCGCCTCGGGGGTGCGCGCGTACACCTGCCGGATCGGCTCCCAGAGGCGCGACGCCGTCGCCAGCGAGGATCGCGCGGTAACGCGCGAGAGGCCACCGTCTACCCGGACGAGGCGCCGCACCTGTCCGTCGAGGCGGCCGGGCAGGCCCCTTCGACCGGAGAGCGCGGGCGCCAGCGTGTCGAACACCAGCGACGACTTGCCCGCGCCGCTCGGGCCGGCCACGCCGCAGATCACGCCCAGGGGGAAGCGTGCTTCGCCCCGGAGGTTGTGGCCCGACAGCTCGGACAGGCGCAGCCAGGACCGCGGGGTGCAGCCCGGCGCCGGGGGCAAGGACTCGCGCCCGCTGGCCCATCGGGCGGTGACGGTTTCCCCGGCGTAGAACGCCTCGCGCTCCCCGGCAAAGCTCAGGCGCCCGCCCTCGCCGCCGGCGCCCGGTCCCACCTCGATCACCCAGTCGGCGGCGGCGATCACGGCGGGATCGTGCTCCACCGCGAGCACGGTGTTGCCGGCGTCGACCAGCTCGCGCAGCAGCGCCACCAGCCGCGCGGTGTCGCTCCCGTGCAGCCCGGCGGTGGGCTCGTCGAGCACGTAGAGCACGCCGGCCAGGCCGTTGCCCACCTGCGCGGCGAGCCGGAGGCGTTGCCACTCGCCGCCGGAGAGCGAGCCCGCGCGGCGGTCGAGGGACAGGTAGCCGAGGCCCACGCGGTCGAGGAAGGCGAGGCGCCGGCCCAGCTCGTCGAGCACGGGGGCGGTGACCGGGGTGCGCGCGACCAAGTCGAGCGCATGTCGCGACACACTGATGTCAAGAGACAGGAAGCCAGGGAGCGATCGTCCCGCCACGCGTACCGCCCTCGCCGCCGGGCCGAGGCGCGCCCCGGCGCACGCGGGACAGGCTCGCTCCAGCGTCCAGGCGTCGTCGGGCTTCCGCCGCGCCGTGGCGAGCGCCCCCTCGGTCCGCCCGTCGCCATTGAGCACCCGCTCGCGCCACTCCCAGGGCAGGGAAGACCAGGGCATCGTGGTGTCGATCCCCTGCGCGGCCGCCCACTTCAGCATCGCCGGGCGGTTTTGATCGGTCCAGGTGCGGACGGCGCCGTCGGCCAGGGATCGCGCGCTGTCGACCAGCGCGTCGGCGTCGACCTCGGTGACCGAGCCGAGCCCCTTGCAGTCGGGACAGGCGCCGACCGGGCTGTTGAAGGAGAACAACCGCGGCGAGAGCTCCGGCAACTCGCCGTGCCCGTTGGGACAGCGCGCGCGCGTGGCCCAGCGCCCCACGCCTTCCACCTCGACCTCGCCCTTCCCGGCGCGGAGTGCGGTCGCGACCGACTCCTGCAGGCGGTCCCGCTTGTCGGGGCCAGCCCGGAAGCGGTCGATGACGAGGTCGACGTCGTGGGGCCCGGCGGCGAACTTGGGGAGTTCATCCAGCATCACCGCCTCGCCATCGACGCGGGCCCGCAGGAAGCCCTGGCGACCGAGCTCCTCCAGCAGCGGCCGGATGTCGGTGCGCGCACGCGCCACCGGGGCCAGCATCGTGAGCGCGGTACCCTCGGGGACGGCCATCAGCTCGCGGACGATGGCGTCGACCGGGTGGCTCCGTACCGGGGCGTCGCAAACGGGACAGTACTGTTCGCCCACGCGCGCATAGAGCACGCGTAGCAGATCGTAGGTTTCCGAGGCCGTCGCGACCGTCTGGCGAGGCCCTGGCGCGGCCGGCCCACGCTGGGCCACCCCGATGCTGGGAAGGAGACCGTCCATCCACTCCACTTGCGGCCGCGGCGCCTGCCCCACCTGCGCGCGCACCCAGCTCGACATCGCCTCCACGAAGCGCCGCTGCGACTCGGCGTGGATGGTGTCGAAGGCCAGCGAGGACTTGCCCGAGCCGCTCAGGCCGCACATCACCACCAGCTTGCCGTGGGGGATGTCGACGTCGACGTGACGCAGGTTGTGCTCGCACGCGCCACGCACGCGCAACAGGCCGGGCATGGGGCCGGGCTATCGCGTTCACACCCTCGTCCCGACCCAACCCCCGCGCGCCGCGGCCACGCCCTTGAGCCCAGACTTCAGGAACGACGTCAGGTTGATCGCCCACCAGGCGCCGTCGGCGGCCCACCCGAGGTTGAACGCGAGCAGGTAGCCGAGCGGAATTCGAAGCGCGTTGATCGGCGCCGAGAGCCAGAACACGGTGCGCGACGCACCGGCGCCGAGGAGCACCCCCTCGGCCAGGGCCTCCCAGGCCACGCTGGGCTGCGACCAGCCGAGCGCGCGGGCGTACCTCACCGCCTCGGCGAGCACGGCGGGATCCTGCGTGAAGGGCGCGCAGATGACCGGGGCGAGGAACCAGAACACGCAGCCGCTGGCCACGCCGAGGGCGGTGGTGAGCGGCAAGGCGAGGCGCGCCGCGCGCCGCGCCTCCTCGGGACGGCCCGCGCCCAGCTCCCGGCCCACCACCGAGGTGACGGCCAGGGAGAGGCCGAGGAACAGCGGGTAGGTGATCCCCTCCAGCGCCGAGAAGCCGATGCCCAGCGCGGCGTTGACGGTGGGGCCGAGCGGCGAGATGGTGGTGCGCAGCATCAGGAAGTACACCAGCGCGTAGGCCAGGACGTTGGTGGCCACGGGGAAGCCCACGCGGGTGATGCGCCGAAGCGTGTCGTCGGTCGCGACACGCGCCCCGTCGGGACGCATGGTGAACCACAGCCCGAGCAGGGTGGCCGGCACGCGGGAGAGCACGGTGGCCCAGGCGGCGCCGGCCACGCCGAGGCCCAGGTCGTGGATGAGCACGGGGTTGAGCGCCCAGTTGAGCACCGCCGCGCTCACTTGCAGCGCCATCATCCGCCCGGTCTGGCCGCGCGACACGAGGATCGCGTCGATGGTCGGTGCCACCGCGAGGGGCAGCCCGAAGATGGCGATGGTGCGGATGAAGGTGGCCGCGTGCTGGGCCGTCTCGCCGCCGAGCCCGATGCTCGCGGCGATGGGCGCGGCGCCGAGGCCCACCACGAGGGCCACCGCGAGGTAGGACAGCAGGCACGCGGCGAGGCCGGTGCCCACCGTGCGCGCAGCGAGGTCGCGATCGTTGGCGCCCACGGCGCGCGCCAGCAGCGGTCCCACGCCCCCGGCCACCACGAGGTGCGCCCCGTAGCAGGCGATGAGCACGAAGGTGCAGCTGCCGATCGCCGCCTGCGCCGGGGTGCTGATCCCGCCGGCGGCGAGCTGGTCGATCACCCGGAAGGCATTGTTCAGCAACGCCGAGGCCGCCGCCGGTAGGGCCAGCCCCACGATGGTTCCTGTGGTCACGCGCGAGGGGAGGGGAGCCGACAAGCGGCGCGGGGCTATCCTCAGCGCACGGCGTTGCGCCCGCTCGCCTTGGCCTCGTAGAGCCGCGCGTCGGCCATCGCCAGCGCCGCGAGGGCGTTCAAGCTCTTGTCGAGTTGGGCGCAGCCGATCGACACGGTGACCGCCCTAATGGGGTCGACCACCGTGTCGGCCACCGCCTTGCGGATGCGCTCCGCCACCTGGCGCCCCGTGGCGAGATCCGTCCCGGGCAAGATGGCAAGGAACTCCTCGCCGCCCCAGCGAACGGCGAGGTCGCTGGCGCGAAGCTGCCGCGACACGATGTGGGCCATGGCGCGCAGCACCCGGTCGCCGATGGCATGGCCGTGCTGGTCGTTCACCGCCTTGAAGTGGTCGATGTCGAGCAGGAGCAGGGTCATCGGCTGGCCGTTGCGCTTGCACCGGGCCACCTCGCGGCGCATCGCGTCTTCTCCACCGCGGCGGTTGCTGAGCCCGGTGAGCGGGTCGGTGATGGCCACCCGTTCCAGCTCGCGCTCGGCGCTGACATCTCGCCAGGCGTCGAGCTGGCCGCCGCCGTCGGGGAGGGGGATGGGCTTGGTGCTCCAGCGCATCGCGCGCTCGGGCGGGCCCGCCAGCACCGTCTCCTCGTGGGCCACCACGGGCTCCGAGCCCAGTCGCGACATGACATGAGCAAGAGCGGAGTCCCCGCACATCCTTCCGAGCGCGGTTGCGAAGGTGACGCGGTCGAGGCCCAGCAGGCGTTCCTGCGAGGTGCTCAGCATCGCGCACAGCGCGGCGTTGACCAGCCGCACCCGGCCATCGGGACCCCACAGCGCCACCGCCTGGTCGAGGTGATTGAGCACCGCGTGGACGTGGTGCAACGCGTAGGCCTGGTCGGACTGGCCCGACAGGCGTGGTCGCCTCGCGACGAACACCTCCAGCTCGCCGCTCACCCGGCGGGCGAGGTGGTGCAGCTCGTCGATGCCGTCGAGCGACAGCGCCAGGGCCTTGCTGTCGAGCAGGCACAGGGCGCCGAGGGTGGTGCCGTCGGCGGCCACCAGTGGCACGCCCGCGAAGCCGCGGATCGTCCCCTCGCGAACCAGCGGGTTGCCGGCGAAGGTAGGGTGCTGTCGCGCGTCGTCGATCACCAGGGCCTCTCGACCGATGGCCTCGATGACGTGGCGTCCGATGCTGCTGGCGCGTGTCGTGCCCCGCTCGCGCGCGAGGCTCCCGGTGAGCCCGGTGTGCGCGAGCACCACCTCGCGGTCGGGAGTGAGAATCGAGCAGAGCGCCGCCTCGACATCGAAGGCGCTCGCGATGGTCTGCACCAGCCGGTCGAGGGCCTCCGAGGCGGTGGTGGCGTCGATCAGGCCCGTCTCGTGCAGGCGGGCGAGGCGCACGCGCTCGAGGTGGGGGTCGGGGCGGTTGTCGGGCTCGGGCAGGGCTGCCGCTGCCCTGCCGAGGGCCCGTCGCAAGGCGAGCCGAACGCCCGCCTCGGGCACCTGCGTGTCCAGCACCACCTTGATCGACAACGCCTCGCGCATCGTCCAGGCCGAGTCGCGCAGCGCACCGAAGGCGGAGACCACCACGGCGGGCACGCGGCGCTCGGGATGTTGTTGCCGCAGCCCGGCGAGCAGCTGGTAGCCGTTGACGCTTGCCATCGTGAGCTCGACGATCACCATCTCGGGCAGGCCGCGCGCCTGCAGCATGGCTTGCGCCTCCGTGTTGCTCACGGCGATGGCGGGGTCGAGCCCCTCCTCGCGGCAGGCGTGGACGTAGATGGCGCGGCGGCGGGTGTTTGGCTCGACGACGAGCGCGTAGGGGAGGCGGCTCACTCGACGAGTCTAGCAACTGGCGCTGAGCGGTTTCGCATCAGCCCCTCCTGCGCCACCGTGGCTACCAGCCGGCCGTCGCGACTGAAGAAGCGACCCGTCACGAGGCCGCGTGCGCCCGAGGCCGACGGGCTCTCCACGTCGAAGAGCAGCCAGCTGTCGAAGCGGAAGGGGCGGTGGAACCACATGGCGTGGTCGAGGCTCGCCACCTGCATGCCCGGCGTCAGCCAGCTCACCGCGTGGGGCAACATCGCCGTGGTGAGGAAGTTGAAGTCAGACGCGTAGGCGAGCAGGTAACGATGCGCGCCCGGGTCGTCGGGGAGGGGACCGGCGGCGCGGTACCAGAGCTGTCGCCGGGGCGGCATCGGCTTCGGGTCGAGCGGGTTTGTCTGTTGTAGCGGGCGAATCTCGATGGGGCGCTCGGCGGTGGCGATCTCGCGGAAGCCCTCCGGGATGTGGCCCGCGTGACGGCGGGCGAGATCGAGCTCGCTCTCCAACCCGTCGGGACCGGGGAGGACGGGCATGGCGTGGGCGTGATCGAGACCCGGCTCGTCGCGCTGGAAGCTCGCGGTGAGCGCGAAGATCGGCTTGCCGCCCTGGATGGCGAGCACGCGGCGGGTGGAGAAGCTCGTGCCATCGCGAAGGGGATCCACCTGGTACACCACCGGGCGACGGGCGTCGCCCTGGCGCAGGAACGACGACTGGAGGGAGTGCACCTCGCGACCGGGGCGCACCGTCTGGGCGGCGGCGGAGAGCGCCTGCCCGAGCACCTGCCCCCCGAAGATGGCGCCCCAGCCGAGGTCTTGCGACTGGCCGCGGAAGAGGTTTTCCTCGATGCGCTCGAGGCGGAGGAGATCGAGGAGCTCGGCGAGGACGTCGCGCATCGGGCGCACCTATCAGTACACGTCCCCCGGCGTGGTGAGCTGCGCATTCTGGCTCTCGAGAGCCACGCAGGCGGCGTACTGCCCGTCGCCATCGACGTCGCAAGCGCCGCAGGCGGCGAAGCCCTCGGGCGTGAGCTCCACCCGCCTCCGCCGTCGAGGCGGGGAGCACCGCATACGGGTTCTCATTCTCGGGGCTCGCCACCGTCACACCCTCGCGGCGAGCGCGAGACGACTGCGGTTGTGCTACCGGGTGAGCGTGCTGATCGTCGCCGCTGCGCTCGCCTGGGATCTCCGAGGCCCCGGGGGCGAGCCCGCCGCCTCGCAGATCGAGCCCGGCACGGTGTTCTCGCCGGCCACTCTCGCGGGCGGGCGCGTGGTCACCGACCCCCCGGCGCTCCGCCGCGTGGCGACGGACACCCTGCGCTACCTGCGCGCGCACCCCGCCGACCCTGCGCAGGGCACCATGCTGGCGGAACTGGGCATCGGCACCGAGCGCCTCCACCGCAGCCTGGCGCTCGTGGCCGCTGCCACCGACGCGGAGCTGCTCGACCCGGCCTGGATCGCCGCCCACTTCGACTATTACCGCTGGACGCCGCCGCCAGGCGGGCGCACCGCCAAGCTCGGCCTTGCCCCCGGCGAGTTGCGCCTCACCCGCTACCTCGTGGTGCAGGTGGACGGCCGGGCGGTCCCCGACGCCACCTACGCCGAGGCCATCTACGCCGATCCCGGCGAGTCGGCGCGGAGACGCTACACCCGTCGCGAGGTGATGGAAGGCGCCTACGACCAGGGCGGCGCCACGCCCCTGGCCTGGCTGCGCGAGGAACACGTACACGACGCGATCATGCAGGGATCGGTGCAGGTCACCTTTCCCGATGGGGTGTCGCGACTCTACAACGTTGAGGCGAGCAACGGCATCCCCTACGAGGGCGGCAAGCGCGGTCGCGACCAGGACCGCTACTGGTACTTCGCCGAGGTGCCCGCCCCTCGCGGCTACGGCGTGGCCGGGGGCGACCACGTGATCCTCGAGGCCGGGGTGGCCGTGGCCGGCGACGTGTACAACCTCGGCCTCGGGCGACTGGTAGCGATCCAGCACCCATCCAGGGAGGGGGCAGTCTTGCGACTTGCCGTGCTCGCCGACACCGGCGGCGCGTTCCAACCCAACCTGTCCCAGCTCGACTGGTTCGGCGGCGCTTTTCCCACTCACGCGGCGCTCTATTCCGGGTGGAAAGACCTCCCCGACCGAGTGAGCGCGGGGATCCTCGTCGCCCGCTGAGCGTGCGCGCGCGCCGCGCCGCCGCCGTGTCGCACCGCCCCCGGCGGTCCGTGTCGCCACCGCTCCGGCAGCCGGTGCGATATCGTTCGCGCCTCGCCCGGAGAGTCCCGATGCGCCTGCCGCTTGCGCTCCCGGCCCTTGCTCCCGGCCTCCTTGCCGCCTGGCTGGTCGCATGCGTCCCGCCCGCCGACGACGCTGCGGCGGGGCCCTCCACGCCCGAAGACACTCGGTGGACCGAGACCTTCCCCTGGACCCTGTCCACGCCCCTGCCCTGTCCGGTCGAGCCGCAAGAGGGCGACGCCGTGGTGGAGCTCCTCGACGCCCTGGGGCTCGAGGCCGACATCGGGATCTCGCAACGCACCTACGAGCGCTACGGCGGCGCCATCGCCTCCGACCCGGCGCGGCTGTCCCACTTCCACCGCCTCCAGGAAGACCTCACCGAGGTGCCCTGCTTCGCCGCCAACCGCGCCGCGCGCGCCGACCTGGCGCTCGCCTCCGACCACCCGCTGGCCAGCCTCGTGGCCGACGCGGCAAGCGAGCTCGACCTGGCGCTCACCGTCGGCGGCGAGGTGCTGCCGGTGGCGACGGAGGATCCGCTGGGACAGGCGCTCAGCGACCTCGGTGCCACCGACGTTCCCGACCTGGACGCCGTCCCGTCCGACGTCCAGCGGGCGGTGGCGTCGTTGCTGGGCGTGATCCCCGAGATCGCCGAGGGACGCGAGGCCGCGTTCGCAGCGCTCTCCGCGACGCGCGTGAGAAACGTCGTCAATCGCGCCCCTTACGTGCTCTTGCTCGGAGGGACCGGCCTCGACCCCGACGACCCAGATTCGACCGGACTCTTCACGGCGAGGAGCGACGGCTGGGTGACGCTCTACGAGGGCGCGGTCCGCCTTGCCCAGGTGCTCGACGAGACGGACTGGGGGGCGCTGGCCAGCGACGCGCCTTTCTCGGTGACCGTGGAGACGCCGCTCGGGCTCGTGCTCCTGCGAGGCGGCGGCGACGACACCTACGATCCCGCCGCCGAGCCGCTCCTGGACGAGCCGATCTTGCTCGCGCTCGACACCGGCGGCAACGACCTCTGGCGGATCGCCGCCGGGACGAGCGCGGACGCCGACCAGCCGGTGGGGGTGGCCATCGACCTCGGCGGCGACGACACCTACGCCTACGTGGAGGTGCCCGACGCGGACGACCTGCCCGGGCTGCTGGTCTCCGACGCCGACGGCCGCTATGGCGGCGACGCCTCCTACGGGCCGTTGTCGCTCTCGACGGTGCCGCGCCAGGGCGCTGGCGTCGCGGGACACGGCTTCCTGCTCGACCTCGGGGGCGGCGACGACACATACCGCTCGCCGCGCATGTCGCAAGGCTTCGGCGCCTGGGGCGTGGGCGTCCTGTTCGACGACGGCGGGGACGACGCGTATACCGCCGAGGCGGGCGCGCAGGGGGTGGGCATCGGCGGCATCGGGCTCCACGTCGACCGGGAGGGCGATGACACCTACCGGGCTTTCACCGAGGCGCAGGGCTTCGGCTTCGTCCTCGGCAACGGCGCGCTGCTGGACTCCGCCGGGAACGACGCCTACGAGCTGGTCGTGGACGAGGTGCTCCTCTACTACTCGCCGCAGCTGCCGGGCACGGCCAACGCCTCGCTCGGCCAGGGCGTGGCCTTCGGCTGGCGCCGCGACAGCACGGGTACGCACCTGGCGGGCGGGCTCGGGATGCTCCGCGATGCCTCGGGGGACGACCGGTACGAGGGCGCCACCTTCGTGCAGGGCGTGGGCTACTGGATGGGGATGGGCATCCTCGCCGACGGGGCGGGCAACGACGCCTACGACGGCCTCTTCTACGCGCAGGCGGCGGCCGCGCACTTCGCCCTCGCCGCGTTCCTCGACGCGGCCGGTGACGATCGCTTCGGCACCAACCTCGAGGCGCGCCACTCCGTGCTCGGTCTCGGCCACGACTACTCCGTGGTGGTGCTGGTGGAGTCCGGCGGCAACGACACCTACGTGGGCGTCGATCGCAGTATCGGCGCCGCGAAGTGCCACGGTCTCGGGCTGTTCGTCGAGGGGGGCGGCGACGACGCCTACACCAGCTCGCACCACCGCTCGATCGGCTGGGCCACGGACTACGATGGCTCGGAGGGAGACTGCGGCTCGTCGAACACCATCGACAGCTATGGCCTGTTCGTCGACCTCGACGGCGCCGACACCTACACCAAGCCGGACGACTCGGCCTGCGGGGACGATCGCACTTGCATCAACGACGACGTGACCGATCCCGACGCCAGCGAGCACGGGGGCGCGCTCGACGGCACCGGTCGCAGCTGCTTCGCGTTGTAGGAAACCCGCTGCGCCGACGAGGCAGGTCACGCTTGCGCTCCTGGGCGGCCGGCATCGCGGCCGGTCCCCAGCCGAACCCGACGCGCGAACGCGGGCATCCGCGCGGCCCCTCACCAGCCCTCCTGCTCCATCACCTCCCTCAACACCGGGTCGTCCAGGGTGATCGCCCGCACGAAGGTGCCGGCCTCCTCGCGCACCCACCAGTCGGACGAGCCGGGCGGGGCGAGGTGGTACTGGTAGCGGGCCACGCGCATGGCGGCGGGCGGCTCGGTGCCGAAGGGGGTGAGCGCGAAGGCCGACAGGGCCAGCGGCTCGGCGCGGAGGAGCTTCTCCAGAAGGTGGACCAGCCAGACGTGCTCGCTCACGCCCTGGAGGGGGACAAACCACATCTGCCAGTCCAGGTGTAGGTGGTAGGGGGTGACTAGACATGGCCGCCTCGCGACGTTGCCTGGCTTGCAGGGCAACTCGTAGTCGAGCCAGGTCGCGCCGTCGCGGGTGCCCTGGATCACCGCCTCGAAACGTTCTTGTCCCACGCTCCCGAAGGCGCCGTAGGTGTTCACCAGGTGCAGCGGGTCGAAGGAGCGGTTCATCACCTGTCGCTCCCGGAAGAACAGGTTCTGCACCACCGGCACGCTGCGCCAGGTCACCAGGAGCACCAGGAGCCAGGCCCAGTGGTCGCGGCGGCGCGGGCGAGATTCCAGCCAGGTGCCGAGGCGCGGGAACAGTCGCGACAGGTGCCCGTCGTCGAAGGCCGACAGGCACACCAGCAGCGTGAGCCAGTTGAGGAAGGCGAGATTGCCCGAGGCGATGAGGATGATCTGGAATACGAGGAGCAGGGCGCCGGCCGCGGCGCGGGCGGGGCGCGGGAGGAACAACAGCGGCGGGACGGCCAGTTCCACGAGGTGGTTGAACAGCGCCCCGCCCTGGTGAAACCACATCGGCGCGCGGTGGAACAGGATCGACAGCGGGTGCGGGTTCGGCTGGGTTTCATAGTGCCAGGCGAGGCAGGTGAGATCGCGCCAGCAGTCGTCGCCTCTCAACTTGATGAGGCCGGCGCCGAGCATGATGCGGAACGCGAGCCAACGCCAGAGCCAGGCGTGCAATGGGTGAGGGGAGGCGAGGCCCCTGGGCGAGAACGAGGTGAGCGGGGCCAGCCAGATGGCGAGGAAACCCACCTCGCAGAGCAGGGTCTCCCACCCGTAGCCGTACCAGTCCTGCCCCGCGTTCACCACCGAGAGGTGCAGCAGCCACAGCACGGCGAGCACGGCGGCGTTGGTGACGCCTGCCAGCGTCAGGACCGCCAGCGCCAGCCCGGTCCAACCCACGAGGAACAAGGCCGCGTCGCTGTCGTCGAGCCAAAACAGCGTGGGCAGTCGCGACAGTGCGTCGGGCCCGAGGTGGTCCTCGACGCGACCGAGGAAGCCGTGGATCGGCGTGAGGCCCTCTCGACCGAGAAGGAGCGGCCCCTGGCGGACGACGATGAGAAAGGCCACGGTGTAGATGAGGCCCACGCCGCGGAGCAGCAAGAAGCGCAGGAGGTCGGTGCCCTGGTCGCGCACGGGGCGAAGATATCGGCAAGGCACGAGAGAAGCGCGGCCACTGGGCCGCGCTTACGGTGTTAGGAGCATATAAATATCGAAGGAGCGCCCATGAACGTGCTCCTGCTCGCCGGCTATTGTCCATCCCGGTGTCCCTCTCCGCACACCAAGATAGGCGCCGCCCCATGCGATCCCTCTGGCTCCTCGCGCTCCTCCCCGTCGGCTTGCTCGCGTACACGACGCGCGCGAGCGCGGGCACGGCGCCTACCAACCCCTTCATCGTGCTCGGCGTCGATGGCATGGAGCCCTCGATCATCGCGGAGCTGGCCGCGAAGGGCCAGATGCCCAACATCACCGCGCTCAAGGCGCGTGGCGTGAGCACCACCCTGGCCACCGACTACGGGGCCGCGAGCCCAGTGGTGTGGACCACCGTCGCCACGGGGATGAACAAGGAAGTCCACGGCATCACCAACTTCGAGGTGGCCACCGACAGCGGCACCGTCCCGGTGTCGTCCACGCTGCGCAAGGTGGCGGCGATCTGGAACATGGTCTCCGCTGCCCAGCGAAGGGTGCTCGTGCTCGGCTGGTGGGGATCCTGGCCCGCGGAGCAGGTGAACGGGCGCGTCGTCACCGACCGGGCCACCAAGGCCATCGCCGACCGCGTCTCGCCCCGGGACTGGGAGGCCGCCTTCGCCGCCGATCTCAAGACCGCCTCCCGCACGGAGTACCCCCGTGACGACGACGCCGGCGGGGAAGACCGCATGGTGCAGCACTTCCTCCGGAAGGGCGCGGGCGAGGGCTACGACCTCATCTTCGCCTACCTGCACGGCACCGACATCGTGAGCCACAAGTACTGGAAGTACTACAAGCCCGAGGGTTTCTCCGGCGTCGATGCGGCCAAGGCCAAGACCCACGCCGACACCATCCCCGGCAAGTACCGCGCGGTCGACGCGGTGGTGGGACAGGTGGTGGCGGCCATGCCGAAGAACACCAACTTCCTCCTCATCTCCGACCACGGCTTCGGGCCCTTGCCCGAGGAGTTCGTGAAGGTGGCCCTCGACATCGACCCGGTGCTGGTGAAACTCGGCCTCGCCGCCAAGTCGGGCTCGGCGCTCGACTACAGCAAGACCAAGGTGTTCAACTACGGATCGGCCGGCTTCCAGATGCAGAAGAAGCTCCGCTTCGCGATGCAGGGGCGCGAGGCCGGCGGCACCGTCACCGCGGCCAACAAGGCGAGCGTACGCGCGGAGGTGGTGAAGGTGCTCGGCGAGGTGACCTACTCCACCGGCAAGCCGGCCTTCTCCGTTCGTGACGCCAAGCCGCACGAGGTGGAGAAGGGCGCCGACTTGATCCTCGAGGTGCTGCCGGTGGGCCCGAGCAAGGAGCTGGTGTGGCGCGGGCAGACGCTCACCGGCCTCGTCCAGGACGTGGTGGAGCACTCCGGCGGGCACGGCTGGCTGCCGCCCGGCGTGTTCGTGGCCGCCGGCCCCGACATCGACCCGAAGGCCAACCTCGCGGGCATCCGCATCCACGACATCACGCCCACCGTGCTCTACGGCATGGGACTGCCGGTGGCGCAGGACTTCAACGGCAAGGCCCACGAGCAGCTCTACACGGCGTCCTTCCGCGCCGCGCACCCGAAGCGGAGCATCGCCAGCTACGGCAAGGCTGGCTCCGGGCAGGCCACGCAGTCCAAGCAGACCGACGAGGAGATGCTCGAGCAACTCCGGGCGCTGGGGTACATCCAGTAGGGCTAGTAAACCTCGTACTCGGCGCCTTCACTGGCGAAGATCACCTCTTCGTCCATCCAGCCCACCACCTCGGCGGCGCCGTCGGCGTCCACCTGGATCTCCACGCTGAGGTACGGGCCCGTCACCCAGTCCGCCTCGATGCCGTCCGTCGGGACATCGATGTATGTGCGCCCGAAGGTGGTGTCTTCCCAGACGTACACATTGCCGGTCACGTTGACGTCCGCCTCCAGGCCCAGCTCCGGGATGGCCACGCTCACGGGGTATAGCGCGGCCAGGTGTCCCTGGGGCGCGGAGCAACTGCCCACCTCGAACTTCCAGGTCTGCGTACCGTAGGCCTCGCCGATGCTGAGCGACAGGCTGCCCGACAAGGGTTCCTGGCCGCGCGGCGCCGCGATGTCGTCGGCCAGCGTCAGCAGGGCGAAACGCTCGGAGGCCGAGACGCCGCGCACCGTGGCGCCCTCGTCGATGTACTGCTGCACGTGGATACAGTCGTTGCCCTCGGCCAGCCACTGGTCCAGGCCCTCCACGTACACCACCGGTTCGCAGTCGCCGCCGGCCGCGGGGCTGCCGCCGGTATCGGTGTGGGCGGCGTCGGGGCAGGCAAGCAGGCCGAGGAAGAAGATCACGTTGGCTCCGGGGTGCTGAGGGAATAAGCAAGTGTCGTGCCACGCTGCTCGAAACTATGCTTCTCGCGTGGTGCCCGCCGAACTGCGCCACCGCCGCCACGCCAGCCACGACGTGAGCGGCAACAGCACCGGGACGAGAGGGACGGTGGCCTCGCTGCCGATCCAGCCGAGCTCCCAGTCCCAGGTCGAGAAGGGGAACAGCAGCAGGTAGCCCTGGCCGAAGTGGAACTGCAACACGTCCACCGCGAGGTGGAGGAAGCCGCCGAGCACGAGGTTGAGAAACGCGGCGCGGCGCTGCTCGTCGCGAAACAACAACGCCACCCCGTAGCTCTGCAGCAGCACGCCCACCGGCACGTGCAGCGGCCCCCAGACGTAGCAGAGCCACTCGGGGATCCAGGGCGCGTCGTAGCGCAGCCGGGTGAAGAGCATCGCCGGCACGCGGGACAGGTCGGGCAGGCAGGTGCCGGCCACGAAGCTGGCCACGCCGCCGGGCGATTGCTGGCCGAGGCGGAAGAGCACCGCCACGCAGCCGTGGGTGATGAGATCAGCCACCGAAGCGCTCCTCGATGCGCCCGCCCCGCCAGCGGAAGAGCCACGGCAGCCCGAAGATCGCGGCGAGCAGGCCCGCCACGCCGATGGCCTCCTTGTAGGGGCGCAGGTGGTGGACCTCGATCACCGACTGCTCCACCACCATGCGCTCGGCGCGGAAGTGCCCGATCACGCTGACGGTGTCGCCCTGTTCGAGGCCCTCGCTCGGCCCGGCCACCGGCACGTCCTTCACCACCTTGGAGATGCGGTAGCGGTCGGGCCCGTCGATGCCCGTCACGACCCAGAGCGGGAACACCAGCTCCTGCCCGTCCCAGCGCGCCGGATCCGACGAGCACTGCCGCCAGCCGATCTCCAGATCCATCGCCAGCTTGGCGTAGTAGCCGCCGAGCATCGCGAGCAGTAGGAGCACGACGGCCCCCTGGAAACCGCGGCTCATCGCGAGGCGTGGACTCGGACTCGGGGGCCGTCCGAGACCGGCGCGAGCTGTCCCACTACCGCCGAGCACAAGGCGCCGTGTCGCGACAGGGCGCCGAGGAGCGCGTCGAGGCGGTCCGGGGCCACGGCGAGCAAGAGGCCGCCAGAGGTCTGCGGGTCGGCGAGTAGCTTCCGGTCGAGTTCGCTCACCTCTGAGCCCCAGCTTGCCGCGTAGTAGGCGAGGTTTCGACCGGTGGCGCCGGGCACCACGCCCGCGGCGATGCTCTCGCGGGCGCCGGCGATGACCGGCAACTCGCCCATCCACAGGTCGACCGAGAGCCCGCTGCCCGCCGCGATCTCGTGGGCGTGGCCGAGCAGGCTGAAGCCGGTCACGTCGGTGGCGCAGGCCAGGCCCGTCTCCACGGCGGCCAGCGACGGGGCCCGGTTGAGGAACGTCGCCACGCGAACCAGCTCGGCGTACGCGGCCTCGGTGGTCGCGTCCTTCTTGACCGCGCTGGCCAGCGTGCCGCTGCCGAGCGGCTTGGTGAGCACGAGGTAGTCGCCCGGCCGTCCCCGGTCGTTGCGCAGGAGCCTCGCCGGGTGGACGGTGCCGGTCACCGAGAGGCCGAACTTCATCTCCTCGTCGTCGATGCTGTGGCCGCCGGCGATGGCGATCCCCGCCTCGGCGCACACCGACGCGCCCCCGGCGATCACCTCGGCCATCACCTCGGGGGCGATCTTCTTCAGGGGCAGCCCGACGATCGACAGGGCGAGGATCGGCGTGGCGCCCATGGCGTACACGTCGGAGATGGAGTTGGCCGCCGCGATGCGACCGTAGTCGAAGGGATCGTCGACCACCGGCATGAAGAAGTCGAGGGTCTGCACGATCGCGAGGTCGTCGCGGAGCTGGTACACGGCGGCGTCGTCGCTCGTCTCGATGCCCACGAGCAACTGCGGCACCGAGGGGCGCGGCAACTTCGACAGGATGCGTTCCAGGTCCGCCGGACCCAGCTTGCACCCTCAGCCACCGCCGTGGCTGTACTGCGTCAGTCGCAGGCGGTCGGGCATCTACTCGCTCTTCTTGGTGGCGCCGTACTCGGAGAGCAGCGCGTTCATGTCGGTGGTGCGGAGGTCGCCGCCCGAGGTCGGCATGAACACGATCGGCTTGTCCTTGAGGGCCTCGGCCACCTTCAGCTTCACCATCTGTCGCCCGCCGCTGCCGCTCATCGCCCGCGCCCGTTCCTTGAGTCCCTCGGCTCGCGCTTTTGCCTCCGCCAGCCGCGCCTGCGCCTTGCGCTCCTTCTCGAAGTAGGCGGCGTCGGCGGAGAGCTGGGACTTGGCGGAGTTGCCGCGCGCCGTCTCGATCGACTGGCTCACCTCGCCCTTGGCCACCTCCAGCTCGCGCTTGCGTTGTTCGCGCGCCGCCTCGGACTCCGAGCGGAGCCTCGCCGCCTGCTGCTCGGCGATGGTCTTTTCCTTGATGACTTCCTCGTAGGCCTCGTTGAAGTGGTGCTCGGCGAGCAGGACCTGCTCCACCAGCACCCCCTCGGGCTCGAGGTAGTGGTTGCACACCTCGCGGGCGGCGTCGGCCTGCGCGAAGCGGAGCGCGGTGTCGTAGAACTGCTCGCTGCGCAGCTCGTTGAGCAGGTCGCGGATCACGCTGCGGGCCACGGGGCGGACGAGGCGCTCCTCCACGTGCCGCGTGTCCTCTCCGACGAACTGCAAGAGATACGGGGCCTTGTCGGCCACGATGCGCCAGGTGAGCGTGACGTCGACCGAGATGTCGTTGCCGTCGTGGGTCTTGAAGCGGATGGAGTCGTCGCCCGCGCGCGGCCCCGCGTTGGGGTCGGCGGTCATCGCGAGGTTTTGCACGCCCACGTCGAACACGTACCAGTCGTTGATGAAGGGCGCGAAGAAGTAGGTCGCGCCGGGCGCGTAGACTTCTTTCACGACGCCGGGCGAGCCGATCACGGCCACGCGCGCCACGCGGACACCCACCTCGGTGGAGTCGGTGGAGTGCATCACGCAGCCGGTGAGCAAGGCGAGGATTCCGAGCATCACCACCCCCCGATGATCGCGTCGAGATCGAGCGGGTTGACGCCCTTCGCCCCGTCGGTGGGGACGATGATCACCCGCGTGCTTCTCAGGGCCTCTGCCATCTGCAGCCCCACGATGTTGGAGGCGCCTGCGGCCGACAGCGCCTCGTTCTCCAGCCGCGTGGCCTCGGCCTCGGCGAGCGCGATGAGCAGGTCGCCCTCGGCGTTCTTCTTGCGCGCGTAGAGCTCGGCGTCGGCGTCGATCTTGCGCACCTCGGCTTGCCCGCGCTGCGCCTCGACATCCACCTGCGCCTGTCCCTCGGCGAGCACGCGGTTCTTCTCGGCCTCCTCGCCGGCGGCCACTGCCTCGGCGCGGTTCTTGAACACAGTCTGGTCCTGAATTTTCCTCGCCTCGATCGCCGACTGGTAGCGGCTGTCGTAGGCGTAGTGGCGCACCATCACGTTCCACACCTGGATGCCCGAGGCGGTGAGCTCCGACTCGAGGAGCCTCGCCGCCTCCAGCGCCGCCGCGCGGCGCAGCTCGCCGTCGTAGAACTGCTCGGCGTCGAGTCGACCGAGGGTCTGTCGCAGCGCCACGTCGGCCCGCGGGCGCACCAGCCGCGTCTCGTAGGCGAAGCCGGGGCCCACGGCCACGAACACCTTGTAGGGGTCGACGATGCGGTAGGCCACGGTCACGTCGACCCGCACCCGGTAGCCCTCGCTGGTCTGGATGTTGATCGAGGGGGCGTAGGCGGCCTCTGCGCTGGCCTGGAGCTGGTCGTCGTTGAACTCCAGCACCTGTAGGTTCTGCGGGAACACGTGCAGCCGCTCGTAGCCGGGGACGACCAGGTGCACGCCAGGGCCGTAGATCTCGTCGTGGATGCCAGCGCCGCTGCCGACGATCACCTGCCGCACCGCGAACTGCGAGGGCGACACGCTGGTGGTGACGCTGCCGACCAAGCAGGAGGCGAGGCCGAAGACGCCGACGACCAGGATCGCCCACTTGAGCGGGCCCCCCGAGAAGCTCGACACCGTGACCCTGGGGCGGCTGGGGTCGGGTTTGAAGCGGTCGAAGAAGCTCATCGCGGATCCTCGGGGGCGGGAAGTAGCTCGACCGCGTCTTGCACGCGGCCCATGTCGTCGACCAGCGACTGCAACTCGCTGCGGTAGCCGCGTCGCGACCAGAAGGTGTGAATCTCGGGCCAGAAGAGCGCCATCAGCGGCATGACGATGAGGAGCGGCCACACGATCGGGAAACGGCGCTCGATCACCAGCGGCACGCAGAAGGCGAGCAAGACGCCGAGCAAGCGCGGGGCGATCTGTCCCGTCATGAAACGGAAAGGTCGCGACTCGCGGAGGTTCTGCTCCAGCGCCAGGCGGGTATAGCGAGGCAGGAATGTGCGCAGTGCCTCTTCCTGGAGGCGGTGGGCCTGCTGGTTGTCGCCGTAGGTGTCGCGACACTCGCGCGCCATGGCGGTGGCGCCCTCCTCCACGATGCGCGCGATCTCGGCGCGGGCGGCCTCGTCGTTGCCCTGCCACGCCCCGCGGCTGGCCTCGAGGCGGCCCACGAGGGCGGCGGCCAGCGTGTCGAGGCGGAAGGAGGGCGGGGCCACGCGCCTCTCTATCCGCCGCGCGCGCGCCCTCGCACCCACCGCGAGCGAACCGGGCAGGTCGAGTCGTCGCGACCACCGGCACCTCGCCGTCGCCTCCACTCGGCAGGCACCCGGAGGGCCGGGCCCGCCGAGACTGGGGAGTCGGGCCGGGCCCGCTTTGCGGGTGCCAGCGGCGGTACGCGCGCCGAAGCGGCTCGATCGTGCTCTCCGAGCCACTCCTCGGGGCGGCCGATGCCCTCGCCCATCGGCTCCACGTCTCGCGGGGCGATTGACCTCGACGAGTTCGACCGGCGCTTGCCTATTCGGGCCGGTAATCGGCGAAGAAGGATCGGATGACCTCGTATAGATCGGCGTCGTTGCCCACCGCAAGTGGCGCGTTGTCGGTTCCATCGAAGGGGCCCCAACCCACGAGCCATGGGCGCGCCAGGGCGGCGTCGATCCCAGCCTGGTAAGCCTCGATGTACTGTTGGTCGGCCATCCAGGGGCTGGACTCGGCGGCGGCGGCACCCCAGACCCCGACTTGGTTGATGAAACACCCGACACCCGGCTCCTCGGCGCATTTGTCCTCGAATCCGTCGAGGTGGGCGTTCATGGCCGCCTCGGAGTCGGAAGGAGAGACCTTGTCCCCCTCTGGGCTGTAATTGACGCCTACCATGTCGAAGCCTTCGAGCAGGGGGTAACTACCCTCCTCTACGCTCGATGAAAAACTCTGGGCTTTGCTGATCTGGACCAGGTTTCCGTATGAATACACGCCGCGAACGCGATCGAGGACCGAATCGCCACTCGAATCCTCGTAGCGATAGAAATCGTTGGCCAAAGCGACAGTGCCGAAGGTCTTTTCGGGTTCGGTAACGGGCGAGAAACCCATGGCCTCATGCTCCTCGGCCATTTCGGCCAGCACGAGAACAATTTCGAGAATGCTTTCACGATAGGTTTCGCTGGTTGCCATCGCCTCCGATACGGCTGCGCTATCCGAGGTGCGATCCCCAGTCTCGTCGGCCACGAAAATGGTATCGATCATGATGAAGACATAGAAGCCTTCGTCGTGGAGATGATTGAGTGTCACCCGATATCGTTCGAGATTGTCGTTTCCGCCTTGGACTTCGGCGGTGGCATACTTTTCGTGATTGGGATGGGTGTAGACGGCCGTGGTGATGGGCAGTCCAACCACATTGGCCCCGCTCCCCACCAGGCGGCTGCAGTCGGCGGTGCCGTCAGTCACCCTGTCCCAAAAGGCGCACTCATACAGGAGCGACCCTTCATCGAAGACCGAAACCCACATTTTGTGTTTTCCGGAAAAATCTTCGATAGCTGGACCCTTGACGATTTCGACGTCGGACCCCGATGGTCCGTAGCGAGACTTGTCCGGCTCGGAGCCGGTGCTGCACGACAGTGTGGTCATAGCGAGGGTCAGGGCGGCGACCGTGAAACGCACCCGGGAGAGGTTCATGGTCCCGGTTCGTAGCCCGCTCGTATTTTGTAGTCAAAGCTAGGGATCCGTCTCGGCCGGGTGGGCGTCTCGCTCAACCAGTTCGTGGTCTGCGCCCTGGCCAGGGCAACCGCCGGCTCGCCCCGTCGCGGCTCCCGATTCGCACCGCCGAGCTACGCGCGTCACGCAATGCGTCGCGGACGGTGCGTCCGGGATGGAGTTGAATGTCGACCACCGGTACCTGTTCACCGTCGATGAGCACGCCCAGATCGACCGTAGAAGAACAATCGACGAACCACGCACATGGTAGACCGGGACCGAAGCGCCGCCTGACCCGCCCCCGTATGCGCACGAAGTCGGCGCTGACCGAGCACAGAATCATGGGGGCGACCTTGCTTCGCCCCACGCTGTCGTATCCTTCCACGATGCTTCTCGTCCTCTTTGGCTGCCCGTCCTCCGACACTCCCGCTCCCCCCGACAGCGACCTCGCCGCGCTCGAGGCCCGGATCAACGAGCTTCAAGAGCAACTCGACCAGGCCACCGCGGCGAACGAGGAGGCCCTGGCCGCGCTTCAGGCCCAGCTCGACGACGGCGGCACCACCGTCGACACCTACACCGACGAGGATGCCATCGCGGCCGTGCAGAACTCCGATCCGTGGAACCAGCCCGACCAGGCCAACCTCCAGTATTTATGGTCGTCCACCGACTACGGCTACCAGTGGTTGGAGAATTCCCGTTGGACCATGGACAATCGCAGCAACCCCGCCGGCGAGGCGCCGCGCCACGAGCTGGTGCAGATGTTCCACGAGACCACCGCCTGCACCGAGTCCAGCACCTTCGCCGACTGTAACTCCACCGCCGCCCTGAAATTCTACGTCAACGGCCCCAGCACCGAGGACAACGACTGGTCTGTCGCCGGCTACGAGAAGCAGGCGGTCAAGCACCATAACACGCACGCCTCCGGCATCTATCTGGTCTCGTTTGGCCAGGGCAGCACGGTGACCGACTACGCGAGCGCCCTCATCCCGCCGAGCGGCATCCACCTCGAGCCCTGGGGGGCGCACCAGGCCATCCGCGTCGACGGCAGCCAGAACTCAGGCGACAACGTACGGATCGACACCACGCCCGGCTCCACCGGTATTGCCGTGTATCAGTCCGAGTCTGCGGCTTCGACCTGCTCGGTGGTGCGCACCGACTGCGAGACCTCCTACCCGCTCTACCTACGGGGTGGGACCTTGCACCTGGAGGATCTCTCCGTCGAGCGCTCTGCGGACGACGGCCGAGGCGCGGGCCCCGAGAACGTTTACACCGAATCGGTGGGCATCGAGCATTTCTACAGTTGGCACACCGATGAGGTCACGGGACTCCCGGTGCACTGCACCTGGAATACTCGCCTTACCGACGACTCTTTCGTCAGGGTCCAGGCCTACACCACCTCGGACCAGCTGCTCGTGGCGCACTCCTACGCTGTGGTCGACGTGTGGGGACCGGGCAACGCCCCCCCGAGTTGCACCGGCACGCAGCTCATCAAGACCGACGCCGCCGGCGTGTACGGCTACGGCTACGCCGCCAGCACCATGGCCAACGGCGGCTTCAGCGTGGCCATCCTCGGCCCGGACAGCATGCCGCTCTACCCGGGCGACTGGGGAGAAGCCGACCGCCCGAGCTTCCTGTACGAGGTGATCGAGCCGCTGTGATTCGCCCCGAGGTCCCGATGCGTGCGAGCAAGCTCCCTCTAACGGCCTCGAGAGCTTGTCCTGCGACGCCGACGCCGACGGTGACGGCCACGGTGACGACAACAGCGTGACCTGGGCCTGCGAAGCGCCAGTCGGAGGACAGGCAACATGAACCGCGTATCCGGTCTTGGTCAGCGCCCCGTTCGGGTCCTGGGGCGGGCGCACCTCGAGGAGCGCGAAGCCCACCCCGGAGCTCATGAACACGGCGAGGAGCACCACGACTCAGCGGGCGTGAGGTCCGAGATCCGCGGCCATCCGGGGTTCGAGGCGGCGGAGCACGGGAGCCTAGTAGACCACGATTTCGAAGCCGGAGTAGGACCCCCCCGGCTCGGCGTCGAAGTTCCCGTCGGTGGTCCCGCCGGAGGCGACGTCCGCCGTCCCGGGGTCGCCGTCCACTTCGATCCCGCCGAACACCCCCACCCGTGCCGGCTGGTCGAGGTACAGGTCCTCGTTGAAGGGGAGGGGGGTCTCCCGCTCCAGCGGGCAGTCCACGGTGGCCGTGGCGAGCGCCGACCCGAGCGACGGGTCCGGGAGGCCGCCCGACTGGTGCGACTCGTCCCACAACGCCACGAAGCAGACCGACGCGGTGGTGACGGTCGCCGGGCCGAGGTGCGCGAAGGAGCCGAACAGCTGCACCGGGGGTGGGATGTCGATGGTGTCGACGCTGTCGGTGGCGGAGTCGTCCGTCGCGGTGTCGTCGTCCACCACCTGCCCGACCCCGCCATCGGCCTCGGCGATCGGGTAGCAGTTCCCGTTGTCGGCGCGGGCGAAACGCTCGCCGCACGGCGGGTCGACGCACCCGACCACGAGCCAGGGCAGGATCATGTCCGCGTTCCGCGAGGCTCCGCCCGGCGGCCCCGCGCCGCGAGGAGCGCAAGCAGCGCGGCGGCGCCCGAACCTCCGAGACCGGTGCCCGAGTTGCAGCCGCAGCTGGCCTGGTCGTCCTCGGAGGCCTGCCCCACCGAGGTGTAGGCCTCGCCGGTGTCGTCGCCGGCCTCGCCGGTGTCGCCGTCGGCCTCGCCGCTGTCGCCGCCGGCCTCCCACCCGGCCGCCTCCAGGTCCAGCCGCAGCTCGAAGGCAAAGGGCTCGACCTCGAGGGCGTAGCTGACGACCAGGAGGTCGTCGACGCGGGCCAGGCCGGGATGCATGCCGCCTTTGGGCGCGGTGTTTTGGCTCAGCTGCAGGTGGTCCACCATGTTCCCCTCGCGATCGAAGGCCGCCACCCAGAGGTCCCCAGCCTGCGCGGCCCAGTCGTACCGGTCGTCCTGGGCCATGTAGGCGACGATCAGCGTGTCGCCCACGCGCATCGACGCCTGGGCCCAGTAGGGGGACCAGCCTACCGGGACCACCTCGTTGCGGTGCTCGCGCAGACCCGACAATTCCATGTCGTAGGTGATGCTGACCAGCTCCTTCCCGCCGGCTGGCTCGAAGCCGGTCACCCGCAGGGTGCCGTCGTCCTCCAGCAGCGAGGAGCCCATCGCCGACGGCGCGCCCCGCAGGGCGACCTCCTCCCCGAAGCTCATGTCGGCGTTGATGGGCAGGTACATCGCGTTGACGCTGTCCCAGGGCATGAACCAGGCCACGCCGCGGAAGCTATTCCCGCACACGCTGGGCACGTCGGCGAACACCCGCGCGGCGTTGCTGCGCTCGTACACCGTGGTGCGGTCGATGATCTGGAAGTCGGCGCTGTACCGGTACAGGTAGAGCGTGTCGTTGTCATGCTCCAGGCCGGCGGTGGCTGCGTCGAGGTAGGTGCCGTCGGGGCACACCGACACCCCGTGGTCACGCAGGACCGTGCTGCCGGTCAGGGGACGGTAGCCCTCGTTGCCTCGCTGGAAGCTCCCGTCCAGGTGCTGGTAGTTGTACTCCCCCTGGGTGGCGAAGAGCAGGTGCCACCCGCCCGCCCCGTCGCTGAACAGCCGGGGCCAGTTCCCGTCCGCATCCATTCGGATCGGCTCGGAGGCCTCGAGGAAAATGGGGCCGGCGTATGCGACTGCGGCGAGGAGCCACACGGAGCACCAGAGTCGAGGTCGCAGGATACCCCGGCCCGAGGCGGTCCGGAACGACAGGCAACCTGAACTGCGGGCCAGGCCTTGGTCAGCCCCCCGTTGGGGTCCTGGGGCGGGCGCACGTCGAGGAGCGCGAGGCCCACCCGCAGTCGCTCCCTGCGACCCCGGCTGTCGCGCGGCGGCGCCACCACGCGGTAGGCGGGGCGAGGGGCCGGCGCAACGCCAGGGCGCCGAGCAGCACCGACCAGGCCCCGCTGCCCCCGCCCCCGGTGGCGCAGCCGGAGGACGGCTCGGGGTCCCGTTCGTGGTTCCGTGGCCCGGTCGGGTCTGCGGTGTCGTCGCTCACCTCCGGCCCCGAGTCCGCCACCGGCTCGGTGCCGCCTCCACCATCGTCGCCCGCGCCGCCGCTGTCCCCGGGGCCGGGTTCCGACCCCCCGGTGTCCGCGGGCTCGCCGGTGTGGACGGGCTCGCCGGTGTCCTCGGGCTCCCCCTCCTCGACGCACCCGCCGTACCGGGCGGTGGCCTCCTCCATCGCGTACCACGCTTCCTTGGGATTGCCGTCGCTGTCGAGCAGCCCCCAGGTGTACCGCCCGTCACGGTAGGTGGTCGGGTCGTCCTGGAGGTCGTACCAGAACAGCACCTCCAGCTCGGGCCACGGGTCGTTGCTGCTCTCGCTCCAGCTCCCGCTCGACACCGCGTCGAGCACCGAGAAGGTCTCAGTCAGCTCGTCGGCGGCCTCGACCTCGGTCAGCTCGCCCCCCGGCTCGGTCTCATACCCGTACTCGGTGATCCAGACCGGCTTCCCGGGGGCGTAGTCGTCGGTGATCTCCTTGACCCCGTGCATGTACTGGATGCCGTAGAGCCACTCGCCGTCGAGGAGCTCGTCCCACATCACCTCGGCGTCGTCGTCGTACTTGTGGTGGGTGACCACGTCGATCGCCCAGCCGGCGTCGTCGAGGATCCGGGTGAGGCTCACCTCCCAGCCGTTGAAGATACACTCGCCGAAGGCACAGATTCCTTCTTCGGAGTCCCAGTCCGCGCTTCGTAGTGGCGCCAGATCCGGGCCGAGGACGAGGCAGGTCGGGCAGGCCGCGTGGACCGCGTCGCTGCCCGGGACGAGGATGCGCTCCACGTACTCGTCACGGCTACCGGTGTAGAACGACGAGACGTTCGGCTCGTTCCACATGCCCCAGTGGGTGACGCGCCCGGAGTACCGGTTCACGGCGGTGGTCACGAAGTCGGTCCAGTACCGGTCGTCCGCGGGCTGCCGGTTGTGGCACCAGTCCTGGTCGTCGTCACTGCTGTCGTTGCAGGAGCCGGAGACGGCCCAGGAGGGGGTGTAGGCCAGCGTCGCGTACACCCCGAGCCCGAGCCGATCCGCGGAGTCCACCACTCGGTCGATCTCCGACCAATCGTACGAGCCCCGCGAGGGCTCCACCTGATTCCAGTTCACGTCGATGCGGATCCAGCGCACCCCCGCGTCGGCGGCACGCTGAAGCTCGTCGTTCCCCTCCACGTGGGCCACCACCCCGTACGGGCAGTCGGGGAAGGCGAAGGCGGTGGGGGCGAGCGCGGCGACCAGAAGCATGATGTCCTCCGCGGGTACACCAAGCAAGGAGCGTGCCGACCCGGCGAGCCCGACGTGGCGCGCCTCGCGAGGCCCA
>VGRE01000023.1 GCA_016875435.1 Deltaproteobacteria bacterium | reverse complement strand
CCGCCGGCGTCGACGAGCGCGCCAAGGTCGCGGTCGAGCAACAGGGGCGCGGGGGCGAAGCCCACGGGGGTGAGCGCGCCATCCCAGCGTCGCGACACCTTGTTGGCGCGCAAGTCGAGGAGCACCGCGCCGTCCTCGTCGGCCACCAGCGCCGACTCCCCGTCGATCGAGAACCGCGCCGTGGCCACGTCGAGCTTCTCGCCGAGCTTCTGCGCCAGCGCCCGGGTGGGCGCCACCAGCGTGTCGCCCGCCAACTGCACGAGGCAGCTTCCCCGGGGCCCCACCGCGATCGCCTCGGCACCGCCGGCGCGGCCGAGGGCGTTGGGCAGGCCGCCCTCGCCGAGGCGGTAGAGAACCTCCAGGTCGATCCAGCAGAGCCCAACCCCCACCTGGAAAGGCGCGGCGAACTTGGCGCGCGTGGCCGCGTCGGGGATGGGCACGCGGGCGCCATCGCGAGTGCGCAAGAGCTCGTGACTCGGCGCGGCCACCGCCAGCGCGCAGTCCACCCCGGGCAACACGTGGACCGGGTCGTACTCGTCGATGAGCACGGCACCGACGGCGGCCTGGCCCTCCACCCGCACCACGCCGTCGGCGATGGCCGCCGACCAGCGCCCGCCCGCGGCCGCCACGTCGTCGGGCAAGTCGCCCAGGGGCACGGCCGTGACGCCCTCCGCGTCGAGCACGAAGAGCACGTCGGCCATCACCCAGCCCACGCGCTCGCCGTCGGTGCCGATCCAGTCGGGCTCGCCGGGCGCGAGGAGGCGGGGCGCGGGGCCGGCAGGCAGGTTGAGACGCATGCGGTCGGCTATCCCGGCGGCGCCGCGCTCAGTTCACCTCGCCCGGCCGTCCGTCGAGCTGGATGCGCATCTGCTCGAATCGCGCGCGGCCGAACCAGCCGCCGAGACCCATCGGCTTCGCCGCGCCCTCGACCGCGCGCTCCACGGTGTCGTCGGCGTCGGCCACCGGGGTGCCCGGCACGCCGAGCGGGCGACGGCACCACCACCAGCGCCCGTCCGACCACTCGATGAACACCACCGCGTCGCGACCAAGCACCGCGCCGGCGCGCCTGCGGAGGAGAACCCCCGCGAGCGCGATGGCCTCGGCACCATTTTGCGACGCAAAGCTCGACACCGCGCGGTGGTGGTCGGGCACGGCGATGAGCAGCGGGCTCAGGTCGACGACCTGCACCACCTCGGGGAAGATCGTGAGCACGGCCGGCCGCGGCACTCCTCGCTGGAGGTGCCGGTCGAGCTCAGACCACACCTCGGCGCCGAGGGCGTCGTCGTCACCACAAAAACGTGGCTGTCGCGACAGGTGACTGATTCTCAGCTTCACGCGGGGCATTCAGTCACAGCGCCGGTCATTGTCCCGGTCGGAGCAGCCCTCGCCCTTGAGGTCGCGCGACACGAGGGTGCCGCCCGCGGTCTCCACCAGAAACTCGGCGCGGTAGTTGCCGCTCGCCCCCGGCTGGAAGCGCACGCGCACGTCCATCTCGGTGTCGGCTTCCATCGTGCGGGGCAGGGGCAGATCGGAGAGGAGGGAGAAGGCGCTGCTCTGGCCGTCGATCCAGATGTCGACCACCCGCACATCGCCGCCGTTCGCGCTCAGCGTCAGCGTCTCGTCTTCGGGCTCGGCGTCGGCCACCACCCGCCCGAAGTTGACGGTGCGCCCCGGGCTGATGGTGATGCGCCCCTCGGTGCTCTCGCCGAGTTCGATTCTCTGGAGCCCCAGGGAGCCGCAGGCAGTGAGCGCGATCAACCACACGCCGCCGGGACTAACGCGCACGGGCTATGTTCGCGGGCGATGGTGGCCGACGCCGCCCTGTTTGGCCCTCCGTCGCCGTGGTGGCCTTCCCTCACGCCGCGCTCCTCGCGCTCGGCGTGGCCGCGCTGCGCTCGCCGCGCTGCCGCGTGTACGAGAGCGCCGATCTCGCCGCCGAGCTAAGGGGCGCCGAGATGCTGGCCACGTTGATGTCGAGCGCCCACGCCGGCGAGTGGGACGACGCGTGAACCCCGCCCCCATCGGCGTGTACGACTCGGGCTTCGGCGGACTCACCGTCTTGCGCGAGCTGCGCCGGGCCCTGCCCGAGGCCGAGTTCGTGTACCTCGGCGACGCTGGCCGGGCGCCCTATGGCGGTCGCGACGCGGAGGTGATCCTCGGCCTCGCCGAGCAGTGCGTGGAGCGATTGTTCAGCGAGGGCTGCCGCGTGGTGGTCGTGGCCTGCCACACGGTGTCGAGCGTGGCCCTGAGGCACTTGCAGGCGCGCTACGCCGGCCCGCGTCGGGAACGCGCCGTGCTCGGCGTCACCATCCCGGCGGCCGAGCTGGCGGTGGAGCACGCCACGACGCGAGGCGGCAGGATCGCGCTGGTGGCCACCGCGCGCACCGTGGCGAGCGGCACCTTCACCACCGAGTGTCACAAGCTGGCGCCGGTCGAGGTGGTCGAGCGGGCGGCGCCGCTCCTGGCGCCCCTGGTCGAGGAGGGCTGGGAAGGCACCGACGTCGCCCAGCTCGCCGTGCGCCGCTACGTCGAGGGGCTCGACGCCAGCGTTGTGGTGCTCGGCTGCACGCACTTCCCCCTGCTCCGCGGCGCGTTCGAGGCGGCGCTCGACTGTCCCGTGCTCGATCCCGCCCCCTTCGTGGCGGGGCGGCTCGTCGACTGGCTGGCGCGCCACCCGGAGTTCAGCGTGAGCGAGGGGGCGCCTCGGTTCTTGTCCACCGGCGACCCCGACGCCTTCGCCGCCCACGGCTCGCGCTTCCTCGGCGCCCCGGTGCTTGGCGTCCAGCACGCGGCCGAGACGGCCGGTCGGCTGGAGCTCGCGGCCCGCGTGGTGCCCCGGGGACAGGTGGTCCGGGCGTAGGCCGCGGGAGCGAAGTCCCTGGCCACGACGGTTTGGACCAGGTGGGAGTCGAACCCACAGGATGACCGGGATTTTAAATCCCGCGCGTCTGCCAGTTGCGCCACTGGTCCGTGCGCCCGGAACGTAGCGCCGAGCGGCACCATGGTCAACTGGGCGCAGCGACTCTACTGTCGCGACACCTACCACACCCCGTGGAGCAGCCCGACTTGCGCGCTCAGCTCCAGCCCGATCGCCAGCTCCTCCGCCGCGGGAAACCACGCCACGCCCAGCCCCACCCCGGCGACTTCCACGCGGCCCGTCACCACGGGGCCGACCGTCTCGCCGTCGAGACCGGCACCCACGTCGATGGCGGTGGAGAGCGAGCCGCTGCCGAGCCGCTGGCGCAGCCCGGCGGTCACCCGGCTGTGCGGCTCGGGGTCCTCCTCGCCGAGGCTGGCCCCGGCCTGCGCCCGCGCCCACGCCCGGTCGCGCAGCGCCACGCTCACCTCACCCGCCAGCGCGAAGTTGCCCGCGGCGCGCGGCGACATGGCCACCGCCCCGTCCCAGGTGCCGCCCAGCGGCGGCTTCCCGGGCTCGGCCCGCAAGGCCTGGAGGCGGTCCACCCGCGTGGCGAAGGAGAGGTTGTCGGCCGCGAGCTTGCGCGAGACGATGCCGACGATCCGTCCCTCGGTATCGAGCAACGGGCCCCCGGAGTTGCCGGGGTTCAGGGCGGCGTCGGTCTGGATCATGGTCTCGCCGACCGCGCTCACGATGCCTTCCGAGACCGACCACGAGAGCGTGCCCTCGAGCTTGCCCGTGGCCGCGCTCGCGTAGGGATGGCCGATGGCGTACACCCGCTCGCCGGGCAGCGGCAGATCGTCCCGCGGCGGGAGCCACGAGAGCGCCAGCCCTTCCACCTCGACGAGGGCGAGGTCGTGGGCGGGGTCCATGGCCACGGTGCGCCCCTGGCCTCGCGTGCCGTCCCGCCGCTCCACCCGGGGCCGCTGCCCGGTCGCGACACAGTGATACGCGGTGGCGACGGTGCGATCATCGAGCGCCACCCCGGCGCAGATCGACGGGCCGGTCACCAGCAAGACGACGGCGTCGATCCAGTGCTCCACGCCCCGGGACTAACCGGTTAGCCGCCGCCCCCGCCCGGGTTGCCCATGTCCCCTCGCCTCTTGTGCCTCCTGCCCCTCCTCGCCGCTTGCCCGGCCCCGGAGGAGAACTCGAAAGATAGCGCCGGCGGCAAGGACAGCGCCGGTCCTGACGACAGCGGCGACACCGGCGACACCGGCGACACCGGCGACACCGGCGACACCGGCGACACCGGCAGCCTCGATCAGCCACTGCCCGAGGAGCACGCCGACACGACGGGACCAGCCTTGCCCGACTGCACCGCCAAGAGCGGCGACGACGACAACGTGGCGCTGGTGGGCGTGGTGCTCTTGCCGAGCGGCCCGGTGGCCGGGGCGGTGACCTACCAGCCCTCCACCGGCGAGATCACCTGCGCCGGCGAGAGCTGCGACACCTCCAGCGCCACCGTCGTGTGTACCGAGGGGATCATCTCCGCCGGGCTGGTCGACCCGCACAATCACCTCCAATACAACACCCTTCCTCCCTGGCAGGTAGACCCCGAGTTCGACGACCGCTACGACTGGCAGGACGACGGCCGCTACTACGACTACCGCGAGGCCTACGACGCCATCGAGGACGATTACGGCTGCGAGATCATGAAGTGGGCCGAGGCCCGCGAGATCGTGCATGGCACCACCAGCGCCGTGGGCTCCTCCGGCACCGACGACTGCATCCGCCGCGGCGTCCGCAACCTCGACGAGCGCAGCGACGCGTCGCACCTCTCCGGCTACGAGATCGACTACAACTCGGGCAACGTCGAGAACAGCGTGGAGGAGGGCGACGGCGAGGACTACGCCGACAAGCTCGCCAGCGGCGAGCTCGAGGCCGAGATCAACCACGTGGCCGAGGGTCGCGACGGCAACGTGCGCGCCGAGGTCGACCTGATGATTGACTTCGGCATGACCGGCCCCGGGCAGGTGTACGTCCATGCCACCGACGCCAGCACCGAGCAGCTCGCGGTGCTGGGCGGCACCGGCACCGCCATCCTCTGGTCGCCGCGCTCCAACGTGGAGCTCTACGCCACCACCACGCCGATCGAGGTGGCCCAGCGCTTCGGCGTGCCCTGGGCCATCGGCACCGACTGGACCCCGAGCGGCAGCATCGGCCAGCCCCAGGAACTCGCCTGTGCCGAGGCCTGGTTGCAGGGCAAGGGCAACCCCCTCGCCGACAGCGAGCTGTACGAGAAGGTCACCAGCGACGCGGCGCGGATCGTGGGCGCGGATGCGCTCCTCGGCACGCTGGAGTCCGGTCTCAAGGCCGACATCGCCGTGTTCGACTACAGCGGCACGCCCTATCGCGCGATCATCGGCGCCGGGGAAGACACGGTGAAGCTGGTCATCGTCGACGGCGAGGCGGTGTACGGCGAGCCGAGCTTCATCGAGGCGCTCGCGGAGCGTCCCGACTGGTGCGACACCCTCGACGCCTGCGGCGAGGAACGCCGCTACTGCCTCAAGGACGGCGGCAGCGAGGACACGCTGGAAGAGGTGGAGAACACGCTGGTGGCGGCGCTGGCCGAGAAGACGATGCCGAGCGGCTACGAGTACGCCGGCCAGCTCTACGGTCTCTTCAGTTGCGCCGAGGAGTGGCAAGAGTGCCAGCTCGGCACTGTCACGGGGGAGGACAGCGACGGCGACGGCGTGGCCGACGCGAGCGACAACTGCACCTGGTTCTACAACCCCGACCAGCTAGACACCGACGCCGACTCGCTCGGCGACAGCTGCGACGCCTGCCCGCTCGAGCCCGGCGTGGACTGCAGCTTCGACGCCGACGACTACGACGGCGACGGGGTAGACAACGACACCGACAACTGCGCGACTGTCAGCAACGCCGACCAGTCCGACGCCGACGGCGACGGCTACGGCGACGCCTGCGACGAGTGCCCGGGCTGGGCGCCCGACGACGGCGCGGTGGAGGCAACCATCGTCGACGTGCGCACCGGCGGGGCCTGCGAGGGGATGCTGGTGACGGTCACCGGGGTCGTCACCGCCGTGGTACCCGAGGGCGGCTTCTTCATCCAGGACGAGACGGCCGACGAGTACGCGGGGCTCTACGTCTACGACCAGGGCGAGAACAGCGTCGCCACCGGCGAGGCGGTGACCGTCACCGGCACCTACCAGGAGTACTACGGGCTCACCGAGATCGCCTTCCCCGAGAGCGTGCAATCCACCGGCGACGGCGGCACCATCACCCCCGTGTCGCTCGACGCCTGCGCGATCGCCGGCAACGCCGAGGCCTACGAGTCGATGCGGGTGACGCTGCCCAGCGCCACGGTGACCGACCTCAACGCCGACGCCGAAGAGGGCAGCGACAGCCCCGACTACGACGAGTTCGTGGTGGACGACTGCCTCCGCATCGACGACTTCATCGACGCCGACATCGACCAGCCCACCTCGATGCTCACCTACGCCAGCATCGACGGCATCGTGATCTACACCTACGACAACTACAAGCTGGCGCCGCTCTCAACGGCTAGCCTGGTGGAAGAATGATCCTCGCTTTCTGGCTGTGGGCCTGCTCAGATGAGGCCTCGCCTCCTTCCCCCGATCCCTCTTCCGCCGCCGAGGCTACCCCGGCCGAGGCGAAGTCCGCCGAGAAGTCCGACGCGCCGCGCGTGCCCGCCACCACGGCAGGGCGCATGGCTGCTTCCCACGTGCTCGTGACGGCGACCGGGGCGATGAGGGCCGACGCGAGCGTGCAACGCACGCGCGAGGAGGCCAGGGCCAGGGCGGAACAGGCGCGCGCCCGCATCGTCGCCGGCGAGGACTTCGCGAAGGTGGCCAAGGAGATGTCCGACGACAAGACCAAGAGCCGCGGGGGCCGCCTGGGCAACTTCAACTCCGGGACGATGGTACCGGTGTTCGAGGAGGCGGTGCTTGGGCTGGCGGTGGGCGAGGTCAGCGCCGTGGTGGAGTCGCCGTTCGGCTTCCACGTTATCCGTCGCGACATGATGTCGCAGATCCACTGCGCGCAGATCATGGTGGGCTACGGCGGCGCCGAGCGCCCGATCGAGGGTGTCACGCGCGCGAGGGACGAGGCCCGGGCCCGCATCGAGGCGGCGCTCGCCGAGATCCAGGGCGGCGCGGACTGGAACGCCACCGTGCGCAAGTACAGCGACGGCCCCGCGAAGGAAGACAATGGCGACCTCGGCTGGTTCTCGCGGCGGCAGCTGATGCCCCAGCTCGACGAGCCGGCCTTCGACCTCGACATCGGCGCCACGACCGCCATCATCGAGACCCCCACCGGATTCCACCTGCTCAAGCGGCTGGAGTAGTTGGCGAGTCCCCTCTCCCCGGGCACGCGACTCGCCGGGCGCTACCACGTGGGCGAGGCGCTGGAGGCTCCGCCCGACCTCGCGCGCCACGCGGTCGTCGACGAGCAGGCGCCCGCCGATGTGCTGGAGGCGGTGACCCTGCAGCAGCACGCGCGCATGCGACCGGGCGCCCGCGAGGCCTTCCTCGCCGCCGAGGCCGAGCCCCCGCGCGGCCTGCGGACGGTGGCTGTCGTCGACGACGCTCGTTTCCCCGTTCGCATCCGTGAGCGGGTGGCGAGCATCGCCACCGAGGCGCTGCTCGGTGGGCTCTCCAGCGAGGAGGGGGCGCGGCTGCACGCCTGGCTCGGCGCCGACGCGAGGCTCGAGGCACAAGACCTGGCCATCGACCTGCTCGGCCTGCCCCGGCTCGCCCCGCGCGGGCTCCCGGTCGCGCAGAGGCTCGTCGAGCCCCGGCCGATGTCGAGCCTCCTCGCCGCGCCAGGCCACGACGCCACCGCGCCGCGGATCGTCCTCGCGGCGCGGGCGCTCGCGCGCGACCCTTCGGAATCCCACGGCCTCGCCCGCCTCGCCCGTCCCGCGTTCGTGGTGACCGTCGCGCTCCCCGACGACCCGGTGCAGATCGAGCGGATATCGACCTTCACCGGCCTGTCGCGCGACGACGTGCGGCGGGCCGCGCGCGCAGGCAAGTCATGGCCCTGGGCGGTGTCCGATCACGTCGCCATCGCGACGCGGGCGCGCATCCTCGGCGAGCGGCTCGAACTCGCGCCCGAGCTGGTCGCCATCGCCGTGGTGCCGCCGAGCTTCGTGGGCACGGCGATGGCGGCCCTCGGCACGCAGTTCCCCTTCCTGGTGGGCACGGGCATCCCCGCCGTGGACTTCTCGGTGGCGGCGGGGCTCGGGCTCACCTCGGCGGTTTCGCTGGTGTCGAACGCGCGCCGCCTCGGCCCCTACCGCCGCGCGCAGCGCGCCCTCGGCGCCCTCGACCTGGCGCGCGCCGCCTCGCCGCGTGTACCCGCCGTCGAGTCGTCGCTCTTCCAGCTGGCGACGGCGCTGCAGCGACCGGCCGTGCCCGATGTGGTGCGGGTCGACGCTCACGGCGCCCTCGACGAGGCCTGGATGGCGCTGCTCGCGGAACCGCTCCCGCTCCCCGACCCCCGGCGCGAGTCGCTACGCTTGTCGCGACAACACGAGATCGCCGCGGCCGCGCAGGCGCTGGGCGACGCGCTGGGCGAACCGGGAGCGGCGCTCGTGGCCGCCGTCGATCGCCTGCGTCGCGTGTCAACCTAGCGGGGGGCGGCCAAGTTCGGCCCACGCCGAGCGCCGCCACCCCGGGGGGCCATGCGACTGCTCGCCAGGGCCCCGGCGAGCTTCGCATCGTCTACACTGCGCGCATACCGAGCGACGAGTGACCCGCCTCCTCCCCCTCTTGCCCATCGCCCTCGCCCTCGGGGCGGCGCTGTTCCCAGCCGGAAACACCCCGTGGCCCGCCCCGCGCGACGGCGCGCACTGGCTCCGCGCGGGCGAGCGACGCGCCCCGCCGGTGGCCCTCCCCACCGAGGTGGTCCACGACCTGCGCTCGAAGAAGGAGCGTTCCAAAGACCGTAAAGCATGGATCGAAACTCGTCACCGGGCGCCGCCGGGCGTGAACTGGCGCGAGGTGGAGCGCGACAACGGCCTCGCCCAGCTCCGAAAGCGCAACGCCCTGCGCGCCTCGCCGCCCAGCGCCGCCGGCGGCGAGCCGGGCGACGGCGACGCGTGGATAGAGCGCGGCAGCCAGAACCAGGCCGGTCGCATGTTCCTCGCGGCCAGCAGTGGCGCCGAGCTGTACGCCGGGAGCGCCCTCGGCGGCCTCTGGCGGTTGCAGGACTGGGGCTGGGCGCCACCCGACCAGGACGCTGCGTGGACACCCCTCTCCGACGACGTTTACGGCGGCGTGAATCACCTCGCCATCATCGACAGCGTGCCGCCCACGCTGCTCATCGGCTCCAACTTCGGCGTGCTCGCCCGCAGCACCGACGAGGGCGCCACCTGGACCGAGCCGAGCGGCCTAGAGAGCGCATCTTCGCAACGCCGACTGGTACGCCTCAGCGACGGCAGCAACACCCTGTTCGCGGTGCGGGGCAAGCGCAGCTATGGGCTCTGGCGCAGTACCGACCTCGGCGAGAGCTGGTCGCTGGTGTACGGCCCCGTCGACCACGCGCTCGACATCTGGGCCCCGCGCACCGGCAGCGGCACCCTCTACATGGCATCCCAGGCGAGCCTGCACCTGTCCACCGACCTCGGCGACACCTGGGAAACACGCGGCGCCTACGCGGAGCACAGCGACCGCACCGAGCTGGCCGGGAGCGAGGCCTGGGAGGGCGGCAACGGTCACCCTCGGCTGTACGTGGTGGACGACCAGAAAGACCTGCGCCGCAGCGACGACGGCGGCTATACCTGGACCGAGGTGGCCACCCCCACCGACTACTGGGGGGTGCTCGCCGCGAGCATCGTCGACCCCGATCTCGTGGCCTACGGCGGCGTGGAGCTGTACGTCAGCCGCGACGGCGGCAGCACCGCCGAGAAGATCAACGACTGGTACGACTACTATGACGACCCCGCCAACCAGCTCCACGCCGACCTCATGGGCCTGGTGGCCCAGCGACGCGACGACGGCACCGAGGCCTGGCTCGTCGGCACCGACGGCGGGCTCTACCTGTCCACCGACGGCCTCGCCACGGTACACAACTTGTCGCTCGAGGGGTTGCGCGTGTCGCAATACTACGGGGTTCTCACCTCGACCGCGAACACGTCACACGTGGCGGCCGGCGCGCAAGACCAGGGCTACCAGGTGACCCAGGGCCAGGTGGCGAGCGAGCACCTGTACAACTTCGACCAGGTCATCTCCGGCGACTACGGCCAGCTCACCAGCACCGGGCGCACTCACGAGATCGTCTACTCGGTCTACCCGGGCTTCCTGATGATCCAGGTGGGCGAGGACAACCCGCTGCTCACCTACGCCGACTTCCCGTCCGACGCCGAGGCCTACGCCTGGCTGCCCACCCTGATGGCCGACCCCGACGACCCAGAGTCGTGCTACTTCGGTGGCGATCGCCTCTGGGCCTACGCGCGTGACAGTCGCTGGGAGTGGACGCCGTCGCTCGCCACCGACCAGGACTTCGCCGCAACTCCCCGCGAGTTCATCGCCGGGCTCGCCTTCGCGCCCACCGACCACGACCGCTTCTACGCCGTCACCAGCGAGGGACGGTTCTTCAGCTCCGGCGACCACGGCCTGAGTTGGACTCTATCCAACGACGAGGCGCCGTTTGGCAACTGGTACAGCGGCACCGCCGTGGCCGTCGATCCCTTCGATGCCAACGTTATCTACGTGGGAGGGAGCGGCTACGGCGGCCCGGCCGTCTTCCGTTCCACCGACGGGGGTGTCAGCTTCGAGAGCTGGGGCGAGGGCTTGCCCGACACGCTGGTCTACGCCCTGGCCATCGACCCCGGCACCGGCGTGGTCTACGCGGGCACCGAGACCGCCGCCTACCGGCGCGACCCCACCGGGGCGTGGATCGACATCACCGGCACCGACGCGCCGGTGACCATCTACTGGTCGGCGGAGGTCGTCCCCGGCGAGGGCGTGGCGCGCTTCGGCACCTACGGCCGCGGCATCTGGGACTACGACTTCGACACCGACGACGACGGCTGCGTGGACGGGCTCCTGATCGACGATCCCTGTGGCGACGGCGTCGATGCCGACTGCGACGGCGAGGACGACTGCCCCGACACCGGCGAAGACACCGGCACCGGTGACGGGGCGCTGCTCGACGCGCCCGTGACGGGCGAGTACAGCGGCGGCGGGTGTGCCTGCAACAGCACCGACGTCGCCTGGGCGCCGGTCGCGGTCCTGGCGATCCTGCCCTTGCGACGCAGGCGGTAGCGGTGTCGCGGGGCGAGTGGCTGGTCGACCGCCGCCTCGGCGAGTGGACGGTCGAGGCTTTCCTCGCCGAGGGTGGCATGTCGACGGTGTGGCGCGTGAAGAACGCCCGCGACGGCTCGCCCGGGGCGATGAAGGTGCCGCTAGGTCGCGACCCTGACTTGCTCGCCCGCGCTGCCCGCGAGGGCCGCATCCAGGCCACCATCCAGCACCCCAACATGCTGCGCTGCCTCGACATCGTCGACGTGGACGGCCGTCCCGGCGTGGTGCTCGAGCTGGTGGAAGGCGGCGAGACGCTCGACAACCGGCTGCGCGCCGGCGCCCTCCCCCCCGAGGAGGCCGAGCGCATCTTCCTCGGCGTGCTCGACGGCATCGAGGCGGCGCACGCCCGCGGCTACATCCACCGCGACATCAAGCCATCCAACGTGCTCCTCGGCGCCGACGGCGTGCCGCGCGTGGCCGACTTCGGCCTCGGCCGCCCCGAGCACGAGCTCCCCACCGAGAAACTCACCCGCCAGGGCTACATCCTCGGCAGCGCCGCCTACATGGCGCCGGAGCAGGCCCGCGACGCCGGGAGCGTCAACGCAAAGGCCGACCTGTGGTCGCTGGGCTGCCTGCTGTACGAGCTACTCTCCCGGGTGCCTGCCTTCCCCGGCCATCGGGTGGACGAGGTGCTCGCGGCGGTGATGCAGGGGCGCTACCGCCCGCTCGACGCGGTGCTCCCGGGCGTGGACGGGCGCTTCGTCGTGGCGGTGGACGCCTGCCTCTCCGTCGACCCCCGCGCCCGCGTGGACGACGTCGCCACCCTGCGCCGCATCCTGGCGCGACAGCAGCGATGGGTGAGCGGCGGGGGACGCGCGCACGGCCCAGCTGGCATCGCCAGCCGCGAGGAGGCCGCCGCCGACCGGGCCCGGCGCGCCCCGGTGCCGACCAACACCACCTTCGTGAGCGAGCCCCCTCCGGCCGGGCGTGGATTCTCCACGGCGAGTCTCGGGATCGCGGGCGTGCTGCTCCTGCTCGGCGCCCTGTGGCTGGCCCTGGGCTAGCGGGCGGCGCCATGGTGGGATAAAACCGGTCTGGGCGCGCCTGCGTCCCCCTCTTTCCACCCTCAACCACCACACGGGTCGCCGTCGATCGGCCGCCGCGGGTGCCGCCCTCCGGGCTCGGCGCCGCTGCAACCCGCGGAACCAACTCGGTGCACTCCCACCCGCCGCCGCCCTCCCGAAGCCCCCAAGCGCACGACGCGCCGGGCAGGGATGGCGTGGCGCTCGTTGTTTCGCAGCCTTTCGGCCGGGCGCCCCAAGGGAGCCTTCCTTGCCTAGCGAGATCCTCGTCAATGTCACCGGCCGTGAAACGCGCGTCGCGCTCATGGAGAACAACCAGCTCGTAGAGCTGCACGTCGATCGCGGGGTCGACCGCGGCTACGTGGGGAATGTCTACCTCGGGCGCGTCGTCCGCGTACTCCCGGGGATGCAAGCGGCCTTCGTCGAGATCGGGCTCGACCGCGCCGCCTTCCTCTACGTGGGCGACATCTGGCCCCAGATGTTCGACCACAAGCACGACGACGAGGGAGACAACGGCGAGCCAAACGCCGATGAAGACGCGACGATTGCGGAGGAGGCCGCGCCGCGGGAACATCCTCGTCCCGGGCAGCCATCCATCTCCGACCTCATCAAGGAGGGCGAGGAGATCGTCGTCCAGGTGGCGAAAGACCCGATCGGCACCAAGGGCGCGCGCGTCACCACCCACGTCACCCTCCCCGGCCGCTACATGGTGTTCATGCCCACGGTCGACCACGTGGGCATCAGCCGTCGCATCGCGAAAGACAAGGAGCGCCGTCGCCTGCGCGAGTTCGTCGACAAGAACCGCCCCCGCGGCGCCGGCTTCATCGTCCGCTCGGCCTGCGCGATGCAGACCAACCAGACGCTGAAGCAAGACATGAGCTTCCTCGTGAGCACCTGGGAGAAGATCCAGAACGCGGCGAAGTCGAAGAAGGCCCCGGCGCCCCTGCATCTCGACCATGGCCTCGTGCTCCGCATGGTGCGCGACGCCTTCCACGAGGAGGTGGAGCGCATGGTGGTCGACAGCGGCAAGCTCCACGAGGAGGTGCTCGCCTTCCTCGACGAGTTCGCGCCCGAGCTGAAGGACAAGGTGCACCTCTACCGGGGCAACGAGCCGATCTTCGACACCTTCGGGGTGGAAACCGAGATCTCGCGCTCGCTCGGTCGCAAGGTGTGGCTCAAGAGCGGCGGCTACCTGGTGATCGACCAGACCGAGGCGCTGATGAGCATCGACGTGAACTCGGGCAAATACGTGGGCCAGAGCGCGTCGTTGGAAGAAACCACCCTGAAGGTGAACCTCGAGGCGGTGAAGGAGGTGGTCTACCAGCTCCGCCTCCGCAACATCGGCGGCATCATCATCATCGACTTCATCGACATGGACCGCGAGCAGAACCGCGACAAGGTGTACCGCGCCATCGAGGATGAGCTCAAGAAAGACCGCGCGCGCACCAACGTGCTGAAGATCAGCGACCTGGGACTCGTGCAAATGACGCGCAAGCGCGTGCAGGAAGACGTCGTCCGGTACATCAGCGAGCAGTGCCCGGTGTGCGACGGCCGCGGCAGCATCCGCTCGCGGCAAACGCTCTGCTACGACATCTTCCGCGAGCTCCAGCGCGAGTCCGTCCGGGCGGTGGCAAAAGAAACCCTCTTCGTCAACGCCCACCCCTCGGTGGCCGACATGCTCTACGGGGAGGAGTACCAGATCCTCGAGCAGGTGGAGGCGCGGCTGGGCAAGCGCGTGGTGGTGCGCGCCCTGCAGCACATGCATCCCGAGAAATACGAGGTTTACGCGAGGTAGGGGCTAGCGGGCAGCACGCCCCTCCCCCCGCCTGCACCACCCCGTCGCGATAGCGCAGGGGGATGCGGAGCGAGCGCAGCATCGTCTTCCTGGTCGGCGCCGTCCAGTTCGTCAACATCCTCGACTTCATGATGGTGATGCCGCTGGGGCCCGACTTCGCGCGGGCGCTGGGCCTGCCCGTCGACAAGATCGGCGTGGTGGGGGGGGCCTACACGCTGTCGGCCGCCATCGCCGGGATCGCGCTGTCGCCGGTGCTCGATCGCTTCGACCGTCGCCACGCGCTCGCGGTGTGCATGGCGGGGCTCGGCCTCGGGACGATGCTCGGCGGGGCGGCCACCGACATGGCCACGCTGGTGGCGGCCCGGGTGGTGGCCGGCGCCTTTGGAGGACCCGCCACCAGCCTCGCGCTGTCGATCGTCGCCGACGTGATCCCCACCGAGCGCCGGGGTCGCGCCATGGGCGCGGTGATGGGCGCCTTCTCGGTCGCGAGCGTGCTCGGGGTGCCCGCGGGGCTGGAAGCGGCACGCCTGCTCGACTGGCGAGCGCCGTTCTTCGCGGTGGGCGGCGTGGGCCTGCTCATCACCGGACTCGTGTACGTCGCCCTCCCCTCGCTCACGGCCCACATCGGCAGCACCCGTCGCGACTCCGTCGCCGACCTCCGCGCGCTCCTCGCCGACTCGGCCTCGTGGACCGGCATCGCCACCACGACGCTGCTCACCTTCTCGGGCTTCGCGGTGATCCCCAACCTCAGCGCCTTCATCCAGTTCAACCTCCAGTGGCCGCGCGACCAGCTGGGCTGGCTGTACATGGCGGGCGGCACCCTCTCCTTCGTGGCGCTCAGGGTGCTCGGGCCCCTCATCGACCGCCTCGGCGTTCTCGCGCTGAGCGTGGGGAGCACCCTCGGCTTCGTCGTGCTCGGCGGCGCCTGGTTCGTGCGCAGCCCGCCGCCCGCGCCGGTGTGGGTGCTGTTCCCGCTGATGATGATCGTGATGAGCGCCCGCAACGTGGCGCATCAAACCCAGCTGTCTCGCGTGCCGCCCCCGGCGAGCCGCGCCGCCTTCCAGTCGCTCAACTCCGCCGTGAAACACCTGGCCTCGGCCGCGGCGGCGATGACGGCAGCGGCGATGCTCAACTCCCTGCCCGACGGCCGGCTGGTGGGCATGAGCACGGTGGCGACGATGGCCATCGCCGTGGCGGTCATGGCGCCCGTCCTGGTGGCGCGGACGGAGCGGGTGATGCGGGCGCGAGGGTGAGGAGGCGCGGCCGCGAGCACCGCGTGCTCTGTCGGAACAGCTGTGGGAAAGGTACGCCGGCAGCAGCGTGACCGTTGGTCGCGGGCCGGGGGGCGCGAGAGTATCGCCTGCGCAACCTGAACGCCCTCGCAGGTCGGCGTTATGCTCGCGGGGTGTACGCCGATCGACTCGAGGGCGAGGTTGCCGGTTCGCTATTCCGCGCCGACGACGGCGGCTACGCCGTGCTCCGCGTGCGGGGCGACGACGGTGCCGAGCACGTGGCCGTGGGGGCTCTGGCCCACTTGCACGAGGGACAGCGGGTGGTGCTCACCGGCCAGTGGTCCACCGACCTGCGCTACGGGCGGCGCTTCAAGGCAGAAACAGCCCTGGCCGCCGAGCCTCGCACCCTCGCGGGGCTGGAGCGCTACCTCGCCGGCGCGGTGGAGGGGGTGGGCCCGGAGCTGGCACGCCGCATCGTCGACAGCTTCGGCCTCGACGCGCTGAGCGTGATGGAGGAGCAACCGGAGCGCCTGCTCGAGGTGCCCGGCATCGGCGAGAAGACCCGCGACCGCATCGTCGCCGCCTGGGTGGGCGACCGCGTGGGTCGCGAGCTGGAGGTGCTCCTGCGCGGCCACGGGCTCGGGACCGCCGCGATCCGCCGCGTCTTGCTCACCTTCGGCAAGGGCGCCGCCGACGTCGTCACTCGCCAGCCCTACCGGCTGGTGGCGGTCTCCGGCATCGGCTTCAAGACCGCCGACACCATCGCCCGCGCCAACGGCGTGGCTCGCGACGACCCGGAGCGCGTGCAGGCGGCCATCGACTTCGCCCTGGCCACCGCGGAGGGAGACGGCTCGTGTTTCCTTCCCGAGGCCGCGCTGGTGGAGCGGTGTTTCACCCTCGACATCGACCGCAGCGTGGCGCTGGCTGGCATCGAGCAGGCTGCGCTCGAGCGCCGCGTGGTTCGTCACCCGGCGGACTGGGAGGCCGACCGCCCCGTCTACCGCGCCGACATGGAGGCGCTTGAGTCACGGCTCGCTCGGCGCGTCGCGATGAAGATCCGCGCGTCATCCCCGGTCGACGTCGACGTACTGTCCGCCGCCAAGCACGTTGGCATCGAGCTCGCCGAGGGTCAAGCCCGTGCCCTCACCACCGCATTCGTCGGCGGGCTCACCGTGATCACCGGCGGCCCCGGCACCGGGAAGACGACGATCGTGAAGGTGCTCGCCGAGATCGCGCGCCGCCGCGGGGAAACCTGGGCCTTCGCCTCGCCCACCGGGCGCGCGGCGCGCCGCCTCGCCGAGGCCTGCGGCGAGGAGGGCAAGACGCTCCACCGCCTGCTGGAGTTCAACCCGCGCGACGCGAGCTACGGTCGCGACGAGGCGAGCCCGCTCGAGGTCGATGCCGTCGTGGTGGACGAGGCCTCGATGGTCGACGTGTACCTGTTCGACGCGCTGCTCCAGGCCCTGCCGCGCAAGGCTCGGCTGGTGCTCGTTGGCGACGTCGACCAGCTTCCCAGCGTGGGCCCGGGCCAGGTGCTGCGCGACCTCATCGAGTCGGCGGCGGTGCCGGTGGCGCGGCTGTCCGAGGTGTACCGCCAGGCGGCCGAGTCAAGCATCGTGCGCAACGCGCACCGTGTACTCGTGGGCGAGGTGCCGGTGAGCGCCGAGCGCGAGGTCGGCACGCGCGACTGCTTCGTGCTCGAGCGCGAAGACGCCGAGGAGTTGGCGCGGACGCTGGTGACCGTGGTGACCGAGCGCCTACCGAAGAACGGATTCGACCCCCGTCGCGACGTGCAGGTGCTCACCCCGATGCACGCGGGACCAGTGGGCACCGTCGCGCTCAACACTCGGCTCGGCGAGGCCCTCAACCCTAGCGGCGAGCAGATCGTACGGGGCAACAAGCGTTTCCGCGTGGGCGATCGCGTGATCCAGACCAGGAACGACTACGACACCGACGTGTTCAACGGCGACGTGGGCACCGTGACCCGCCTGTCGCCGGCGTCGATGACGGTGAACTTCGAGGGCCGCGAGGTGGACGTGAGCGCCGACGACCTCGATCGCATCGAGCTGGCCTGGGCGATCAGCATCCACAAGTCGCAGGGATCGGAGTACCCCGCCGTCGTCGTGGCCCTGCACAACAGCCACTTCGTGATGCTGCGTCGCAACCTCCTCTACACCGCCCTCACGCGGGCGCGGCGTTTTGGCTGCCTCGTGGCCAGCCCTCGTGCCCTGCGGATGGCGGCCACCCGCACCGGGGTTGACGATCGCCACACCGGGCTTGCCCGTCGCCTGCGATATGGTGCGGCCCTCGCGGAGTCCTGATTGCTGTTCACGGTCGCGATGGCGCTGGCGCTCGACACCAGGAAGATCCCGACACAAGACATCTTCATCGACGACGGCGAGTCGCGGTCCTACCCCCAGGTTGTGGAGTTCGCCTTCGTGGGCGGCACCCGCGACAGCCTGCCCGAGGAGAGGGCGAGCAAGCGCGTTTCCACGGCAAAGGCGCAGGCCCAGATCGCCGCCGACATCAGCAGCGGCGTGCAGGAAGGGCGGGTGGGCTTCGTGATGCTCGGCGGCGACATCGTCACCGACTCGTCCGTGGCCGGATGGAAAGCCTTCACGAAAGACTGGGTGGACCTGCTGAGCGGCAGCGAGCCCCCGGAGGGAGGGCGGCTGCGTACCCGCGTGGCGCCGGTCGCCGGGGCGCGCGAGGCGGCCGACGACGACCGCTACTTTGGCTTCGGCGCCGCCTTCCCCGGCGTGGGCGCCGACATCGGCTACAACCGCGTCGCCACCTGGTACCACTTCGACCTCGAGGTGGCGGGCCACACCTGGCGATTCCTGGTGGTCGACAGCAACAAGGCCTCCCTCGGCTCGCGCTGGGACGAGCAGAACGCCTACATCGAGAAGGTGGCGGCGGAAGAGGAGTACGACTCGCTGCTCCTGTTCATGCACCACCCGCTGATCACGCTGGCGCCGGGCCAGGTGAGCAACGAGGGCGAGGCGCCGGAGGAGTTGCTCCAGCTCGTGGACGGCAACTCCAAGGTGGGGGCGCTCAAGGCGGTCTTCGCCGGCGCTCCCCATGCCACGGAAGTGTTCCTTCCCCGAGGCAAGTTCGGCGAGATCTACATCAACGGGGGCGGGGGGGGGGCCCCCGCCGACAACACCGTGCGCTGGGGACATGCCGACGCGGCCGGCTTCCCCGACATCAAGCTGGAAACCACCTTCGACTTCGCGCTCCTCCGCGAGTTCGAGAAGCAGGCCGAGGCCCGGGCGTGCAGTCCCACCGCGATGGAGCACGCCAGGTCCGAGGGCTCCTGGAAGGGATTCCCAGGGGAGTACGAGGCAAGTTGCATGCCCACGCAGGGCTGGTGGGACGTGTCGCTGGCCGGGGAGCGCCTCTCGCTCAGCTTCCGCATCGTGCAGCCCGACGGCAGCCTGCGCTCGATCTACACCGCCGACTACTCCGGAAATAAGTTAGGTTGGACCATCGGGAAGTGAGCATGGCGAGCATCCCCTGCGTCGACATGGCCCGATGGATCGTCCCCGCCACGCGCACGGATTTCGTCCGGGAACTCGGAGACGGCCTCGAGCAGTTTGGCTTCGTGATGGTGACCAGCCACGGCGTGCCGCCCGAGTTGCTCGACCTCGCCTACGCCCGCGCGCGGGAGGTGTTCGCGCTTCCCCTGGCCGCCAAGGCCCGCTACGAGACACCGGGAGACGGTCGCCAGCGGGGCTACACCGGGCTCGGCGTGGAGCACGCGAAGGACACGCTGTTGCCCGATCTCAAGGAGTTCTGGCACCTGGGCCGCGATCTAGGCCCGGGCCACCCGCTCCACCAGTCCGGCGACGTCCCGCCCAACATCTTCCCCGCCGAGGTGCCGGCGTTCCAGCCTGCGATGTCGCGGCTCTTCCGCGAGTTGGAGGCCTTCTCCGGCCGCCTGCTCGAGGCGGTGGAGAGCTACCTCGAACTCGAGCCCGGCTACTTCGCGCACCTCACGCGCGACGGCAACTCCGTGCTGCGCGTGATCCACTACCCCGACGTGGGCGCCGGCGCTCAACCGGGCGCGGTGCGCGCCGCCCCCCACGAGGACATCAACCTCATGACGGTGCTCCCCGCGAGCACCCAGCCCGGCCTCGAGGTGATGACTCGCGACGGTCGCTGGCTGTCCGTCAACCCCCCGCCCAACGTGATGATCTGCGACACCGGCGACATGATGGCGCTGCTCACCGCGAATCGCCTCCCCGCCACCACCCACCGCGTCGTCAACCCGGCCGTTCCCGACGGCGGGCGGCTGTCGATGCCCTTCTTCCTCCACCCGCACCCCGACGCGCTCCTGGCGCCGATGGTTCCCGGTTTCGCGCGCGCGGTGCGCGCTCGCGACTTCTTCGAGGAGCGACTGCGCCAGATCGGCGTGGATTCGCTAGTCCCCGGTGTAGCCGAAGTCGGCGAGTAGCCTCGGGTTTTCCGTCCAGCCCTCTTCGACGGCCACGAACAGCTGCAGGTGCACCTGGGCGCCGAGCAACCTCTCGATGCGCTTGCGCGCCTGCGTGCCGATGCGCTTGATGGATCGTCCGCCCGCGCCGATGACGATCGCCTTCTGCGATGGCTTTTCCACCACGATGCGCGCGTGGATGACGACGAGGCCCTCCTCGCGACGGCTCTCGTCGAAGCGCTCGACCTCCACCGCGGTGGCGTAGGGGAGCTCCTGTCCCGTGTTGCGAACGAGTTGCTCGCGCACCAGCTCGGCGACGATGGCCTTCTCCGTCAACGGCGTGGCTTGATCCGCCGGGTAGATCGCCTCGCCCTCGGGCAGGTGCTCCGCCCAGGCCGACACCAGGCGGTCGAGACCGTCGCGGCGGGTGGCCGACACCGGCACCACCGTCCCCACGCGGCTGTAGGCGGCGATCATCGGCAAGAGCCGCGTCTTGTCGTCGAGTAGATCCACCTTGTTGAGCGCCACCACCACCTTCCGTCCCGCGAAGCGCTCGATGAGCTCGTCGTCGACCGGGCGAGTGGCGTCGACCACCCAGCACACGCAGTCCACCTCGTCGAGGCTCTTCTCCGCCGTGGCCACCATGCGACGGTTGAACTCAGAGCGCGGCCGGTGAAGCCCCGGGGTGTCCACCACCGTGGCCTGCAGGCCGGGCGCGTTGACCACGCCGAGCACGCGCGTGCGCGTGGTCTGCGGCTTGTCGCTCACCGCCGCCAGCGGCACGCCCACCAGCGCGTTGAGGAGGGTGCTCTTGCCCGCGTTGGCGCGGCCGGCAAGGGCGACGGTCCCGCTCCGCGAGGGGCTGGAGGCGGGGGGATCGAGGCTGGTGGGGGGCAGCGGCATCGTTGGGGCGTTGCTACCCCGGGGCGCTCCCGGGCGCTGGCCGCGAGGGTAGATTGTGAGACGCCCGGTAGCCGGCTCTAGAGGCCACCGCTGATCGTGAAGGCGCTCCCGTCGGAGCGGGCCACGACGTGGCCCACCTCGTCGGTGCGCCACACCTCGGCGCCGGCGTCGGCCAGGCGCCGCAGGGTGGGCGCGTCGGGGTGGCCGTAGTCGTTGCCCGCGCCGCAGGAGATGAGCGCCACCGAGGGCGACATCTGGTCGAGGAACCACGGCGCCGAGCTGTCCGCCGAGCCGTGGTGGTGCACCTTGTAGATGTCGATGGGACCGGGGTCGAAGCTCGACTCGCAGACGGCGCTCTCGCAGTCGCCGCCGAGCAGGGCCGTCACCTCGCCGTGCGTGATCCGGATCACGACGGAGTTGTTGTTCTCGTTGTCGCGGTCGCCGATGTCGGCGTGCAGCACCTCGACGGTGATCGAGGGGCCCATGTCGAGGAGATCGCCCACCCTCACCGTCGTGCGCTTGTCGGCGGCCACGGCGCGGTAGTCGGAGAAGGCATTGCTGTCGGCTCGCCCGCCCCCGTCGAAGGCCAGCCCCACCTCGGGATGGTCTTCCAGCGCCCAGTCCATCGCCCCCATGTGGTCGGCGTGCTGGTGACTCACCAGGGTGTAGTCGAGCCCGGCGACGCCCTGATCTCGGAAATGCGCCTTGATACTCCAGTAGTCGTCCTCGTCGCCGGCGTCGACCAGCATGGCGAAGCCGTCGGGCGACACCACCAGCACGCCGTCGCCCTGCCACACGTCCATCACGTGGATCGACAGCTCGCCGCCCGGCGGCATCGACGGGCACTGGCAGTGGGCGGAGCACGCCCCGGGACAGGCGCTGTCGTCGGCGCCGTCGCACTCCTCGTGGGCGCCCAGCGCGAGCCCGTCGCCGCAGGCGAGGCCATCGACCTCGGGGGCGGTGTCGGTGGCGGAGCCTGCGTGGCTGTCGCGGGGGCGACCCTCGCCCGGTCGCCCCGTCGTCGCGCGCTCGCAGGCGGCGAGGAGTAAGAACATCACGGGATCGTAGCCGATCAGTCGATGCCCAGCGCGACCAGGGCGAGCCGGGCCGCCCCCGCCGAGGCCGCCTTTTTCGAGCTCGCCTGCGCGGGACCGTAGGTCGCGCCGTCGAGTCTCACCGCCACGTGGAACACCGCCGCGTGGGGCGGCCCCTCGGTGGCCACCACCTCGTACTCGGGCGTGCCCCCTCCCCTCGCCTGCGCCCACTCCATGAGGCGGCTCCGCGGATCCATCAGCGACCCCATGCCCGCGAGGAGGGAGGTGAACTCCGGGAGGATCGCGGCACGCACCGGCTCGATGCCGCCGTCGAGGTAGATCGCCGCGACCACCGCCTCGAAGGCATCGGCGCGTGTCTTGGGGAGGGCGACGATCCGCTCGCGGGGCTCGCCCCTGCCCACCCGGACACCCTCGGCGAGCGCCCAGCGATCGGCGAGGATGGCGAGCGCCTCGGTGTTGACGAGCCGCTGCCGCGCGCGCGTCATCTCGCCCTCGCCCCACGTGGGCTCAGCCGCGATCAGCCACTCGGTGACGACGAGCTGCACGACGGCGTCGCCAAGCCACTCCAGCCGCTGGTTGTGGCCGGCCCCCGCCCCCGCCGATGGGTGAGTCAGGGCCCTCTCCAGCAGCGCCGGCTCGCGGAAACGGTGGGGAACGTTCACGCCGCCCTCGCGATGACGCCGCCAAGGCACAGCTCGTCGCCCTCGTAGACCACCACCGACTGGCCCGGGGTGATGGCCCGAGCCGGCGCGAGCAGCCGCAACTGCAAGGGATCGAGGGACAGGATCTCGCAGGGCACCAGCGCGCCCCGGTGACGAAGCCGCGCGTGCAGCTCGCCCGTCCCGGGCGGCCGGATCAGGTTCACCCCCCGGGCAAAGACCTCGTGGCGCAGGAGCCGGTGTTCCGGCCCCACCACCACGCGCCGCGCGCCGGGGTCGACGGCGATGACGAACCACGGCCCACCGGCGAGCCCGAGGCCGCGGCGCTGGCCGAGCGTGTAGCGGTGGTAACCCTCGTGCTGGCCGAGCACCTGGCCCGCCTCGTCGACGATCTCCCCGGCGGCCTCCAGGTCCGGGGCGTGTCGCGACACGAACGCCGCGTGGTCGTCGCCGGGGACGAAGCACACCTCCATCGACTCCGCCTTCTCGGCGGTGACCAGGCCCAGTCGCCGCGCGTGCTCGCGCACCTCCCGCTTGGTGAACTCGCCGAGGGGGAAGAGCGTTTTTTGCAGCGCCGTGCTGGGGACGGGGTGAAGGAAGTAAGACTGGTCCTTCGCCGGGTCGGCGGCCATGAAGAGTCGCCCGTCGTGGGTGCGCGCGTAGTGCCCGGTGGCGAGTTTCTCGGCGCCGAGGAGCGCCGCGCGGCGAAGCAGCACGCGGAACTTGAGCACGCCGTTGCAGGTGACGCAGGGGTTGGGCGTGAGGCCCGCCTTCCAGGCGTCGACGTAGGGGTTCACCACCGCCTCGGCGAAAGCCTCCTGGAGGTCGAGCACGTAGAAGGGGATGCCGAGCCGGTCGGCCACGCGCCGCGCGTCCCATGCGTCGTCGAGGCCGCAGCAGTGGCCCTCGCCGCCGTGGTTGTCGTGGAGCTTCATGTGCACGCCGATCACCTCGTGGCCCTCCTCCCTGAGGAGAGCCGCGGCCACCGAGGAGTCCACTCCGCCCGACATGGCGACGACGATGCGCATCGCGGCGACGCTAACCGCTGAGGATGTCGCCGAGGGCCGCGACAACCGCGTCGATCTCGGCCGCGGTGGTGGTGGGCCCCAGCGACAGGCGCAGGCCGGTGGCCGCGATGCCCATGGCGGCGAGCACCGGCGACCTTCGCTGCGCGCCCGAGGCGCAGGCGGCGCCCGCGCTGGCGCAGAACCCGCGGAGGTCGAGGGCGATCACAAGGTCGGCCGCCTCCCAGCCCGGGAACAGCACGCAGCTGGTGTTGGGCAGGCGATCGCGCCCCACCACGCGACCGCCGAGGGCGCCGAGCCCGGCCTCCAGGCGGTCGCGCAGGGCCGGCGACATGGGCAGCGCCTCGCCGATCGCCGCCCCGAGCCCGACGATACCCGCCACGTGGTGCGTGCCCGCGCGCAGGCCACGCTCCTGGCCACCACCCCGGAACAGGGGCTCGAAGGGAACCCGCGCCAGCAGCGCCCCCACGCCCTGCGGCCCGCCGATCTTGTGGGCGGAGATCGTCACGAAGTCGGCGAGCCGAAGGTGGTCGAGGGCAATCCGCCCCGGCGCTTGCGCGGCATCCACGTGGAGCCGCAGCCCCCGCGAACGGGCGTAGGCGGCCACCGCGGGGAGGTCTTGCACCACCCCGGTCTCGTTGTTCGCCGCCTGCACCGAGATCCCGTCCGCGCCGTCGAGATCGCCGAGGATCACGCGGCCCTCGCCATCGACGGGGATCACCGCCGCCGCGTAGGCGAGCACGCTGGGGTGCTCGGTGGCGGAAGCGGCCCAGCGTCCCCGGCTCAAGAGCGTGGTGTTCGACTCGGTGGCGCCGCTGGTAAAGATCACGCCGTCGCGGGGAAAGCCCACCGCATCGGCCACGGACTGTCGCGCCCGGTCGACCGCCATCGCCGCCTCGCGGCCGAGAGCGTGGGGCGACATCGGGTTGGCCGGCCGCCCCAGCCACGGCTCCATCGCCCTGCGCGCCTCCGGGCGGAGCGGCGCGGTGGCGTTGTGATCGAGGTAGATCACGGCACCTCGGCCTCGTCGTAGGCCCCGGCGCGCACGCCGTCGCCGGCGCCGTAGAGCGCGTCGTCGAAAAACACCGTCGCGTAGTGCCGCACGATCGGGTCGCTGGCGTCGAGCGACAGGTACTCGGTGGCCTCGCAGGCATCTTCGCTCGGCACCGAGCCCGCGCAACCGTCGGTGGCCAGCGCGAGGAACTGGCCCAGGAGGGCCTGGTTCACGTCGTCGCGGGGGGCGAGGAGGGTTTCGGCCAGGTCGGCGAGGTCGAGCTCGCACATGTCGGAGAACGCGAGGTGCCCGGCGCCCTCGATCACCACGACCTCGCCGCTCCCTCCAGCGGCGCGAACGTCGTCGATGGCCACGAAACCATCGCAGCTGGCGCCCATCGCCACGCGCGGGCCTCGCTCGGGCAGGCCGGGCGCGGCCATCACCAGGGCGGCGTCGATGCGCACGTCGTCGGTGGCGGCGGTGATGGTGGTGCCGCCACCTGCGCTGTGCCCCGACATGCCTAGTCGCGCCGCGTCGCCGTAGTAGTCGTCGAGCCCGCCGTCCATCACCCAGTCCACCAGCATGTCGACGTCGTCGAGCGCCGGGTCGGTCGCGAAGCCCGAGAGATCGCAGCCGTCGAGCGCCGGGGAGAAGATGCAGGGGATCAGGTCCTCGAAGCGGCGCCCCGGGTGGTCGACCGCCACCACCACGTAGCCACGGGAGGCGAGGTGCGCGGCGTAGTCGAGGCTCTGGATGCGCATGCCGCCGAGGCCGTGGGAGAACACCACCACCGGGTAGCCCTCGCCCTCGGGCAACCGAGGGTCGGCATCGCGCACCGCCATGCTGTCGATGACGGGGAAGCTCACCGCGCCCACCTTCTCCACCAGCGATGCAGGCACGAACTGCTCGAAGTCGGCCGCGTCGGTGGCGACATCGACGTAGTCGTCGGAGGCGGGGTACCACACCTCCGCGCGCTGGTTCCAGGCGTCGACCGTCGCCTGTCCCACGGGCACGCCACGCTCGGCAGGATCGCTCGGCAAGTCCATCGGCTCGCTCTCGACGGTCGGCACCACGTTCTTGTCGGAGTCGGTTTGCTCGCAGGCAAGGAGAAACAGCATTCGTGGTGCCTAGCCCGCGCCGGTTAGATCGCCGGCCTGATGCCCGAGATCACCGGCACCATCCACCAGCGCGTCGTGCTGCACGCGCCCGTGGCCGCCGTGGAAGTGTTCGCCGCCCTCGCCGACGAGGGGCGCCGCCCCGGCGCGGTGCTGCTCGAGAGCGCCGACATCGTGGCGCCCGGCGGGCGTCGCTCGCTGGTGTTGCCCTTCCCGCTCTTGCGCCTCACCCTGCGCGGAGCGGTGCTGCGCGTGGAAACCCTCGACGATCGAGGCGAGGCCTTGCTCGACGAGGTGGCGGCGCGCCTCGGCGGCCGTCGCGAGGGGCTTGCCGTCGTGGCGCCGGTGCCCGAGGCCGACACCGACCCCGCGCACGACGACGCGCAGCGCCTCGCCTCGCCCGGCGCCCTCGACCCGGTGGCTGCGCTCGCCACGCTGGTGGCCGACGACGGCGCCCCGGTGCCCGCCGGGGTGTACGGCGCCATCAGCTACGAGATCGTCGACCGCTTCGAGCGCCTCCCCCCTCGCAAGCCCGACCCCCTCGACGAGCCCGACCTGCACTTCGTGTTCGCCGTCGACGGCATCGCCATCGATCACATGGCGGGCGAGGCGCACCTGGTGGCCCGCGACCTCGACGGTGAGCGCGCGGCCACGTCGCGACTGGAAGCGCTGGTCAACGGCCTCGATCGCGCTCGCATGCCACAGGTGAGGGCCCCGGTACACGTGGCCTCCGATGCGCCAGCCGGGGGCGACCCCGATGCCTTCGAGGCCGGGGTGCGGGCCGCCCAGCAACACATCGCGGCAGGCGACGTGTTTCAGCTCGTGCTGAGCCGCAGCCTCTCCGTTCGTTCGACCTTGGCCCCGCTCGAGGCCTACCGGCGGCTGCGCGCATTGAATCCCTCGCCCTACCTGTTCTTCCTCGAGCTCGGCCACGGGGCCCTGCTCGGCGCCAGCCCGGAAACCAGCGTCAAGGTGAGCAAGGGCGTGGTGGAGCTCAAGCCCATCGCCGGCACGGTCAAGCGCGGCGAGGACGAAGACGCCGACGGGCGCCTGGCGCTCTCGCTCCTGCTCGACGCCAAGGAGCAGGCGGAGCACGTGATGCTCGTCGATCTCGCGCGGAACGACGTGGCGCGTATCGCCGTCCCCGGCACGCGCCGCGTGGAGGCGCTCATGCAGGTGGAGCGCTACAGCCACGTGCAGCACCTCGTGTCGCGCGTGAGCGGCCAGTTGCGATCCGGCCTCAGCGCCCTCGGCGCCTACCGCGCCTGCGCCAACATGGGCACGCTCACCGGCGCCCCCAAGCTCCGGGCGATGGAGTTGATCCGCGAGCTCGAGCCGACGGCTCGTGGATTCTACGGGGGTGCCGTTGGTTATCTCGCGGCGAGCGGCGATCTTGATACCTGCATTTGTATCAGGTCGATGCGATACATCACTGATACATTTCACACCCGGGCGGGCGCGGGCGTGGTGGCCGACAGCCAGCCGGTGAAGGAGCTCGACGAGACCACGAGCAAGGCTCGCGCCTGTCTCTCGGTGCTTACTTGAGCCGCGTCCTCGTCGTCGACAACCGCGACAGCTTCGTGTTCAACCTCGTCGACGACCTCGCCCGCCGCGGCGCCTCGCTGTCGGTGGTGCGCGGCGACGCGCCCCTCGACGCGGTGCTTGCCCGCGCCCACGACGCCGACCTGGTGGTGCTGTCGCCCGGTCCCGGGCACCCGGCCGACACGATGCTCCCCGAGTTCCTCCGCCTGGTGTCGCGACCGGTGTTTGGCGTGTGCCTCGGCATGCAGGCGATGTCGCTCGCCTTCGGGGGGCAGGTGATCCGGGCGGTGGTGCCCGTCCACGGCAAGGCCTCCGGGGTTCGCCACTCGGGCGACCCGCTGTTCGAGGGGGTGCCGAGCCCCTTCCCCGCCGCGCGCTACCACTCGCTGACGGTCGAGGCGCTGCCGCCGGAGCTGGTGGTCACCGCGCGCACCGACGGCGGGGTCGCGATGGCGCTGCGCCACCGGGATCGCCCCATCTTCGGCGTGCAGTTCCACCCCGAGAGCGTGCTCACTCCCCACGGCAGCCGCATCCTCCGCAACGCGCTGCGCCTGGGATCGACGCCTTGACCCACCTCGTCGACCGGGTGCTCGCCGGTGAGGCGGGCATCGCCGAGGTGGAGGCCACGCTCGACGCCCTGGTGGACGGCAGCCTCGACCCGGTGCTGGCCGGGGGCTTCCTCGTGGCCCTCCGCACGCGCCCGGTGACGGCCGAGCTGCTGGTGGCCGGGGCCTCCGCCCTGCGACGGCGGATGCTGCCGGTGGTGGCGCCCGCCGGGGCCATCGACACCTGCGGCACCGGGGGCGACGGCCAGGGCACCGTCAACATCTCCACCGCCGCGGCGCTGGTGTGCGCCGCGCTCGGCGTGCCCGTGGCCAAGCACGGCAACCGCTCGGTGTCGTCGCGCTGCGGCAGCGCCGACGTGCTCGAGGCGCTGGGCTTCGCCACCGACCTCGACGGGGCGGGGGCCTCTGCGGCACTGTCGCGACACAACTTCGCGTTTCTCATGGCGCCGCGCTTTCACCCGGCGATGAAGAACGTGGCACCCGTGCGCCGCGCCCTCGGCATCCGCACCCTCTTCAACCTGCTGGGCCCGCTGTGCAACCCCGCGGGCGTCACGCGGCAGCTGGTGGGCGTGTACGACCCGGCCCTCACCGCGCCCGTGGCCGAGGCTCTGCGGGCGCTCGGCGCCGAGCGGGCGCTGGTGGTCCACGGCGGCGGGCTCGACGAGATCGCGCTGCACGCCGACACCGTGGGCCATCGCCTCGACCTGGGGCGCATCGAGCCCGTGCGGTGGGCGGGACGAGGCGTGCCGCTCGCCGCCCTCGCCGGCGGCGAGGCAGTGCAGAACGCGGGGATCCTGCGCGCGGCGCTCGTTGGAGAGCGCGGCCCGGTGGCCGAGGCCATCGCTCGCAACGCCGGGGCCGCCCTCTGGGTGGCAGGGCGAGCGGCCGACCTTGACGGGGGCGAGGCGATCGCCCTCGAGGCCTTGTGCCGCGGCCTCGACCTCGCCGCGCTGGGTGCCACCCGGTGACCGTCCTCGACGAGCTGGTGGCGGCAGCGGCGGCGCGTCCCCTCCCCCCGGGCGAGCCCGCGCCCCGGCCCGCCTCCGACTTCGCCGCCTGCCTGCGGCGGCCGATCGGCGCCCCGATCCGGGTGATCGCGGAGGTGAAGCGGGCCTCGCCCTCGCAGGGCGCGATCCGTCCCGGGGCGAGCGCGGTGGAGGTGGCCGGCCAGTACGCGGCCGACGGCGCCGCCGCGGTCTCGGTCCTCACCGAGCCCACCCGCTTCGGCGGCCACTTCGACGATCTCGCCGCCGTGTCGGCCGCCGTCGATCTGCCCACCATCTGCAAGGACTTCGTGGTCAAGGAAGACCAGCTCCGGGTTGCGGCCCTGCTCGGCGCGCGCTCGGTCTTGCTCATGGTGCGCGTCGTGAGGGAGCGCTTGCAGGGGCTGCTGCACGCTGCCCGGGCGCTGGGCCTGGAGCCGCTGGTCGAAGTCCACGACGAGTGGGAGCTCGATCTCGCGCTGCGCACCGACGCGCAGGTGATCGGCGTCAACAACCGCGATCTCTCCACGCTCCGGATCGACCGCGCCAGGGGCGAGGCGCTCCTCGCGCGGGTGCCGCGCGACCGCGTGCGCGTGGCGGAGAGCGGCTACGACGGCCCGGGAAGCGTGGCGCACCTCGACTGCGACGCGGTGCTGGTGGGCACCTCGCTGATGCGCGACCCGGGCTGGCTCGCGGCGGTGTCGGCGCCCGTGGCCGGGCCGCCGCGGGTGAAGGTGTGCGGCCTGCGACGGAGCGAAGACGCCGCGCTGGCGCTCTCGCTCGGCGCCGACGCGCTCGGCTTCGTGTGCACCCCCGGGCTGCCGCGGAGCGTGGCCCCCGGCGACGCCCGGCGAATCGCCGAGGAGCTGGGCGCGGCGCACCGGAGTGTCCTGGTGTTTCGACAGCCATCATTGGACGATGTGACACATGCGATACAAGCTTCATGTATCAACAGGGTGCAGCTTCACCGGGCAGAGTCGGCCGTCATCGACGCGGCCCGCCGGGTGGCCCAGGTGACGGT
>VGRE01000022.1 GCA_016875435.1 Deltaproteobacteria bacterium | reverse complement strand
GGCCTTCTGGGTCACCTCGTCCTCGGTGGGGAGGTCGAAGTCGTTGGCTCCAAAGCGGAGGCCCAGCATCGCGTCTTCGTTCCGCGTGAGCACGCTGGCGCGGATGTTGACGATGTTGTCGAGGAATAGGCGGCAGATCGCGAGGTGACGGAGGTACTCGCGGGTGGATACCTCGCCGCCGCCCAGCTCGGTGTTGCCCGGCTTGTAGGTCCAACACAAGAAGCTGGCCAGGCGCCCGCGGACCTCGTCCTGGAAGGCGCGGAGTCGTTCGAGGTGCTCCATGCGCTCCTCGAAGTCCTCGTCGAAGCCGATCACCATCGTGGCGGTGCTGCCGATGCCGGCGTCGAGCACCGCCCGCTGCGCGTCGTAGTAGTCCTCCACGCGGTACTTGCCGGGGCTGTGACGCAAACGGAAGGCGTCTGTGAGGATCTCGGCGCCGCCGCCGGTGATCCAGCGCGTGCCGGCGGCCTTGAAGCGCTGGGCCGACTCGGCGTAGCCCAGGCGCGATCGCTTGGTGACAAACATGAACTCGGCGATGGTCATCTCGTAAAAAGCCACGCGATCGCCGTAGTGCGCGTGCAGGCGGCGGAAGAGGTCACAGTAATCGTCGACGGAGAGGTCGGGGTGAAAACCACCGTTGAAGCCGATGAGCTGTCCGCCCAGGGCGATCACGCCGTCCACCCTGCGGCGGATCTCGTCGAAGCCCAGCAGGTAGGTGCCCTCCTCGCCGGGGAACTTGTAGAAGGCGCAGTAGTCGCAGCGAGCCACGCACACGTTGGTGTAGTTGAGGATGGCCATCACCACCCAGGTGGCCTTGCCCGGGGGGTGGAAACGCGCGCGGGCCACGCTCGCCAGCTCGGCGAGATGCTCGTCGCTGGCGTGCTGCCAGAGGGTCGAGACGTCGTGACGACTGAGGCGCTCCCCCGCGTGGACGCGCGCGCGGATGGGGTCGAGGTCGGCGTGCATGCGCCGCCGCTATCTCACCGGGAACCCACCGGGGCCCTGACCTTCTCGCCCATCGCGGACAGCGCGCCCTGCACGCGCAGGAATTGCCGCGCACCGAGATGAAGATCAGCCGCGCCGTGGAATAAGCCCCGGCCGATGCGCGTGCTGACCAAGCTCACCGGCCTCGTCGCGGCGGCGGCCTGCGCGCTGGCGCTGCCGAGCCTGTGGTCGGGCTTCGTGGAGGCGGTGGCCGCGCTCTACGCCACGCCGCAGTTCTGGCCGATGGTGGCGGGGATCGTTCCCGGGCTGTGGGCCGGGCGCTGGGCGAGCCACCGGGCCACGTGGTGGAGCACCTTCGAGCACGAGCTCACCCACGCGGTGGTGGGTTTGCCCTTCGGGCTCATCCCCTACGGCTTCGTGGTCACCCGCGACCGGGGCGGGCTGGTGAAGCAGCTCCGCCCCCCGTTGCCCATCTTCCTGCTCCCGGTGCCCCTGTTCGGCCAGCACGTCTCGGGGCTGGCGCCCTACGCGATCCCGCTCTTCGCGCTGGCCGCGGCGCTGGGCGTGGAGCTCGCCGAGTGGTGGCCCTACCCGCTGGCCGCCGCCGGGGTGGTGGGATTCCTCGTGGGCTACCACCTGTACAGCAACCTTCACGAGCTGCGGACCAACGCCTCGCCGCGGCTGTTCCCCGACGCCGAGGGCAACGCGGCGCACACCGATATCGCCCAGTCGGGCTACCTCGCCTCGGCGGCGATCATCCCCGCGCTCTGGCTCGGATCGCACGCGATCATCGCGGTGATCTTCGCGCGGACGGGCATCCCGGGGCTGTTGTACTGGGGCGAAAATGTTGCACGTGGAACGTGGAGCACGATGGTGGCTGTCGCGACGCATGTATCACTGATACATCGGTGATACACGCGCACGACAATCGCCCACCGACACCCCGCGCGCTAGACGGCCGCCCATGTTCTTCCTGCTCGCTTGCGCCGTGGCGCCCGAGGGACTGCGGCTCACCCCCGAGGGCAACGGTCCCGTGGTCGTCGTGGACTGGGACGCCAAGCCCCTACCCGAGATCCCCTTCCCGAACGACCTCGCCACGCGCGTGGATCCCACGAGCCCGACCGGCCTGCGGGTCAACATCAGCGAGGTGGCGCCCACCATCACCGAGGAAGAAGCGCGCCAGAAGCTCAACGAGATGACCGGCTTCGGCGTGTATGCCCCGATCACCGTGGCGTTTGACCAGAAACTCGACCTCGACAACATCCTCTCGCGCCACCCCGACGACTTCGAGCGCGGCGCGGCAGCGTTCGAAGACGACGCGATCTTCGTGGTCAACGTCGATCCTGAGAGCCCCGACTTCGGCAAGCCGGTGGCCCTCGACCTCGGCCACGGCCGCTTCGTGTATGAAACGGAGAAGACCGGGCAGTACTATGCGAACGACACGCGCGCCGCGTCGCCCTCGCTGGTGTTCGAGACGATGAGCGAGGATCTCGACGGCGACGGCATGCTGGACTGGGGCGAGGACACCGACAACGACGGCTGGCTCGACGCGCCCAACGTGTGGCCCGAGGGCGGCGACCCGCGCGCCGACTTGCTCACCTTCTACGAGCTGCAATCCAACACGCTGATTCTCCGTCCCGTGGTGCCGCTGCGCGAGGAGAGCCGCTACGCGGTGGTGCTCACCAGTCGCCTCGTGGGCGACGATGGCAGCCCGGTCAAGTCACCGTGGAAGTATGTCAACCACACGCGACAGACGGAGGCGCTGGAGCCGGTGGTGGATGCATTGTCGGCGTACGGCGTGGGCCTCGACGACATCGCCTACGCCTGGGTGTTCAGCACCGCGCGCGTGACTGGCGACCTCGTCGACATTCGCCGCGGCCTCGACGGCGAGGGCCCCTTTGCCAAGCTGGCCACCGAGTACCCCGCCAGCGTGAACGAGGCGCTGGCCTTGCACGACATCGAGGGGGCCGACCCCCGCGTGTTGCCGCCCGCCGCGCTGCTCGACACGCTGGTGGACGTTGGCCTGTTCGATGGTGCCAGCGGCGCCTTCATCAGCGCGGCCTACCGCGAGTACAGCGGCGGCGTGGTGGGTGGCAGCTTCGAGACGCCCTACTTCCTCGCCGATCGCGACGACGGCGACGTGCCCGGCGGCGACGCCGACGAGTGGTGGCAGATCGACGCCATGACCGGCGCCTACAACGCCAAGCCGGCGCGCGTCCCCTTCACCTGCGTGTTGCCGAGGGAGGGCGAGGCGCCCTACGACGTGGCCATCTTCGGCCACGGCCACGGGTCCTCGCGCTTCGACATGCTGCTGTTCGGCTGGGCCTTCAACCGCCTCGGCATCGCGGCCTGCGCCATCGACTGGCCGGGCCACGGCGCCGACCTCGCCGCCGACGAGGAGGCGCTCATCCGCGCTTACCTCGCGGGCGCCGGGCTGGAGCCGTTCCTCGATCACCTGCAAGACAGCCGCTACCGCGACCTCAACAACGACGGCCGGGGCGACAGCGGCGCCGACCAGTGGATCACCGACCCCTTCCACACCCGCGACATGGTGCGCCAGGGCGTGGTGGACTGGGCGCAGTTCGTGAAGGCGCTGCAGGACTGCGGGCAGGGCGACATGGAGATCCGCGAGGTGGACGGATCCTCCGGCGGGACCGGCACCAGCTGCGACTGGAATGGCGACGGCCAGGCTGACCTGGGCGGGAAGGACGCGAGCTTCACCATCCTCGGCGGCTCGCTGGGCGGCATCAACACGGCGGTGGCGGCGGCGGTGATGCCCGAGGTCGACGCCTTCTCGCCAATCGTCCCCGGGGGCGGCCTGCTCGACGTGGCGGTGCGCTCCGACCTCGGCGGCGTCATCTCCGCCGTGGTGGGACGCATGATCTCGCCGATGTTGCTGGGGGTGCCCGACGGGGCGGGCGGCCTCGAGATCGTCCAACTCGTCAACGCCTATGGCGACATGAACAGCGTACACGTGGCCTCGCTGGCGAGCTTCCCGGCCGGGGGGCGTGTGCAGATCGAGGTGCTGCGTCCCGAGCGCACCGACACCTACGAGGGCTACATCCCCGCCGACGGCAGCTTCCGGCTCCCCTTCGCCGCCGACGCGCCCGACGCCTTCGAGAAGCGCGCCATCGTCGACATGCCGGAAACCGGCCCCCTGGCCGGCGCGGTCTACTCCAGCGACAACAACGTGGATCTTGGGGACTACCTGGTGATTCGCCTGTTCGACGCCGAGGGCGCGCTGGTGGAGGAGGTTGATACATTTGATACATCGGTGGTATACGAGGGAGTGACGATGCCCGCCGGCTCGCCGGTGGTGGCCGCCGCCCACGGCAGCGGCAAGATCCGGGGCACCAAGGAACTGCGCCGCCTCGCGATGGTGATGGCGATGGCGCTGGAGCCGGCCGACCCGGTGGTGTACGCGCGCCACTGGGTGGACGAGCCATTCGAGGCGCTCGGCGGCAAGCCGTCGAACGTCTTGCTGGTGCCCACCATCGGCGACCAGGGCGTGACCATCAGCTCGGGCCTCGCCCTCGCCCGCGCCGCGGGCCTCGTGGACTGGCAGCAGGTGGACGACCGCTACGACATGACGCCCGACCAGTGGCTCATCAGCCGCGAGGTGGCCCGCGCCGCGGAGGACTACGGCCCCTACACCGACGCCAACGGCGCCCCCTGCCTCTTCGACCCCGACGACCTCGACGAGGGCACCGACGGCACCGGCGCGCCCAGCGAGGCGCCGCTCCGTGCCACCCGTGAGACATCCAGTGGTATCACCGCCTTGCGGCTGCCCTACCCCCAGACCACCGGCAAGCACGGCTTCTCCGAGCCCGATCCCTCCCAGGCCTTCGACGTGGCGCTTTTCGTCGTGAATCAGACAAGCTTGTACTTCGCCTCGGGAGGCACGGAACTCCGCGACGAGGTGTGTCTCGGTTCAGACTCGTGCGGTGATATTCCACCGGTTGAATGGGTGGTCGAGTGATACTTCTTGCATGTATCAGCCTGGCGGCGGAGTGGACCGACAACGCCGAGTACCGCGCCATCGGCAGCCTCGGCTCGGAGCTGTTGCTCAACACCGACGAGGCCTCGCTCGCCGGTGGCTTCGACCTCGACCAGCGCCTGCGCCTCGGCGTGGACGCGAAGGCCACGGACTGGCGCTTCGGCGCCGAGCTCGACGCGCTCTCGGGACAGGTGTTTCATTCCACGTGGAACATTCCCGGGGTGGAAGACGACCGCCGCCGCTGGGCCGACGACAGCTTCTCGCTGGCGGGCCTTCAGCCGCGTCGCCTGAGCGCGGGCATCGACACCAGGGTGGGCAAGTTCGACCTGGGCTTGATGCCCTCGCAGTGGGGCATGGGCCTGCTCGCCAATGACGGCACGGGCGATCCGCTATTTGGCCGAACCGACTTCGGTGATCGCTCGATCCGGCTGCGCTACCTGGCGCAGACGCCGGGCGGCTGGACGATGGCGGCCATCGCCGACCTCGTGGCCATGGACGACGGCGCCGACCTGATGCAGGGGCAGGCGGCGGGGCAGGGCATCCTCGCCGCGCTCCACGGGGCGCGCGGCCCGTCGACCTTCGGGGTGTACGGCGTGTTCCGTCACCAGGTGGAGAACGCCTTGGACGCGCCCGGCAACGAGCGGGCGACCAACGCGGTGGTGCTCGACGTGTATGGGCGCGTGCAGCGCCCGGTGGGCAAGTGGACCCTCGACGCCTCGGCGGAGGGGGCGGGCATCTACGGCGGGACGGACCGGACGCTGAGCTACAACAGCCGCGAGTCGCTCGAGGTGCTGTCGACCGGCGCGGCCACGCGGCTGGTGTTGACCGGCCCGAAGGAGCGCCTCGCGACGCACCTGCGCCTGGGCTACGCCAGCGGGGATGGGGCGCCCGACGACGACGAGCAGAACGCCTTCGCCTTCGACCGTGACTTCGACGCCGGCATCGTGCTCTTCGACGAGGTGATGGGGGGGCTCGACGCAGCGGCCTATGCCCAGCTCGCTGACCCGGACTACAGCGGCCAGGCCCCCGACGGCGCCGACCAGCTCGTGGGCGAGGGCGCGGTGCGCGGCGCCACATTCATCCAGCCCGCGATCGTCGTGCAGCCGCGGCCCTGGCTGGGCGTCCGGCTCGGCGCGGTGATCGCCTGGTCGACGGCGCCGATTGCCCAGCCCTTCCAGACCTACCGCAACGGTGGTGTGCCGACCAACGCCTACGGCGAGGCCACCGAGGGCTACTACCTGGGATCGGAGGTCGACTGGGCGCTCACGCTCGGCGACCTCGCACCGCCGGGCGGCAACCCCATCGCCGAGCCGAAGCTGCGCCCCTCGCTGTGGATCCAGGGCGGACACGGGTTCCTGTCGGACGATCTCGGGGGGGAGAGGGTCGACCTGGTGAGCGTGGCCGGGCGGGTGAGGATCTAGGCGGGGGACGGGGCCACGACGGCGACAGGGACAGCGACATCGACATCGACGGCGAGTGCGCGGCTCATGGCGTGGCCTCGGCGAGAAACTCGAACTGTACCCGGCGGTTCAGCGCGCGGCCCGCCTCCGACTCGTTCTGGGCGAGGGGTTGGCTGGCGCCGTAGCCCCGGGCCACGAGGCGCGCGCCCTCGACGCCACGGGCCACCAGCCAGGCCTTCACCGCCTCGGCGCGGCGCTGCGACAGGTCGAGGTTGTAGGCCTCGCCGCCCTTGTCGTCGGTGTGGCCCTGCACCTCCACCCGCGCCAAGTCCGGGTGGAGCAGCAGGGTGGCGGCCACCTGGTCGAGCACCGCGTGGCTCCGGGCCTCGATGTCGGCCTTGTCGAAGGCGAAGTGCACCTGGTCGCGGATGACGACGCTGGTGGCGGTCATCTCCACGCGCTCGGCCGCGAGGCGCGCCTCGACCACCAGCGGATCCACGCCGGGGCTGACCTCGATGTCGAGCCGGAACGGCCCGTAGCCGGGGGCCTGGGCGATGAGCTGCCAGGTGCCCGGCCGAAGCGAGAAGCCCGCGCGGCCGCCAGGGGAGCGCTGGGGCGCCGGGCGCCCCGGGCCGAGGGCGCGCACCTCGGCGTCGACCGCGTTGCCGGCCGTGTCGACGACGAGGACCGCCACCGGGCGCGGCAGCCATTCCAATCGCAGGCGACGCGTCTGCACGCCCTCGTCGAGGTCGACGGTGTCGCGCACCTCGCCCCGGTAGCCGGGGGCATCGACGGCGAGGGCCAGCGGCCCGGGGTCGCGATTGTCCACCACGGCGATGCCTGCGTCGCCCAGCCGCTTCTCGGCGCCGTCGACGCGGAGCCGGGCGTCGCCCACCGGGCTCCCGGCCGGGTCGACCACCTCGACCAGGAGCGTGCCCTTGCCCGGGTCGGGCGCGGCGAGAGGCACCGGGACCGCCTGCGTGCCCGGGCCGGGCGTGACCTCGGCCTCGACCTGGCCGAGCCCGTACACCGGCGACACCGCCACCACGGTGTAGCCGCCCGGATCGAGGCCGAGCGAGCGCTCGCCGCGCGCGTCGACCGGGGCCGGCGGGAACACCTCGGCCCCGTACACCCGCACCAGCGCGTCGGAGGCAGGCGTGGCGCCCGCTCGGACCGAGACCGTCACCGGGCGCGCCGCGCGGGACAGCCTCACCTCGGCGCGAGAGGATCCGCTCACCGCCTGGGTGGTCTCGCCGATCTTGAATCCGTCCGCCTCCACGCGCAGGGCATGCTTGCCCCGGCGAAGGGCGCCCAGCTCCACGCTGCCGCCGGTGGTGGTGCCCGCGCGCTTGCCGTCGATCCACACCGTGGCGCCCTCGACCGGGCGCCCCTCCGGGTCGATGACGCGAACCGAGAGGGTGCCGTCGCCGTCCTCCGAGAGGAAGTTGACGTCGACGTCCACGCGCCGTGTGTCCGCCTCGTGCACGCTCAACTCGCGTTCCTGCATGCCGTAGGCTGGCGCGGCCACGCCGAGGGTCCAGTCGCCGGGCGGCAGGCTGAACCAGGCCTCGCCGTCGGGGCCGAGATCGGTGGGCGCCAGCGCTTCCGGCCCGATCCAGCGGGCGCGGGCATCCACGGGGGCGCTCTCGAGTCCGCGCGCGCGCACGCGGACCTGCCCGGCCTGGAACGCCATGGGGAGGAGCACCTCGCGCGTGCCCTGGGCCACGCTCACCACCTGCTCGGCGCTCTCGCGGAGGCGCTCGCCGCGCCCGGACACCCGGCGCTCGCCGGCCGCGAGTTGCCCGAGGCTGAGGGTGCCGCCGGTGGAGGTGGTGCCGGCGCTCTTGCCATCGACGAGAACCTCCACGCCCTCGAGGGGCTCGCCCGCGAGGTCGACGGCGCGAACGACCAGCTGCCCGTTGCCCCCCTCCGCCTCGGACAGCCGCACGTCGATCACGATGAGCGCGGTGTTCCCAGCCTCCACGCGCACCTCGCGTTCCTGCACGCCAAAGGAGTTGGCAGTAACGACGGCTACCCACTCGCCGGGGAGCAGCGAGAAGGTGCGCTCCCCGTCGGCGCCGATGTCGGCGGGCGCCAGATCCTCCGGGCCGAGGAAGCGGATGCGGGCGTCGGGCACGGGACCGTGTGGACCCCGGGTGACGATGCGGACGCTGCCCGGCGGCCGGTCGAGGGTGATCGACGCGGCGCCGCCCTCCGCCGTGACCGCGACCGGCACCGCGCCGTGGTTGCGGTAGTCGGCGTGGGCGACGGTCACCACGCGGTCCCCGGCGGCGAGCCCGGTGATGGCGAGGTCGCCGCCGGTGCTGGTGGCGCCTACCGGGCTGCCGTCGATCGACACCACCGCGCCGTCGACGGGGCGCCCCTCGCGATCGCGCACGAGGAGATCGAGCCGCGCCTCGCCCGTGGTCCGGGTGAGGATCACCTCCAGTCGCTCGGGATGAAAACGATCGTCGGCGAGCACCACGGTGCGCGTCTGCGTCGCGAAACCGTCGGCGCTGGCAACAATGGGGTGGCGGCCGGGGGAGAGAGCGAGGCGGGCCTCGCCGCCGGTGGTGGAAACCGGCCCGTCGCCCGCCCCGAGGATCGTGGCCGCCACCGGCTGGCCGGCCTCGTCGCGCACGCTGACGAGCACGTCGTAGGGGCCGGGCGGGGGGGCGATCACCGGGGCGACCACCACTGCCGGCGCTCGCTCGGCGACGATGCCGTAGCTGGCCCGGAGGTACGCGCGCGCGGTCGCCGCGCCCACGCCGGGCGTGATCGCGGTGCCGCCGGCGATGTCGAGCGAGAGTCGCGACCGGGGGCTGAAGCCGACGTGGAGCAGCGCCTCGCCGGGGCTACCGGCCAGCAGCTCGCTGCCCGCGAGCGGTGACACCTGGAACCAGACCTCGGCCCCGGCGCCGACGCGCCCGGGCGGCCGCCAGTTGCCGGCCAGCGACAGGCGTGTCCACAGGCGCGTGTCGAGGCCTTCGAGCGTCTCTCCGCCCTGGTAGCCAGCGCCGAGGTCCACGCTGCCACCCAGGCGATCGCCTTGGCCCCCGAGCACGAGGTGGGTCGCGATGCCAGCGCCGTCGGCTCCGACGTAGAACTCTGGGTTGCCCGTGGGCAGGACCAGCTCCACCACGCCATCGACGCCGAGCGCCCCGGTGGTCGTGGCGCGGAGCAGGCCCACCGGCAGGTACAGCCGCGCGTCGCCGAGGGTGGCGCCGCTGTCTTCCGGCTGGCTGTCGATGGCGAGCCAGGCCGGGACATCCACGCCGAGACCGACGCGACCGAAGCCGTACAGCATGCCGGCGTGCAGGCCGGTGGCGCTGCCGATGAGCGAGATGGTCTTGATGTCGGTCGCGTCGACGACCGTGGCGGTCAGCGGCGACCGAGCGTACTCCATCGAGAGACAGGTGCTCCAGGACCCGCGCTCGGCGCTCCCGGGCATCCACGCCACCGACGGCGCGGCGGGGCCCAGCGCGCAGGGGGCGATGGGCACACCGTGGCCATCCACGGCGAGGGCCGCTGTCACGATGACGAGGAGGGTCATCGGCGTCGGCGGGCGAGGGCGAGCAAGAGGAAGGCGGGACTCCCGGCCAGGGCGCCATCGCAGGCGCAGCCACCTCCGTAGCTGATGGTGGCGGCGCGGCCGTCGCAGTCCTGGTCGATGTTGTCGTAGGGGTCGTCGGCGAGGCCCGGGTTGACCTGGGCGTTGCCGTCGTCGCAGTCGACAGCGGCGGGGTAGCCGTCGCCGTCGGCATCGACCTCGTCGCTCGGACCGGCGCCGGGCGTGCCGTCGATCGCGCCGATGTCGGAGCGACTCTGGCCGTCGGCGTCGGTGCGGGTCGGGTCGCCGGCGTCGATGGCGGGGGAGCCGTCCTGGAGGCCGGGCTCGCTGTCGCAATCGGTCGGGTCGAAGGTGTCGACCAGCAGCGGATCCTGGTCGGTCACGTCGTTCGCCCCCCAGTCGCCGGGGAAGTTGACGCCGGCGGTGGGAGTCACGCCGTGCCAGAGGTTGTAGTCTCCCCTGGCCTCCTCGGGGAAGCTCTCGAGGTCGAAGTGGGCGATACTTTCCCGCACCAGGTTGTTGACAAACACCAATCCGGTCGTGTCGCCGGCGTACAGGGCCACCGTGTCGTTGGCCACGAAGGTGTTGTCGAAAATCTCGAAGTCCGAGCCTTCGAGGCCGGTGGCGTCGATGCCGCCCGACCTCAGCAGCGCTCCGCTCGCCAGCACGCCGGTGACGACGTTCTGCTCGAACAGCACGCTGCTGCCGCTGGCCATCACGAGGCCCTGGAAGGCGTCAAGTGTCGTGCTGCCGCCGCAAAACCGGTTGGCGGTGATCGTCAGGCTCGTCTCGAGGCCGTAGATCACGCCTATTCGGCCGCGGGTGACCCCGATCAGGTTGTCCTCGACGTGCATGCTGCCGCCGTGGCGCTTGAAGGTGCCTCGCGGCGCCCAGGCGCACCCCGTCACCGAGAACTTGCCTGCGCCCGCCACGATCCCTTCGTAGTCGGTCTCGTCGGAGTCGGTGCGCCCCCCCGCGAGAATGCACCTGCTGAACACGAGTTCGTGCCCGCCAAGCTCGCCGTAAAGGAGCGATCCCCAGGTGCCGAAGTTTTCGGTGATCTGAACGCCGTCGAAGGTGCCGCCTGCGGTCATGAACTGCAGCGTGCTCCCCCCCTGCGAGACGTTGTCGACGAAGCTGGTGTCGACCACCGCCACGTCCTCGCCATACACGTCGAGCCCGGCACTCCCCTGCGCCTGGTTGTCGTGTACCTGCGAGTCGTGAAGCGTGAAGTCCACGTCGCCGCCGCCGTTGTACACCTTGATGGCGCCGCCGGTGTTGCCGCGGAACTCTGAGCCCGACAGCGTGACGGCGGTCTCGGCACTGCGGCTGTAGTGCGAGAAGCCGCGGCCCGGCGTGTCCCGGACGGTGAGGCCGTCGGCGCTCACGCTGGTGTCGCGCACGAGGATGCCGTGGTTGGCCTTGTCAGTAGCCACCTCCACGTCGCTGAGCTCGACCGCGCTGCTGTCGAGGCATAGGGCGCAGCTGGCGTCGTCCCAGGAGAGGTCCGGGTCTGGGAAGGCAACCGCACCGGTGATGACGGCGCCGGTGATCTTGAGCGTAGCCGAACTGCCGTAGAGGGGCGGCAACTCGTAGGCGTCGCCATCGAGGGGCTCGAAGGCGAGGGACTGGCCGGAGACATCGACGCCGACGCCGTTGGAGTCGTAGTTGGAGGCCACCCGGATGGTGTCGGCACCGGGCGTGAGCGCCGCTTCTTCGACGATGTCGACCAAGTCGTCGCCCTCCCCGAGGGCGAAGGTTTCGGCCAGTGCCGGCAGGGGAAGCAGCAGTACCACCACCCTCAGGCTACCCCGGTCGGATACAGATCGCGCGGATCGTGTTCGCCCCCGACGAAGCCATCGACATCTGGATCGTCCAGCGTGCCCTCGGCCAGGGCGGGATGGGCTCGGTGTATCGCTGTCACAACCGCGACGCGCGGCGCATCCTCGCGGCGATCAAGGTGCTCGATTACGGCCTCAAGCGCAACCAGAAGGCCCGCGCGCGCTTCGTGCGCGAGGCGGAGATCCTCTGCGCCCTCGACCACCCGAACATCGTCAAGGCGCGGAACGTGCGCCTCGACGTCGACCCGCCCTACATCGAGATGGAGTTCGTGGAGGGCACGAGCCTCGAACACCGCATCAGCGAGGGCCGCCTCGACGCGCGCTGGGTGCTGGGGGCGTTGAAGCAGCTCGCTGGCGCGCTCGAGTACATGCACGGGCGCGGGGTCCGGCACCGCGACATCAAGCCCTCGAACGTGCTTGCCCGCGACGACGGCTCGGTGGTGCTGGTTGACTTCGGCATCGCCACCGAGGAAGACGGCTCCACGCTCACCGACCAGGGATCCGCCATGGGCAGCGTGGCCTATGTCCCGCCGGAGTGGGTGATGCTGTCGCGACCCGATCCTGTGATGTGGGACCTCTACGCGCTCGGCGTGGTGGCCTACGAGGCCCTCTCGGGCCAGGCCGCCTTCGAGACGCCGAGCGGTGTCATGAATGCCCAGCGATTCCACCAGGTCTTGCAGGCCAAGCAGAACCACCCGCCGCTCGACCCGGGGGGTGAGCTGCCCGTGGGCTTGCGGGCGGTCGTGCGCGATCTCACGCGGTCTAGGCCAGAGGATCGGTTGTCATCGGCCGCAGAGCTGTCGCGACGACTGGGTCTCGTCGACTTCGCCCACGTCGACCCGGCCTTCCGCTTCTTCGATGCCGGGCCGGCCGAGCGGACGATCGTCCCGGAGTCGGAGCTTGGCGATGGGAGTCTCTCGCCCGATCCGGCCGAGTCCCCCGTGCCCGCGCGCCCGCGGCGCGGCTTCGCCGGCTGGGCCTGGGTGTCGCCCGTTGTGGTGTTCACGGCGGCGCTCACGCTCTGGGTGGTGATGCGCCCGGGCAGCGCGCCCGAGCCGGACAAGGGACTGGCGCCCGCGGGTGACGCCCCGGTGTCCGAGCCCGCGGCGGTGGAGGCGACACCGGCGCCGGCGGAGGCCAGGTCAGAGCCGCCCGCGCCCGAGCCGGTGGCGAATCCATCGGAGCCCAGCGTCAGCGCGCCGGTGGTGGCGGCCAGCAAGGGGGCGGTGCCCCGCCCGTCGGCCACGTTGCCGTCACCCGGGGAGGCCTCGGCGGTGGCGCCCGCAGTCTCGGTCGCGCCAGCAGCCGCGATCAGCGTGTCCGCGTCAAGCTCCGGCCCACCTGTCACGCATGCGCAACTTGCGACGTGGCTCGCTGGTCACCCGGAGTGGCAGCAGGAGGCGGCCGTGGCCGACGGTCGCGCCGACGAGAAGTACCTGCGCGGCTGGAGCGGGGCCACGCCCCCGGCCGGCCGGGAGGGCAGCCCGGCGGTGGGGGTGACCTGGGGGCTGGCGAAGGCCTACTGCGCCGGGCGGGGCGGCCTCGCGGTGATCGGCGCGGAACCCCTCACCTGGTCGGGCGCCGAGCTGCCCTGGCTGGAGTACCGCTCTGACGCGGGCGCCCCGGCCTGGCGCCGCGACGATGGCGCGGTGAGCGATCGCGTGGACCCCAACCAGTCCAACGTGTCCATCGGCTTCCGGTGTGCGCGGTGAAGGCGCGTAACTGTCCCCAATGCGGCGCTACCGTGGAGATCGACGACAATGCGCTCGCCGATCGCTGCGCCTTCTGCGAGTCGCCGCTGGTCGATGCCGAGGCGGTGGAGCAACACATCGACCGCGTGGCGCCCTTCGACGTCGACCGCAACGTCGCCGCGCGCAAGCTCAAGCAGTTCCTCGCGGGACAGTGGCTGGCGCCCGAGGAGGTGCGTCACCGGGTGCACCCCGAGAAACTCAACGGGGTGCTCGTCCCCTTCTACGCCTGGGAGGGCACGGCGCGCTCGCACTGGTCGGCGCGCGTAGGCATCTACTGGTACCGGACGGAAACCTACACGGTCATCGTCAACGGCAAGCCCCAGGTGCGCACGAGGACGGTCCGGGAAACCGAGTGGTTCCCGCTCTCCGGTACGCACGCGGCGAACTACTCGGGGCAGCTGGTGAGCGCCTCGAAGGGCCTGCCCGAGGTCGAGGCCAACCAGCTCGAGCCCTTCGACCTCGGCAAGGCCCGCGCCTTCGCGCCGGCGCTGGTCGCGGGGTGGCTGGCCGAGCGCCCGACGGTGGACGAGGCCAGCGCCCGGCAGGTGGCCACCGCCGAGATCGCCCGGCTGGAGAACGCCGCCATCGGGCGTTTCCTCGCGGGCGACATCCGCAGCGACGTGCAGAACGACACGCGCCTGGCGGTCGACAAGGTGGAGGAGATCCTGCTGCCGGTGTGGATCGCCACCTACCGCCACGGCGGCGCGGTGTTCCGGCTCCTCGTCAACGGGCAGACGGGCGAGGTGGTGGGCAAGGCGCCCAGCTCGGGCCTCAAGATCGGCTGTCTCGTGGCATTCCTGGTGCTGGTGTTCGTCGGCCTCTTCGGGGTGGTGGCGCTGGTGAGCGGCGGCGTCGCGGTGGTGGGTGGAGGTCGACATGGCTGAGCTCATCGCCGTGCGCTGCGAGGCCTGCGGCGGCGCCGTGGCCTGGACCGCCGGCAAGCCCGCGCCCGCCTGCGTTTTCTGCGGAGCCACCGCGCTCGACACCTTCACGCCGCCGGAGGGGGTGGAGCCGCCGGGCGGCTTCCTCGACTTCGTGGTGGACGAGAAGGCGGCACGGCAGCTGTTTCGCAAGCGCGCCAGCGACAGCATCTGGTACCCGTCCGACCTGCGCCACGCGCGCCTGGAACTCAAGGCGGTGCTGGTCCCGGCGTGGACGTGGTCGGCGCGGCTCGAGACGCACTACACGGCGGTAGTCCCCGGGCGCACGCGTTCGGGCAAGCGGCCGGTGGCGGGCACCGACGAGTGGCCGGTCGAGGGCGTGCTCGTGCCCTCGTCGCCTACCTTGTCGCGACAGGAGTTGAAGGAGATCTCCCCCTTCGAGGCGAGCGAGTTGCGCCCGCTCGCCGAGGCCGCGCTCCCCCACGAGCTCGGCAGCCTCACGCGCACGGCGGCGCGGGCGCAGGGCGAGGACGGCATGGGCCGGGCCCACCAGGCGCGACTGCGCGCGTCGCTCTCCGCCTCGCAGGTCGAGACGGCCACCATCTTCCACGATCTCGTGGGCGGGCCGCTCTTGCTCCCGGTGTGGATCGGCGCCTACCGCCGGGGCGAGGCGCTGCACCGGGTGGTGGTCAACGGGCAGACGGGGGCGATCACCGGGAGCTTCCCCTACTCCTGGTGGAAGATCCTCCTCGCCGTGGCGCTGGTGCTCGGACTCATCCTTGTCTGCACCGGCGGCGCGGGACTCGCCGGGATCTTGTCGCAGTCGCCGCGGCGTTTCTAGGATCCCCCGTCGGATGGCGGATGGGGTTCGCCGGGCGAACGGGTCGCGCGCTGGTCGTGGGCGTGAAACATTGCGGCAGCCCGAGCATCCAAGGCCCATGCGCACGCTCATCCTCGCCCTGCTCCTCGCCCCGCCCGCCCTCGCCGCCTTGAAGGTGGATGGCAAGCCCAAGGTCGCCTTCTTCGCGGTGGGCAACCCGGGCTTCCTCGACATCGAGGGCGAGAGCGCCGACCTCGCCTGCGCCGACGACGGCACGACGCTCACCTGCGACCACGCGCTCGACACCCTCGACACCGGGATCGGGCTGCGCGACGAGCACATGAAGACGAAGTTCCTGCAGACCGAGAAACACCCGAAGGCGAGCATCGCCCTGGCCAAGGCTTCGATCCCGTGGCCCGCGGAGGTGGGCAAGGAGGCCCGCGGCAGCGTGGCCGCCACCTTCACCGCGCACGGCGTGTCGCAGCCGGCGACGGTGAACTACGTCGTGAAGAAGTCCAAGACGGGCTGGAGGGTCACGGCCAAGTTCGACTTCGACATCAGCAAGCACGGCATCGAGGTGCCGAGCTACCTCGGCGTGACCGTGGAGAGCACGATGCGCGCCGAGGTGAGCTTCGACCTGGTCGACGCGCCGTGATGCTGCTTCTCGCCGGGCAGGCACTCGCCTACCCTTTCATGATTGGCCACGGCTACACCGCCTGCGCCCAGTGCCACGTGGACCCCTCGGGCGGCAGCGCCCTCACCGAGTACGGGAGGGGACAGGCCGAGATCTTCATGCGGTCGGTGTACCGGGAGCGCGACGCCGAGTACGAGCCGGGCCCGGTCAAGGACTTCGCCCTCGGCGTGTCGCTGCCCGAGTGGCTCCAGCTCCAGGGCGACGTGCGCGGGCTGTTCATCCCCCAGCCCGACAACATGCGCTTCATCCTGATGCAGGCCGACATGCGCGGGCACGTGGGCCTCGGTGCGTTCCGGGCCTACGGGAGCCTTGGCTACGCCAGCGAGGGCGCCTACGGCGCTCGCGTCACCGCCAACGACAGCGGCGGGAACGTGATCTCGCGGGAGTGGTGGCTCGGCGCGCAACTGGGCAAGCGCGCCCTGATCCGGGGCGGCCGGATGCCCTTGCCCTTCGGCATCCGCAGCGAGGAGCACCTGCTCTACGCGCGCTCCGCCACGCGCACCGACACCAACGACGACCAGCAGGTGGGCCTGGACTTCAACTACGGAAGCAGGAAATGGCGCGCCGAACTGATGGGCATCGCCGGGAACTTCTCGGTGTCGCCGGACGAGTTCCGCGAGCGTGGCTACTCGGGCTTCGCCGCCTATGCCCTCGACAAGCAGCTGGAAGTGGGCGTGTCCTCCCTCGTGGCCCACGCGCAGTCCGACGTGGAGACCCTCGACGAGCGCTTGCGCCAGGCCCACGGGCTGTTCGGCCGCTACGCGCCCTGGGAGCCGGTGCGCTTCCTGGCGGAGGCCAACGCCCTCGTCGACAGCGCCGGGGGCCCGGCCACCGTCGGCAGCGTGGGCTACGTGCAACTCGACGTGGAGCCGGTCCAGGGGCTGCACTTCAAGGGCACCGGCGAGTGGTGCGACACCGACCACGGCGACGATCTCGGTGCCGTGATGCGTGGATCGGCCACCGCGCTCTGGTTCTTCGCGCCCCACGCCGACCTCCGGCTCGACGCGCTCTACGGCACGCTGTTCTGCACGCCCGGCAGCGAGCCCTTCCCGATGGGCATGGCCCAGGTGCACGTGTTCCTATGATGCTGATCCTGTCACTCGCGTGGGCCAGCCCCAGCTTCCCCGCCGTGGTGGCGGAGGAGCTGGCGATGCCCTGCACGCCCTCCTGCATCCTCTGTCACGAGACGGCGGCCGGCGGCACCGGCACCGCCTCCCAGGACTTCGCTGGCGCGTGCATGTCGGCCGGGATGATGGTGGCCGACGATGCCAGCATGGCGGAGTCCCTCGCCACGCTGGAAGCCGAGGGCACCGACACCGACGGCGACGGCACGCCGGACATCGAGGAACTGCGCGGCGGCCAGAACCCGAACCCCGGCGGCGAGGACTTCTGCGCCGTCCCGCAGCCGCAGTACGGCTGTTTCCAGGGCTCGGCCATCGTGCTCGGCGTGGTCGCGGGCGCCATGCTCCGGCGCCGCGGTACACTCCGGCGGTGATCCTCGCGCTCGCCGCCTGCTCGGTTCCCGACCCCGCGCCCACCGAGTTGGAAGACCTGATCGGCTGGATGTACGGCCACCTGGCCGACGACGAGCCGGCGGCGCTGGGCGAGGGCTCGGTGAATCTCGACAGGTGGACCGACGCTCACCTCGACGAGACGCTGGAGGGCTACCAGGTCGACGTGCTCACCGACGAGATCGTGGCCACGCTCGGGGCCGGCGAGCGCGACCTCGAGGGTCTGGAGGGGGTGGCCGTGGGCTACGAGCACGCCGAGCACATGGACGTCGACGCGCTGGCGCGGGGCGTGATGGTCGACCCCCGGGAGACGCGCCCGGACATGTACCTGGAGTACGAGTCCGAGGAGCTGGAGGGCACCCGCGAGTGTTTCGGCGAGGGCACCTGCGACTGGCTCGAGTACACCTCCCACGCGGTGCAGGACCTCGGCCTCGGCGTGCTGATGACCATCGACGCGCAGGTCCAGGCGCGTCGCTACGACACGCCGCTGGGCGAGGCCTGGGCCTATCGCTACTGGACCACGGAGCCGCCCGAGCTCTCGACCGACCTCGTGGCGCTCGACCAGACGTACTTCTTCTGGGCCTTCGTGCCCCACGGCGACCGGGTTCGCTCCATGCAGGCGAGCTGGGTGGTGGTGCAGGTGCTCGACGCCGACCTCGACAGCGACCTCGTGCTGCACCTTTGGGTGAAGGGCATGATCGACGGGGCGCGGGAGATCGACGAGGCGGGGGAGTAGTCAGGGGGCGGCGTAGCCCAGCGCCTCCAGCGCCTCTCGGGTGGCGGCGTCGGCGTCCGGGCGCGTGACCCCCGGGGCCCTCGCGTCCCAGGCATCGAGGAGCGCGGCGAGCGCCGACCTGGCGGCGGGGTCGTCCACCGGCTGGATGGCCGACCGGGTGACGGTGTAGAGCTGGCCGGGCTGATCGATCGCCGGGAATCGGGTGAACAGGTGGGGCTGCTGGTACACGCCCCGCTCGAAGGGCAAGTTGGGCCAGCCCTCCGAGGCGGCCAGCTCCTCGGGCTGGCTGGCCTCGGCGAAGGCGGGCCGAGCGCGGGTGTCGAAGAGCGAGACGCCGTCACCCAGCGGCCTGCCGAGCAGGGTCGCGCCGATGTCCTGGAGCCGAACCTGTCGCGACACCACGTGACCGGGCTCCACGCCGGGACCGGTGACGATGAGCGGCACGCGCAGCGCCCAGGGCTCCACGTCGCCACCGTGGCCGAAGGGGTTGAGCGGGTCTTCGCCGAGGGTCTCCCCGTGGTCGCCGAACACGACAATCGTGGTCGGGCGCGCGCGCAGCCCGGCGAGCAGTCGGCCCAGCTCGTGGTCGACATAGGCCACCTCGCCCAGGTAGCGGGCGCGCGCCTCGTCGAGGTCGGCCGGGGCGAGGGTGTCCGCCCGGGATCGCTGGATGGCCTCCTTCATCGCCGCCTTGCTGCCGTCGAGGAAGCCCGAGTAGGCCGGGTCGGCGTAACGACGGGTGTAGGGCTCGGGCGCCGAGTACGGGGCGTGCGCGTCGAAGTAGTGGACGAAGAGCAACAGCGGCTGGGACGGGTCGGCTCGCTGCACGGCGCGGAGCGCGCGGTCGGTCACGTCGGCGGCCGGCGCCTCGTGGCGGGGGCCCCGGTCGATGCGTACCTCGTCGTCCCAGCGGTCGAAGCCGCGCGAGATGCCGGTGGACCGGGCGAGCACGCTGGCGCCCACCACGCCGCTGGTGGCGTACCCGCGTGCGCGCATCTCGGCCGCCAGCGTGGGGAGGGCGGGGCCGAGCGGCCAGCCGTTTCGCACCACGCCGTGCCCGTGGCCATCGGTGCCGGTGAACACCGCGGCGTGCGACGAGAGGGTGGTGGGCGCGTGGGCCAGCGCCATCTCGAAGCGGGCCCCTCGCGCGGCAAGGGCGCTGAGATTGGGCGTCACTGGCGGTAGCCCATCGCGACCGAGGGCGTGCAGGAGGCCGCCGTCGTCGTCGAGCGCGTCGGCGCGGGTGGTGTCGAGGCTCACCAGCACGATGTCGGGAGGCAGCTCGCGCGCCGGGGGATCGGAACAGGCGGCGAGGGCCAGCCACATCGCGGCGGAATATCCGGAGAGCGCTTCCCATGATGCTCCTCCTTGCCTGCACCGAGCCCGACGAGGGCCAGTCTCTCAGCGCCGCGCCGGGCGACACCTCGCACGCCGACAGCGATAGTGAAAGCCACGGCGACAGCGGCGGCGACAGCGGGGCCGACAGCGGGGCCGACACGGGCACACCGCCCGACGACGGCGAGCTGAGGGGCGTGTGGGTCGACCGCTGGACCTACGCCTCCGAGGACGACGTGCGGTCGATCATGGCCGGCGCCGCCGGCGCCGGGTTCAACGCGGTGTACTTCCAGGTGAGGGGCACGGCGGATGCCTACTACCAGTCGTCGTACGAGCCGTGGTCATCCCGGCTGTCGGGCGCCCTCGGCGTCGACCCCGGCTGGGACCCGCTGGGGGTGGCGGTGGAGAGCGGCCATGCTCTCGGGATGGAGGTGCACGCCTACATCAACGCCTTCCCCTTCTGGTCGGGCACCACGCCGCCGGCCGAGTCGAGCCCGCGCCACGCCTACCTCGAGCACCCGGAGTGGCTGGTGGCCGACGGGTCGGGCGAGCCGATGGCGCTCAACAGCTCCTACGTGTGGATGAGCCCGGGCAACCCGGAGGTGCGCCAGCGCCTCGCCGACGTGTCGCGCGACATCGCCGATCGCTACGCCGTGGACGGAATCCACGTCGATCTGGTGCGCTACCCGGGTCGCGACTATTCCTTCGACGAGGTGTCGCTCTCGCTCTGGGACGGCACCGACTACGCCGACTGGCAGCGGGCGCGCGTGGTGGAGGCCGTCCTCGGGGTGCAGGAGGCGGTCGACGTCCCGGTGACGGCCTCGGTGTGGGGCATCTACGAGGACCGGTGGGGGTGGGGCACCTCGCAGGGATACCACGACTACTACCAGGATAGTTACGCCTTTCTGGAATCCGGCGCCACCGACGCCAACATGCCGATGATCTACTGGCCGGTCGCCGAGACCGAGGGCGACTACACCGACTTCACCACGCTGGTGAAGGAGTTCGTGGCCAACCGCCACGACCGGCACATCTACGCGGGCGTGGCGGCCGACCTGACGCTCGAGGAGATGCTCGCCTGCATCGAGAGCGCCCGCGCCAACGGCGCGCAGGGCGTGGTGATCTTCGACTACGGCTTGCTCGACGACAACGGCTACCTCGACGATCTCGCCGCCGGGCCCTTCGTGGAGCCGAGAGAGCCGCCCCGGATGGACTGGCGATGAGCCGGCTACACTGGCCGCGATGATCCTCGCGGGACTCGTCGCGACAGCGTGGGCGGAGGAACCCGCGCCGGTCGAGGAGCCCGCGCCGGTCGAGGAGCCCGCGCCGGTCGAGGAGCCCGCGCCGGTCGAGGAGCCCGCGCCGGTCGAGGAGCCCGCGCCGGTCGAGGAACCCGCGCCGGTCGTCACCGTCACCCGCGCCCTGCCCACCTTGTCGATCGCCGGCGAGGGCGACGCGTGGTCGGTCCAGGACGAGGCGGGACGTCGCTACAACACCGTGCAGTTCGCGCGCCTGGTGGACGACCGCCGAATGCTGCGCCGCCTGGAAGACCGCGAGGGCATGGCGCGGGTGGGGCAGGCGGGGGTCGCGATCGCCGGGGGCAGCGCGCTCCTCGCCGGCGTGGCCGTGGCCTTCAGCAACAGCGGCGCCCCCTCGATCTTCGACTACGGCGTGGATCCGACCGACTACGAGACCGCCGAGGACTACGACGCCGCCCGCGAGTTCGAGCGCGAGCAGTACGAAAAGGCGGTCGACGCCTGGGAGGCGCAGAAGCTCGGCAGCGCCGCCTTCCTGCTCGGGGTGGGCGGCGTGTTTCTCGCCACGGCGCCCTTCGTGGGGCGCGACGCCTTCGAGGCCGCCGAGCGACCGTCACGCGCCTACACGCGGGCAGAGGCCGAGGCGATCGTCGGCCAGTTCAACGCGCCGCCGCCGCCACCCCCGGAGCCAGCACCCCCTCCGCCGCCGAGCGTGAAGCTGCTGGTGGGGCCCGGCATCCTCGCCGCTCGCGGGGACTTCTAGGTGGCCGGGGTGTCCGCCGACATCGAACTCGTCCGCCCGGCGTTCACCCCCGGCGACACCCCCGGGGTGGAGGCGCCCCGGTATGGGGAGGGCGGGACGGTGACGGCGGGCATGCTGTTGCAGTACGAGCAGCAGCCGCTGGTCCTCTACCGCTACGGCGACGAGGACACCTCGGTGATCGAGTCCCGCTTCGCCGGCGCCCTGGGCGCGAGCATCGACTTCACGCGCCACCTCGGCGCGCGCCTGGTGCTGCCCATGGCCTACGACGTGCCCGGCTCGGCCGGCGACTTTGCCGCCGCCGGCTTCGGCTCGGGCGACCTCGCGGCGGGGCTGCGGGTGCTGGTGTGGCGCTGGGGCCCGGTCGATCTCGGCGCCCACGCCGACCTGATCTTGCCGGTGGGGGCCACCGGCGCGTGGAAGGGCGAGGGAAGCCTGCGCGGCCAGCCTGGGGTGCTCCTCGCGCTCAACGCGGGCCCCTTCTCGGTGCGCTCCGACACGAGCTTCATGCTCCGGGAGGCCGTCGATACCGGCGCTGACTTCACCCTCGGCACCGAGCTCGGCGAGAACGCCGCCGTCCGAGGAACGTTGTGGGAAGATCGCCTGTGGCTTCACGCCGGGCTGGCCTCGCGCATCGGGCTCGGGGAGATCGGCGGCACGGCCGAGCGCGTGGCCGAGGTGCTGGTGGGCGCGCAGGTGAGCCCCCATCGCGAGTGGACACTCGACTTCGGCCTGGGTCGTGGGCTCACCGCCGGCTATGGCACCTCGCGCCTGCGCGTGCTGGCGGGAGTGAGCTACTCGCATGCCCCCCGCGCGGCGACGCCCGCGCCGGTGGTCTCGGTGACGCCGCCGGTAGAAGACATCCCCGACGCCGTGCTCATCGAGCAGATCGCGCTGCCTCCGCCGGAGACGACCTGGGAGCAGGCGGAGCTCGCGCGCGTGGAGCAAGACCAGATCGTCATCCGCGACCCGATCCAGTTCGAGTTCGCCAGGGACGTGATCCTCCCGGTGTCGCTGCCCACCCTGTCCTTCGTGGGCGGGCTCCTCAACCAGCACCCCGAGATCCTGCACCTGGTGATCGAGGGGCACGCCAGCGAGGAGGGCAGCTTCTACTACAACTACGACCTCGCGAAGCGCCGCGCCGACGCCATCTGGCGCGCCCTGGTGGAGGCCGGGGTTTCGCCCACCCGCATCTCCACGCGCTCGATGGGCGAGGTGGAGCCGGTGGCGTCGGGCAGCGCCGAGGAGGAGCTGGCGCTCAATCGCCGCGTGATCTTCCACATCGTCCGCCGACTGGAGCCCGGCGAGATCCCGCCCCAGTACAAGCTCGAGATCCAGCAACCGTGGACCGGGAGCCCGCAGAGCCTGCCGGCCCCGCCGCCCGTGGCGCTGCCGCCGCCGCCTGAGCCGCCCAGGCCCAGCTACACGCCCCCGCCCGACGACCTGCCGAGCGAGGACGAGTTCGACGAGGGCGACGAGTGACACTCCTCTTCCTCGCGCCCCTGGCCGCCGCCGACGACGGCTGCGTGAACGATCTCTACCAGGACCTCAACTGCAACACGGTGGAGGTGTACAACGAGCCACCGGTCAACCTTGCCGACCCTATCTGCGCCGCCAACATCGACCCCACCACGGGGCAGCCCTACCCGAACGCGGACTACTACTACGACTACACCAGCTACGGATGCCTCTACCCGGTGGCTGACTTCGACGGCGACGGCGACGGCATGTCGGCGGGCATCCTCTACGTGCCGCCCGACGCGATGTTCCCCGACGTGTTCGCGATCTTCGCGTGTGACAACTGCCCCGAGGACTACAATCGCGACCAGTCAGACCTCGACTGCGACGACGTGGGCGACCTGTGCGACAACTGCCTCGACATCTTCAATCCCGAGCAACTCGACACCGACCTCGACGGCGTGGGTGACGAGTGTGACATCTGTCCCCTGTACCCCGACCCCGGGCAGGAAGACAGCGATGGCGACGGCGCCGGCGACGCCTGTGACAACTGCCCGGGCCTGTCCAACCCGACCCAGGCCGACTCCGACGGCGACTTTCACGGCGACAGCTGCGACAACTGCCCGGTGGTCTCCAACGGCAACCAGGAAGACCAGGACGGCGACGGCTTCGGCGACGACTGCGACCGTTGCCCGCTCGACGCCACCTACACCTCCCAGGACCGCGACCAGGACGGTCTCGGCGACGGCTGCGACAACTGTCCCGAGGTGGTGAACCTCGACCAGGCCGACGTGGACGCCGACGGCGTGGGCGATCCCTGCGACACCTGCGTGTTCACGTGGGACCCGGACCAGGTCGACAGCGATCGCGAGGGCGTGGGCGACCAGTGTGACAACTGTCCCGACGTGGCCAACCTGGAGCAGGCCGACAGCGACCAGGACGGCGTGGGCGACAGCTGCGACGTGTGCCCGGACGTCGAGGATCCCCAGCAGCTCGACATCGACGCCGACGGCGTGGGCGACCAGTGTGACAACTGCCCCAGCGTCCCCAACCCCGACCAGGCCGACGAGACCGACGGCGACGGCGTGGGCGACCTGTGTGACACCTACGCGCTCCGCGGCGGCGGCTGCCGCGGGGAGACAGCGCTGGGCGTGCTCGCGCTCGGCGGGCTGCTCGGCTGGCGCCGGCGCCGCTAGTCGATGCAGTCGCCGAGGATGGTGTAGTCGATCACCACGTGGGCGCCCGGGTGGGGCACGCTGGCCTCGTCGAAGACCACGGCGTTGCCGCCGGCATCGTAGGTCCAGCCCTCGGTGGAGATGTCGTCGTCGACGGTCACCACGATGGTCGCCGGGTCGGGCGTGGAGGAGAGGCCGAAGCGGTCGGTAGCGCCCGTGGAGGAGAGCGTGGCGATGGCGTCGAAGTAGGTGCTCCAGTCCTGCTCGCAGATGCTGAGGAAGGCGCCGCGCGTGGCGGTGGCCGCCTCGTAGTAGCCGGTGCCGGGGTCGGCGGTGGCGCAGCCGCTGGGCACGTCGCCGACGATGGCGGTGACGGCGGCCTCCGGCGCCACGGCCTGGATGTCGGACACGTAGCTGCTCCAGGAGCCCGGCGACTGGTCGGGCTCGTCGCTCACCAGCACGAGCTGCGGCTTGCTGCCTTCCCTCAGGAAACCATCGTTGCAGTTGCCGGGCGTGCTGTTCTGCATCCCGTTGGCGGCGATGTGCAGACCCGCCTCGGTGTAGCGCCCGGCGTAGCTGTCGACCCCCGTGAGGAAGGCGGTCTCGAGGTTGGGGGTGTCGGGGGTGAGGATGCCCACCGACGAGCAACCGCTGTCGAGCGTCGACACCGCGATCTGCCAGTCCAGGTCGAGCCCGGCGAGCATCTCGGTGAAGTCGAGGAAGTTGTCGGTCATGTTCCTGCGGTCATCGGCCATGGAGCAGGACTGGTCGACGTAGAAGAAGATGTCCGTCCGGTCCCACGGGCCGTCGCCCTGCCAGTACTCGTCGGTCACCTCGGACTCGGTGGTGCCCGAGCCGGACACGCTCACGGTGCTGGTCTCCACGAGCGAGTCGCTCGCGACCCACATCTCGCCGCCGTATGCGACCTCTTCCGAGGGCAGGAAATTGAGGTCGATCGACGACGACTCACCCGCCTCCAGGTAGAAGGGGGTGGCGAAGTCGCCCAGGCTGAATCCCTCGGCGGTGACCACGACCTGGGTGACGGTGAGCGTGGCGGAGCCAATGTTGGTGAAGGTGATGGGTTGCGTTTGTTCGCAATCGAGCATCACCGAGCCGAAGCCGTAGGGGTTGGGGCTGATGTAGAGCTGGGGCACCAGCCCGGTGCCGTCGAGCGACACCGGCAGTTCGGGGCTGTCGGGATCGTCGGAGAACACGCTGATGGTGCCGAAGTCCTCCGGGTTGACCGGCGTGAAGGTGACCGGGACGGTGATCTTGGAGCCGGGCGCGATGGCGGCGGTGGCCTGGTCGGTGCCCACGGTGAAGGCGGTGGTGCCGGTGAGGACGATGTTGGACAGGTGGAGGTCGACGTTGCCGCGGTTCTCGATGGTGAAGGACTGGATCTCCTCCTGGCCGGGCATCAGGTCGGTGAAGGACATCGCGTCGGGCTCGATCTCGATGTCGGGCTCGTAGGCCACGTCGCCGCCGTCTTTGGTGACGGCCGTCAGCTGCTGGTCGGGGCAGCCGAGGAGGGCGAGGACGGCAGTCATGAGGGCTCCCACGCCTTGGCATGGTAGCGCGAGCGTTGCCTCGCCGGAAGCACGATCGGAAAGTCGCGGCTACCGGTCTAGGACCTTGGCCATGAAGAGGCGACGATCGGTGCGGAAGCTGCCGTCGTTGCGACGCGCGGGCACCTCCATGTACACGCCGGTGTCCTCGAACCCCATCTTCTTGTACATGTCGTAGGTGGCGTTCTTCAGGGCGCTGGTGCGCATGATCACGTGGTCGTAGCGCTCCCGGTCGATCAGGCCGAGGCGCAACGCGATGAGCTGGTTGGCGAGGCCGGTGCGGCGCCAGCGCTCCATCACGCCCAGCTCGGCGAAGTAGAAAGTCCGGTCGATAGGGAGCAGGCCACGAATCTCGCGCACCACGTCGGGCTTGCTGCTCACCGGGAAGGCGAAGCCGAAGCCGCCCACCAGCCCCGAGTCGCGCACCGCCAGGAGCACGATGTTGTCGGCGATGCGCAGCGCCCGGGCGAGCATGGCACAGGCCTCCTCCAACGAGAAACGCTCGTTGTAGGGCGGTTCAGACCAGATTTCCTGATAGGCGCCGGCGAAAGCGGGCGCCCAGGGCTCGGCCTCGGCCGGGCTCTCGATGCGCAGGATGCGCAGGCCGTCGTCGCGCTCGGCTACGGTGAGCATGGGGCTAGCCTAGCAAAACGTCACGCCGCGAACACCACGGTCGCGACCACACGGCCGTCGACCTCGCCCACGCGCACGCGCAGTGGCGCGCCGCCTAGCGCCGCGTGCCGGGCCGCGACCTCGCCCGCGAGGCGCACCGTCACGCCGCCGCCGGCGCGGAGCCAGCCCGGCGCGGGCGGCGCGAGCACCTCCACCTCGCGGGGCGAGAGCGCCATGCCCGCGCCCAGGGCCTTGAGCACCGCCTCCTTGACGGCCCAGGCGGCGGTGCGGTCGGCGTCGCCGGTGGCCCAGCGGCGCTCCTCGGCGCTGAACCACTCCTCGACGAAGGCCTCGGAGCGTGCCTCCACCTTCTCCATGTCGATGCCGGCGTGGGCGCCCTGCACCGCCAGCGCGAGCGCCTCGCCCTCGACGTGAGTGATGCTGACCTCAACGTCGACGGCGCCCTCGACCACCGGCTTGCCCCGTTCGTCGCGCGCCACGCGGAAGCTCGCTCCCGGTCGCAAGGCAGCGACGGCCTCGTTGGCGGCGAGTTGTCCCGCGAGGCGGTCGGCCTGCCGGCGGGGCGTGCCGCGGGCGGTGAGGCTCGCCAACTCGCCCCTCGGCAGCTTGGCCTGGGCCTCGCTCGCCACCGCCATGGCGGCGCTGGGCCAGCCGCCCTCGGGCGCGGTGAAGCGCGAACCCGGGTCGAGGGGACCCTTCTCCACCATCCGGAAACCGCGGACGCGCATCACGCGGCCCTCGGCGCCGTCCACGTCGATGTCGTAGGCGCCGCCGCGGTGGACCGCCACGACGGTGAGTGTGGCGCCATCCGCGGCGGGGCGCACCAGCTCCACCGCGTCGATGGCCGAGGGCAGCGCCATCACCCCCTCGATGACCATCCGGTGCAGACCGGCCGCCTGGAAGGCGGCCTCGAGGAGCAGGGGACCCGACACCAGGCCCTCGGCGATCGGGGCGTGCTCCACGGCGGCCTCGGCCAGGAGGCCCTGCAACGACAGCGCCTCGGCGCCGCGCAAGACCTGGAAGCGCGGGCCGTGGAAGAAGCGCCGGTAGATGTCTTTCTGCGAGAGTCGCTCCTCCGGGAAGAACGACGACGGCAACGAGGGCAATAGCGGCATCTCGGCCAGTTGTACCCGCGCCGCGAAGTGCTCGGTCACCTGCGAGCGACCGTTCTTGAGGGTGCGCGCGCTCCGCAGCGAACAGGCGTAGGCGCCGTCCTCGTCGGGCTCGGCGCGCACCTCGATGTCCACCGGGTCGTCGCGGTGCAGCTTCAGCGGCGCAGAGAAGGTGACGTCCTCGCAGCCGGCGAAGCGGCCCCGCGGGTGGGCGGCGAGCGCGGTGGCGATCATCAGCTCCAGGCCGATGACGCCGGGGAGCACGGGCACGCTGTCGATGGCGTGGTCGACGATCCATTCGTCGGTGGCCACCGACATGCGGCGGCGGCCGAGGGCGCGGTCGCCCACCAGCTCCACGCTGTCGAGCAGGCCGTGGAGCGCCGGGGACTGGAAGTCGCCGAGGCCGCCGGCCACCACCACCTCGCCACAAGTGCCGTGGGCGACCATGTCGCAGAGCAGGCGCGCACCTGGTCCGGGTGGCAAGAGCTCCACGCCGCGGGAGGTGAGGAGCGTCTCCATGCCGCCGCGCACCGCCATGCCCACGCCGCCCCAGGCGGTCCATGAGACGTGCAGCGACCGCGGACGGAGCTGGCACACCTGCGACATGGCCTCGTTGGCCGCGGAGTAGTCCACCTGTCCCGCGTTGCCGAAGCGACCGGCGATGCTGCCCATCGACACGAAGAAGGTGCCCGGGTCGAGCGCCTCCACCAGGGCGAGCCCGCCCTCGGCCTTGCCGCCGTACACCCGGTTGAAGGCGGCCTCGTCCTTGTCGGGCAGCAGGCGCGACTCCTCCACGCCGGCCCCGTGGATGACGAGGTCGAGGCGGTTGTGTCGCGACTTCAGATTCTCGACGAGCGCGCGGACGGCCTCGGCGTCGGCGAGATCGACCGCGTAGGCATCCACCTGGGCGCCGCGCTGCCGCATCGCCTCGACGTTCTGCCGCGCCTCCTCGGCGGTTCGCATCGGGCGGAGGGCGTCTTCGATCATCTTCGGGGTGACCCGGCGGCCCCCCCGCGCGAGCGACGTCTTGAGGCGCGTGCGCTCGGCCTCCTCGTCGAGCGGCTGGAGACCGGGCGCGGTCCGCGCCACGAGCAGCAGCGTGGCGGGGCCGCGCTCGGCGATGGCCTTCGCCACCTCGGCGGTGATGCCTCGCGTGCCCCCGGTGAGGAGCACCACCGGGTGCTCGGGCCAGTGGCCGCCCGCGGGCACCGCCTCTGCGGCCAGCGCCGCCACCTGTCGCTCGCCGGGCCCGATCCACACCTCCACCGCGCGATCGGCCTCGCCCAGCTCGTCGATGATGCCTCGGGCGGCGTCGATGGCCCGCCAATCGGCCGCGACGTTGACGACGCGCGCGCGGCACCCCGCCCACTCGCGGCCCAGCGCCTTGGCGAGACCGGCTCGCGCGCCGCCGTCGCGGGCATCGCGCAGGTCGACCGGCGAGGGCAACACGCAGAGCCACTGGCGCGGGCGCGCGCTGTCGAGTCGCTTGGCCTGGTGGAAGGCCTCGAGCACCGGGATCCCGCAGTCGATGACGATGTCGGGCTTGCCCTCCATGCTGGCCCCGGCCTGGTCGACCTCGTCGCGCAGGGCGGTGGCGAGGTCGCCGCCGCCGAGCACCCACACCACGCGGCCGCTGAGCGTGCTCACCGGGAGCTGGGCGTGGCTCACGCGCACGACGCGGCGGACGCGGAAGTCGGGGGGCAGGCCGCGAGGATCGGCGGGCTGGGGGGCGCCGGCATCGGGACTCGGGCTCTCGGGACTCGGGCTCTCGGCGCTCGCACGCTCGGGACTCGGGTCCTCGTGGACTCGGGGACCGGCGCTCGGGGCCTCGGGACTCGGCCCGGTCGATGCGCTCGCGCGCTCGGCGAGCCAGCCGGCGAGCTTCTCCACGGTGGTGTAGTCGGCGAGCTTGAAGCTGTCGTCGCGGGCGAGGCCGTAGGCGTCGCGCACCTCGGCGAAGATCTCGGCCTGCTTGACGGTGTCGATGCCGAGGTCGGCTTCCAGCTCGTAGGCAGGATCGACTTCCGAGGGCTCGTAGCCCGTCTTCGCGGCGATCACCGCGGTGAGTTTAGCGAGCACCTCGGTCTTGGAAACGGTGCCGGTGCGCGGGGCCTCGGCGCCCGGGGTCCGAGCCTCGGCGCTCGCGGCGCTCGGGGGCTCGGGGCTCGCGGCCGCGCTGCTCGGGCTCGCGGTGGCGCTCGCGCGCTCGGCGAGCCAGCCGGCCAGTTTCTCCACGGTGGGGTAGTCGGCGAGCTTGAAGCTGTCGTCGCGGGCGAGGCCGTAGGCGTCGCGCACCTCGGCGAAG
>VGRE01000021.1 GCA_016875435.1 Deltaproteobacteria bacterium | reverse complement strand
ACGCGCGTCGCGCACGATGGCGATGTCGAGCACCGGCAGCGGCTCCTCCGTCACCGGTGCGTAGGCCGGCATCACCGGCGCCTCCTCTCGGGGCTTGCGACCGCCAAAGTAGATGATCTGCTTCCACGCGCGCTTGATGTCGTCGCCGAACACCAGCAGCAGGTCGCCGGGCACGCAGGCGCGCAGGCCGAGGTCGGTGGCCTCCACCTCGGAGAGCACGGTCTGCACGCGATCGGCCGGCACGCCCGCCTCGTGCAGCGCCGCCACCAGGAGCCCCGCGATCTCGCCCTCGCGGCGGCCGCGGCGGCTGTCGTCTTCCCGGCAGACGAAGTGATCGAAGCTACGCGCGGCGCGGGCGGCGATGGCGCGGATGTCCTCGTCGCGGCGGTCGCCGGGGGCCGAGAGCACGCACACCCGCTTGCCCCGGGGGCCGAGGCCGTCGACAAGCGTGCACATCGCGTCGATGGCGGCGGGGTTGTGCCCGTAGTCCAGGATCACCTTGAAGCCGTGCTCGTCGAAGACGTTCATGCGGCCGGGAGCCTGGTAGAAGGTCATGTCGAAGGTGCGCAGGCCGTGCCGGATGGCCTCGAGTGACACCCCCATCGACCACGCCATGCCCGCCGCGAACATGGCGTTCTGCACGTTGTGGAGCGCCTTGCCCTCGAGCGTGGCCGGGATGAGGTGGGTCCACACCAGCGGGATGTGCGAGCCGTTGTCGTAGATGGTGATCATCTGGCCGTTGATGCCCGCCTCCAGGGCGAGCGCCCGCCCGCCGGCGCGGACATGCTCGCGGACCAGCGGGTTGTCCGGCCGCAGCGTGACATAGCACACCCGGCGGGCCACGCTGCGCTCCACCATGCGTAGACAGAGCGGATCGTCCGCATTGATCACGATGGTGTCGCGTGCCACCTCGATGGGGATGCGCTTCACCTCGGCGAGCTGTTCCAGCGTGTTGATGCCGCCGAGGCCGAGGTGGTCGCCGCTCACGTTGAGGCAGCAGGCCACGTCGGGGTGGCGGTAACCGAGCCCGGCGCGGAGCAGTCCACCCCGCGCGGTTTCCAGCACGGCCACTTGCACGTGCGGATCGGTGAGCACCATCTTGGCGGCGATGGGCCCGGTCATGTCGCCCGACACGGTGAGCCGGCCGTCGATGTACACGCCGTCGGTGGTGGTCATGCCCACCACCTTGCCGTCGAGCTTGTGGATGTGGGCGAGCATCCGCGTGGTGGTGGTCTTGCCGTTGGTGCCGGTGATCGCGGCGATGGGGATGCGGCTCGGCATGCCGGGGGCGAAGAGCATGTCGAGTACCTTCCCGGCCACGTCGCGAGCTTGTCCCTCGCTGGGCGCCACGTGCATGCGGAAGCCCGGCGCGGCGTTGAGCTCGCAGATCCCACCGCCCACGTCGCGCCAGGAGCGGGTGATGTCGGGGGTGAGAAAGTCCACGCCACACACGTCGAGACCCACAGCTGCGGCGGCCCGCACCGCCATCTCGCGATTGTCGGGGTGGCAGATGTCGGTCACGTCGGTGGCGGTGCCGCCGGTGGAAAGGTTGCCGGTGGATCGCAGGTAGAACACCTCGCCCGCGGGAAGCACCGACTGGAGGCTATGGCCGGCCTTGTCGAGGAGGCGGAGGGCCTGCTCGTCGACCTCCAGCCGGGTGAGCACCTTCTCGTGGCCGAGGCCGCGGCGCGGGTCGCTGTTCACCCGGTCGATGAGCGCCTGGATGCTGGAGTTGCCATCGCCGACCACGTGGCCGGGCACGCGCTTGGCCACCGCCACCAGCTCGCCGTTGACCACCAGCATGCGATGGTCGAGGCCCTGGATCAACGTCTCTACCAGCACCGTGCTGCTGTGCTCGGCCGCCGCCGCGTAGGCCACCCGCACCTGCTCCGGGGCGGTGAGCCCGATGCTGACGCCGCGCCCGTGGTTGGCGTCGAGCGGCTTGACCACCACGGGGTAGCCGAGCTCGGCGGCGGCCTCGACCGCCTCCTCGGCCTCGTAGACATCTTGCTGCCTGGGCACCGGGAGTCCGAGGTCGCCGAGGATCTTGTTGGTGGCCTCCTTGTCGCCCGCGATGTCGACGGCGATGTGGCGGGTCTCGCTGGTGACGGTGGCCTGGATGCGCTTCTGCCGGAAGCCGTGGCCGAACTGCACCAGCGAGCCGGAGGACAGGCGCACCCAGGGGATGTCGCGGGCCTCGGCGGCGCGCACCAGCGACGCGGTCGAGGGCCCGAAGGCGCGCTTCTCTGCCCCCCGGATCAGGCGATGCAAGCCCGCCTCGAAGTTGAACTCCGGGTCGGGGGCGGCGTCGCCTCGGAGCGGCTCCGGGATGAGCGCATGCAGCAGGCGCATCGCCAGTTTTCCAGCCTCCTCGCCTACCCACGGGTCTTCGTATTGGTAGACCATGTGGTAGTGCCCGTGGGACCCGGTACCGCGAGTCTTGCCGAAGGTGACCTGGGCGCCGGCGAGATTCTGCAGCTCGATGGCCAGGTGCTCCATCACGTGCCCCATCCAGGTGCCGCCCTCCTCGCGCAGCCGCCGCAGGAATCCGCCGGGCTCGCCGTAAGAGCAGCCGTGCTGGTCGAGGCTGGGCACGTGGCGCAGCAGTGCATCGACGAAGCCGGGGATGGTGGCGCTCGGGTACTCCTCGAGCGGGCCGAGGTCGAGCGTGAAGCGGATTACCTTGAAGTTCGCGTACAGATTCGGTCCGACGTACACGCGCTGGTCGAGGATCTTCATGGCGGGGGAGTGTATCGAATCCGCCCGCCTCAGTCGGAAGTCTCCGAACCGGGGAGGGGTCGCGCCAGCACCTCCACGCCCTCAGGCGCTACGCCGATCCAGCCCTTGCCCTCGGGCACATCACCCTGGTCGCGGTACACCGACTCCTTCGGCAGCAGCTGGCTCTCCACCACCCGCTGCACCCATATCATCGCGCCCCGGCGTCCCCCGGTTTCCACCATGAACACGATGGCGCGGTGCTTGCCGTCGGGCAACTCGGCGGTGGCGGGGTGGACCAGGGCGATCGCGTGGGGAAGCTCGTCCCGGGTGGCGGCGAGGGCGCGGATCAGCGCCTCGAGCTCGGCGCTGGTCTTCTCGGTGATGTCGTAGCGTTCCAGCGTGCCCTCGCGCAGGATGAACACGATGAAGTGGTCGAGCGGGCGCGACACCTCCTCGATGCGGAAACTGCGGGCGAGGAAGATGGCCACGTCGTTGCCGCCCTGGGGCAGGGGGCCGGCGCGTGTATGCCAATGAGGTGCCCTCAGGGGTGAGGCGGTCGCACCGGCGCCGGCTCCGCGCGGCGCGTGTCGAGCCCGTAGCGCGCGCCCTCCACCAGCACGTGTACGCGCACGCCGATCATCTCCACCGGCTTGCCCTCCTCGGCCGTGGCCATCGCGGAGTGCTCGAGCGAGCCCGCGTCGACCACCGTCACCGCGCCGGAGCCCACCACCTCCACCACGTTGTCGGGACCGATGAAGGCGGCGGTGTCTTCGTCGAGCCCGAGGCCGATGGCGAAGGGGTTGTAGGCCACCGCGGCGAGCAGGCGGCCGAAGCGGTCGCGCTGGCGGAAGTGCTGGTCGACGATCACCCGGTTGGTGAGCCCGAGGCCGGGCGCGAGCGTGACCCCCCCGGCGATCGGCGAGGCGCCTTCCTTGCCGTAGGCGATCATGTGCTCGGAGCAGAACGCGGCCCCGGCGGAGGTGCCGCCCACCGGGACCCCCCAGGCGTTCAGGCGCCGCACCGCCTGGGCCAGCGGCGTGCCCCCGAGGATGGTCGAGAGCCTGAGCTGCGTGCCGCCGGTGAAGAACACGCCGCCGGCGCCATCGAGGGCGTGCAAGGCTGACTCCGCCTGCTCGCGCGCCACGATGTCGACCACGCGCGCCTCCACGCCGAGGGCCGCGAAGACGCCGCGGTAGCGGTCGCCGGTGGTGGGGTCGAGCGAGGCGGTGGTGACGACGGCCACCGGCCCGCTGCACATCGACGCGAAGCGTCGCAACACGGCGCGGGCCGCGATCTTGTCTTCCGCCCCGCCGATGGGGACGACGTGGCCGCGCTCGCCGCTGGGCTTGGAGGGCATCGCGTCGCGGTCCTAACTCGCCTCGAAGGGACCTCGCACCAGCGGGGCGCCGTCCTTGACCAGCCATCGACCGCCCGCGAGCACGCCGCGCACCCCGAGCGACGGGTCGAGCAACAGGAGGTCGGCGTCGGCGCCCACGGCCACTCGGCCCTTCCGGTGGAGCCGGAACAACTCGGCCACGGAGGCGGTGCAGGTGGCAAGGGCGAGCGACAGGGGTACCCCGAGCTGGTAGGCGCGAAACACCTCGGGCAAGAGCGTGGCGGCGCTACCCACCTCCATGCCAAGCAACACGCCGCTCGCGTCGAAGGTCGGAATACATCCACCTGCATCGCTCGACATCGTGATACGTCTCATGTCTCGCCCAGCGTGATGCCAGCTGGCGATACATTCCCCGGCTTCCGGAGTCGCACCGTCGGGCGGGAAGGCCGACACGTCGACCGGGCAAGCCTCGAGTGCCATGGCCTCGGCCCAGAGGGCGCGGTTGCGGTTGACGTGCGTGGGGTGGAAGGTACGGGCGGGGAGCTCCGTTTCCCGGAGCGCACGGCGCACGAGGTCGAGTCCGCGGGGACCGTCGCCGAGGTGCAGGTGGAGTAGGCCGGCCTTGCCGGTCATCATGCCGGCCACGTGGGCGTCGGCGGCGAGGCGGGCGATCTCGTCGAAGTTGGGCTGGGACGACCGGTGATCGCTGATCGCCGTCTCGCCGATGGCGACGATGCGGTCGACGTGGACGATGTCGCCCCGGGCCGATCCGGTGAGCGTGGTGGGGGGGACGGTGTAGCCGCCTGTGTAGCAGAAGGTGCTCAGCCCGAGCGCCTCCAGGCCACGAGCCGCGGCGAGCAGGTCGGCCATGCTGCGAGTGGAGCAGTCGGTGCCGAGCAGGCCGATGGCAGTGGTGACCCCGGCCGTGGTGAGCCGCGACAGCGACACGGCAGGCACCCGGGTGTGGGCGCCGCCCTCGCCGCCGCCGCCGCCGAGGTGGGCGTGGGCGTCGACGAGGCCCGGGACGAGGAGCAGGCCGCTGGCGTCGATCTCCTCGACCTCGACCCCGCGCGGCTCCAGGCGCTCGTCGATCGCCACCACCTCGCGACCGGCCACCAGCACGTCGCGCGCGCCGATGGGCTCGGGGCTGTAGACCTGGGCGCCGCGGATGAGGAGCATCGGCACGGCTTAGCCGCTCACGGGTCGAGAGGGCTACACGGGAGCGATGGCGACCCGGTCGATCAGCTGATAATTATTGACAGAATATGCTGAGTATGTAAAATCTAAGTAAGCAACCAAGAGTACGCTCATGTTCAGCTTCGAGTCCATCCCCGACCAGACCGGCCGCGTGGTCATCGTCACCGGTGCAAATAGCGGTATTGGCTACGAGACCGCCCGGATGCTGGCGAAAAAGGGAGCACACGTGGTGCTGGCCTGCCGCAGCGCCGAGCGTGGCCGTGCCGCCGTGGGGCTCATCGTGGCCGGGAATCCCCCGGGACGGGTGGAGCTTTCGGTGCTCGACCTCTCCGACCTCGAGAGCATCGCGGCCTTCGCGGAGCGATTCGCCACCAGCCATGACCGGCTCGATCTCCTCGTGAACAACGCCGGCGTGATGGTGCCGCCGTTCTCGCGCACGAAGCAGGGCTTCGAGATGCAGTTCGGCACCAACCACCTTGGCCACTTCGCCCTCACCGGCCGCCTGTTGCCGCTCTTGAGGCGCACAGCGGGCTCGCGCGTGGTGGTGGTGTCGAGCGGCATGCATCGCGCCGGCGCCATCGACCTCGACGATCCCAACTACGAGCGGCGGAGCTACTGGGGGTGGCCGGCCTACGGGCAGAGCAAGCTCGCCAACCTGCTCTTCGCGCGCGAGTTGCAGAAGCGACTCGGCGAGGGGGGCCTGCTGGTCACCGCCGCGCACCCGGGTATCACCGCCACCGAGCTGCAGCGCTCGGCCGGCTACGTGAGCCTGTTCAACTTCGTGGCGATGAAGCCGAGCGATGGCGCCATGCCCACCCTCCGCGCCGCCACCGATCCTAGCGCTGCCCGGGGCAGCTACTGGGGCCCCGCGGGGCTGTTCGAGATCAACGGCGCGCCCGTCGAGGTGGGTCGAAGCCGCGCCGCGCAGGACGACGCCGTGGCCGAGCGCCTCTGGGCGCTGAGCGAGAAGCTCACCGGGGTGACTTACGACTTCGGGGGAGCCGCCTGATGGCCGCGCCGCCGGCCCAGCGACGGGTGGAGATCCTCGACGCGGCGGCGGGGGTGTTCCTGCGGTACGGCCTGCGCCGCACCTCGATGGACGAACTCGCGCGGGCGGCGGGCATCTCGCGCCCAGGGCTCTACTTGTACTTCGCATCGAAGGAGGCGGTGTTCGAGGCCGCGGTAAGGCAGATCATGGCCCACGTGGCGGCGACCGCCCGCGCGGCCCTGGGCGGTTCGGGGCCCCTCGCCGATCGCGTGGCGGCCGCCCTCGAGGCCGCCCACGGGCACCTGGTGGGACAGGGGGAGGACGCGCGGCACATGGTCGAGCTGATCGACACCGCCCGGGCTTTGCTGGGCGACGATCTCGACGCCTACGAGCGAGACTTCCGCGCGGAGCTGGTGCTGGCCCTCGGCGATGCCCGGGGCGCGGGCGGGCTCCGGGGCGAGGCGCTGGCCGAGCTGCTCGACCTCGTTTCGGTCGGCGCCAAGCATCGCTCGGCCTCGCGCGCCGAGTACGGGGGGCGCATGCGCCGGGGGGTGCTGGCTATCCTGGGAACTGCGCCGCCACCTGGGTGACGTAGTCGTCCTGCCAGCCCTGCGCGTAGCGGGGCCCGTCGCCCTCGGGCGCCCGGGACAGCCCGAGGGCACCACGGTTCGATGCCTAGTAGGTTGGCAACCTCGGATCGATCTCCTTCGCCCAGGCGGTGATTCCCCCCTCCATGTTCGTCACCCGGTACCCGTTCGCCGCGAGCACCTGGCAGGCCTGCGAGGAGCGCCCACCGAGCTTGCAGTGCACGAGGATCTCGCGGTCGCGAGGCACCTCGGACAGGCGCGTGCCCACGTCGGCGTGAGGGATGAGCGCGTCGGCGCCGATGTTGACGATGTTCCACTCGCTCTGGCCGCGCACGTCGAGCACGAAGGGCTTCCAGCCCGAGTCGAGCTTGTGCTTGATCTCGGCCACGGTGAGACGGTCGAAAGAACCGGAGATGGTGGGGGCCTCTTCGCGGCTGCCCTCCCGCCTCGGGACGCCGCAGAACTGGTCGTAGTCAATGAGGGTGGTGATCGGCTTCGCGTCGGGATCCGGACGCAACCTGAGCTCGCGGAACTTCATGTTCATCGCGTCGAACAACAACAGGCGCCCGGACAGGGTGGTGCCCTTGCCGAGCAGGATCTTGATGGTCTCGGTGGCCTGGATGGTGCCGATGAGCCCGGGGAGCACGCCGAGCACCCCGCCCTCGGCGCAGGAGGGGACGAGCCCCGGCGGCGGCGGCTCCGGGTAGAGGTCGCGGTAGTTTGGCCCGCCCTGGTAGTTGAACACGCTCGCCTGCCCCTCGAACTTGAAAATCGAGCCGTACACGTTGGGCTTGCCGAGAATGACACACGCGTCGTTGACGAGGTAGCGGGTGGGGAAGTTGTCGGTGCCGTCGACCACGACGTCGTAGGGCTGGCAGATGCGCAGAGCGTTGTCGCTGCTGAATGGCTCCTCGTAGATGTGGACCTGCACGTGCGGGTTGAGATCGCGGATGCGGTCGCGGGCCGACACCACCTTTCGCTGGCCCACTGTGGAGGTGCCGTGGATGATCTGGCGCTGGAGGTTGCTCGCGTCGACGACGTCGAAGTCGACGATGCCGATGCGCCCCACGCCGGCGGCGGCCAGATAGAGCAACAACGGCGAGCCGAGGCCGCCGGTGCCCACGCAGAGCACCGAGCTGTTCTTCAGCTTCGTCTGTCCCTCCATCCCCACCTCCTCGAGGATGAGGTGGCGCGAGTAGCGGGCGATCTCCTCCCGGCTCAGCTCAGCCACGGAGGCCTCCCGCGATGGAGGGCACGATGGTGAGCGTGTCGCCGTCGACCAGGGCGGTGGCGTCGCGCTCGAGGTGACGGATGTCGTCCTCCCCCTTGTACACGTTGACGAAGCTGCGGAGCTTGCCGTCGGCGGTGCGCAGGTGGTTGGCGAGGCCCGGGTGGGCGGCACAGAGGGCGTCGAGGGCAGCCCCCGCGGTGTTCGCCTCGACGGCCACGGTGGCGGCGCCGGCGGCGTAGCCGCGAAGGGCGGTGGGGATGCTGATGTGTACGGGCATGGGTCAGTCCTCCAGGATGATGTCTTCTTCGTCCATCGCGCTCCGGTCGTCGCGAAGGCGCCAGCTCTGCTGGCCCACCACGCCGCCGGTGGTCACGGCGCCGATGAGGTAGCTCATGTTGGGCAGGGCGTGGTCGCGATCGAAGTCGCTGTACGCCGAGGGGTGGTCGGGGTGGCTGTGGTAGTAGCCCACCACGTCGAGGCCTCGCGCCGCGAGGGCCTCCTCGGCCCGGTGGAGCGCCAGGGCTGACACGTGGTAGCGATTCGCCGGGCTGTCGGCCCGCTCGTTCACCAGTGATACAACATGATACACAGACCATGTATCACGAGAACCCGCGAGGATCCCGACGACTTCGTGGGGGTAACCCTCGCGCATGTGCGCGTGCATGCGCTCGGCCTCGGCGCGCTTGAGCCTCAGTCCCACAGGTGGTCCTCCGAGATGTATCGCTCGCCGCCGTCGGGGAAGAGCGTGACCACCACGCCGGACTGTAGTCCGCGGGCCACTTCGATGGCGCCCCAGAGCGCCGCCCCGGCGCTCACCCCGGCCAGCAGTCCCTCCTCGCGGGCGAGGCGCTTGCGCAGTTCCAGGCAGGGCTCGGTGGGGGCGCCGAGGTCGCGGTCGGCCAGGCGCGGGTCGTAGATCGCGGGGACGATCGCCGACTCCATGTGCTTGAGGCCCTCGAGCCCGTGGAAGGGACTGTCGGGCTGCACGGAGATGCACTGGATCGCGGGGTTCCTGGCCCTGAGTCCCCGGGTGGTGCCCACGAAGCTGCCCGAGGTGCCGAGGGTGGCCACCCAGTGGGTCACCCGTCCCCCGGTTTGAGCCCAGATCTCCTCGGCGGTGCCCTTCTCGTGAGCGCGGGGGTTGGCCTCGTTCCCGTACTGGTCGAGGTACAGGTACTTGCCAGGGTTGTCCGCCACCAGCTTCTTCGCCATGCGGATGGCGCCGTCGCTCCCTTCCAGCGGGTCGGTCTCGACGATGTGTACGCCGTAGGCCCTGAGGATGCGCTTGCGCTCACGGTTGGCATTCTTGGGCAGGCAGAGCGTGAGCGAGTAGCCACGGATGGCGCAGATGAGCCCATAGGCGATGCCGGTGTTGCCGGAGGAGCTGTCGAGTAGAATCGTGTCGCGACCTATTTTGCCGGTCCGCTCGGCGTCGTGGACGATGCCGTACGCGGCGCGATCCTTGACGCTACCGCCGGGGTTGAACCACTCCAACTTCGCCCACACCTCGACGCCGGCGGGGACCAGATCCCTGGTGATGCGCCCGAGGCGCACGAGGGGGGTGTTGCCGATGCGGTCGAGAATGGACACGGGCGCGAGCCGGGAGGCTAACCACGAGGCCCGGGGCGGCACGTCCGGCGGCTCGGAAAGGTGAAGGGGGACACCGGGGACCGGCCTCGGGTAGGGCCGGTTCGCCGGGCGGCGTGGACCAGCGTTCGGCAGTCCTTGGCCACCTCGGCTAAAGCCGCGGCGCACCCTTGCACTTGGGCGAACGCTTCAGGTCCTCGTCCATGGCGGTGCGCGTGGCCTTCATGGCGCCGGCATCGAGCGCCTCGACGGCGTCGTTGTGGGCGGCCACCAGCGCGCGGTCGTTGCTGTGGCAACCGGTCATGTACGGATCGGGCTCGCCCGCGAAGGCGAGGGGGGTCAACCACGGCATGCTTCGCTATACGGTGTCGCGACGGAAAGTATCAAATCGCGGTCGCGATCGCTGCGAGAATGTCACTGGGCTCGGCCAGCCCGCCCGGCCCCACGTCGCCGCAGGCGAGGCGCTTCTCGGTGGGCGCCACGATGGTAAAACGGCCGAGCTCGTCGAGCCAGCGCAGGTTGCGCTGGGTCGCGGGGTTGAGCCACATCTCGGTGTTCATCGCCGGGGCCAGCACGACCCGCCGTCCCCGGGGGAGCGCCATCAGCGTGGTGCTGAGCGCGTCGTCGGCGAGGCCGCAGGCGAGCTTGGCCAGCGCGTTGGCGCTGCACGGCGCCACCACCGCCACCTCGGCCCACTTGGCCCACTCGATATGCGCCAGGGCGTCGGAGAAGGTGTCGGTGAGCACCGGGTGCCCCGACATCGCCTCGAAGCTGAGGGGCCCGACGAAGCGCGTGGCGTTGGCGGTCATCACCACCCGCACCGAGTGACCCGCCTTCACCGCGAGGCTCACCAGCTCGCAGGCCCGGTAGGCGGCGATGCCGCCGGTGACGCCGAGGAGGACCTTCACTCGGGCAGCTCCGGCGAGCCGTAGCTCGCGCTCTCGAGGAAGTCCCGGTACAAGTTGCGCGCGTCGCGGTCGTAGTACACGGCGAAGTGGCCCTGGTCGGCGAACTGGGCGAGACCGGCGGTGACCTCGTTGCCGTCGTAACCCACGACGTTGTCCTCCACGGGACGATCCTCGGCGCCGAGCCCGCGCAGGTCGAAGCCAAGGGGCTCGTAGAGCATCTCGCCGGCGATGGGCAGTCGCGCGGCGGTAGCGAGCGCCTCGATGGTGCGCGGGGGCGTGTAGGTGTCTTCCAGGCCCTCGGTCATGAGCACCGGCACAGCGCGGGCCTCCCAGCCCGGCTCCTCGGCGATCCAGTTGGGCCCGTAGTTCATCGGGTCGGTGACCTCTGACAACATCTGCACGATGCCGAGCACCGGGTGCAGGACGGACAGGTTGGCCTCGTCGATGCCGAGCGCGGCGGCGAGCAGGGGCGCGGTGGGGATGGGGTCGACCTTGCTGAGCGCCGCCTCGGCCGTGCCGCCCCCGGCCGCGGACAGGCCCACGGCGCGCACCCGCGTGGACAGGAAGCTCGCGCCCAGCGCCCCCACCATCGCGCCCTGGGAGTGGCCGAAGAAGCTCAGGCGCTCGTGGTCGATGGGGATCGTCACGCCGTCGAAGCTGAAGTCCGAACCGGACGCGGACAGTCGCTCCACCAGCCACACCTGGTCGGCCGCGCCCTGCCGGAAGCTCGTGCGCCCGGCGGCGGGGTTCATGTAGTTGAAGGTGTCGAACTCGGCGCTGGTGTCGGGAGTGGCCCGGTCGTCGTGCAGGGGCTGCGCGATGCCGAGCATCGCCACGCCGCGATCGGCCATGCCGCCGCCTTCCTCGTCGTGCGTGCCGTAGGCGCAGAAGCTCAGGTGGTCGCCGCCGGTGCCGTGGCTGTATACCACCAGCGGCCAGCCGCTCCCCGGGGGCTCGCCGCTGGGCACGGTGAGGCCGAACTCCACCCGCTCCCAGCCCTGGACCAGCGGCCGGTCGCCGCTGAACACGAGGCCGCCACCCTCCTCGCGATAGGGGCGCTCGCCCTCCTGCCAGATGGGGATGGTGACGAAGCCCTCGAAAACCGCGTAGTCGCCTCGGTCCTCGTGGAGTGTCAGCTCGGGCTCCCAGGGCGGCACGCCGATCTCGCCGGACCGGATGCTTTGCACCACCAGCGCCAGCTCGCGGGTGGGGTCCTGGGTGGTGAAGGTGGTGGCCACCGCCACGCTGTCGTCGTCGAGATCGATCGCCAGCAAGGTCTCGCGGAGGGGGAGGTAGGCCGGGTCGTCTTTCCAGCCCTCGGGCATCGCGCCCAGCCTGGCCAGCGGGGGACGCAGCACCAGGGCGTAGGTGGTGGACGGGCGCAGCGGGAAGCCCGCCATCGGCGCGATCGCCAGCAGGTTGTCGGCGCCGTACTGGTCGGACACCGACCAGAACTGGGTGACGATGGGAAAGCGCTCGCCCCGGCGGGCGCTGCGCGCGTCGATGTCGACGAGCACGATGGCCGAGTCGGCCTCCAGCGAGCCGGCCGGGCTCGGGAGCGCCGACTCGTCGATGGGCTCGGTGAAGCGCACGTAGGCGGGGCTGTTGGTGCCCCAGCCGTCCATCACCGGGGCGAGGGCGATGTAGGCGTCGAACAGGGGGACGGCGCCGCTGCCGGGGAAACCCTCCAGCGAGGGGCGACCCTCGACGAGGCGACTGTCGCTCGGGAAGGGGCTGTCGAAGAAGCCCTCGCCCTCGAGGACCGGCGTGGTTCCATGGGTATCCACCGTTTCGCCGGTACACGCGAGGGCCAGCAGCACGCTCATCGGCGCGGAGCGTAGCCCGGCCCGCGCCGGGGCGATAGCCGCCGACCCATGACGCTCCCCCCCGACCAGAAGCTCTACGAGGGCAAGGCCAAGCAGGTCTACGCCACCGAGGCCGCCGACGAGATCATCATCCACTACAAGGACGATGCCACCGCCTTCAACGGCGTGAAGAAGGCCCAGATCGCCGACAAGGGCGTGATCAACTGCAAGCTGAGCGCCTTCTTGATGGAGAAGGTGGCGGCAGCCGGGGTGCCCACCGCCTTCGTGCGGCAGGTGTCGCCGAGAGACCAGTTGTGCAAGAAGGTGGAGATCATCCCGGTGGAGCTGGTGGTGCGCAACGTGGTGGCCGGATCGCTCGCCAAGCGCCTCGGCATCGCCGAGGGCCAGCGCCTGTCGCGACCCTTGCTCGAGCACTTCTACAAGTCCGACGCGCTCAACGATCCGCAGATCAACGAGGAGTGCGCGGTGATCCTCGGCTACGCCCGGGCCTGGGAGCTACAGGCGATGCGGGAGTACTCGCTGGTGGTCAACGACCTCTTGCGCGCCTTCTGGGGCGACCTCGGCGTTGATCTCGTCGACTTCAAGCTGGAGTTCGGCCGCTACAAGGGCGCGGTGGTGCTCGCCGACGAGATCACCCCCGACGGCTCGCGCCTCTGGGAACGGGGGACGGGGCGCCACCTCGACAAGGACGTGTTCCGTCGCGACCTGGGCGACCTGAGTGACACGTACCGGGAGTTGTACCAGAGGGTGTTTGGGGAGAGGCTGTAGCCAGGAGGTAGGAGGGAGGAATTTGGGAGGGAGGGAGCGGGTGGAGGAGGCGGTTACCACTTGCTCTCGTCGTCGAATGGGATGTCGAAGCCTTCCATGATGAGCAACCGGCCGGTGGCGGCCTGTGCAACGTGCCCGGCGCCCGCGCCTGGAGCCAAGGTGCTTGTTTTCGCGCACCGGTCGCGACGACAACACCGACCTTGGGCCGGCGCCGGTTGGTGGACGCCGCCCGAAGGGCGAGCGCGCCTCCTCCCGCCTCCGCCTCCCGCCTCCCTCCTGGCCTACAGCCTCCTCAGAAACGCCCCCGGATCCTGCGCCACCTTCGCCCACACCCACGCGGGCATCACCCCGGCGCGCAGGCACACCTCGTCGGCCGGGAGGCCGAGCAGCCGCGCGGCGCGGGCGAGGGCCTCGTCGGAGAGGCGCTTGTCGCCCGACTCCACGCGGCTCAGGTGCGCGGCCGACACGCCGAGCTCGTCGGCGAGTCCCTGCTGGCTGTAGCCCCGGAGCACCCGCTGCTCGCGGAGCCAGGAGCCGAAGCCGGGCGTCTCGGTGGGCGCGGGCTGTCCCGGGTGGGCGGGGGAGGGGACTGCCGCCGCGCTCGCCGACCACTCGATCTGCGCGAAGGCCGAGTGATTGTGGATGGACTCCTGGTTCTCGGCCGACACGCGCAACCAGGTGACCCCGGGCAGGGCGCGCAGCGCGATCACCGAGTCGCGCACGAGGTCTTCCACGAACTTCGGGTTGTCGTAGGCCAGCTCGGTGACGTACTTCTCGTCTTCCCGCTTGAGCAGCGCGAACAGTGGGGCCGAGCCGCAGGCCTCCACGGCGGCGACGATCTCCTCGATCCACACGAACTCGCTGCTGCGCAGCTCCACGTCCACCAGGCTGCGCTGGTTGTGCGCCCCGCGGTCGCTGATGGCCTTGGAGCAGGGGCAGAGGCTCTTCACCGGCACCCGGACGCAGAGCACGAAGTCGAGCGCCGCGCCCCGCATCGAGGCGTCGAAGCGACAGGCGTACTCCATCAGCGACTCCACCCCGCTCACCGGGGCCCGCTTGCTGATGAAGTAGGAGAAGGTGGCCTCGAGGTGAGCGTCGCGGGCATCCAGTCGCGACTGGATGTCGGCGAGGATCGACGGCATGTTGCGGATGGTCATCTCGCCGCGCCGCGCGTTGAGCACCTCGACGAAGCGGCTCATGTGGGTGCCCTTGAACTCGTGGGGCAGGCTCACCGACAGGTTCATCCGCGCCACCGTGTGTTGCACCTGGTTGGCGCGGTCGAGCACGCGGATGGGGTAGACGAGGTCCTTGATGCCCACCTTGTCGATGGCGAGCGCGCGCTCGTCGCGCTCGCTGGCGTGGTCGGGGAGGCGCTTGCGGCGTGGCGTGCGGGGCGCGGTCATGGGATGCCCAGGAGCTTGTGGGTTTGCAGGGAAAGTCGCCAGCGGGGATGGGCGCGGCAGTAGGCCACCGCGAGCGCCGTGTTGGCGTCGCGTGTCGGGCCGTCCATCGGCTGGAGGAAGTGGTGCTGGAAGTCGAGCTGCTCGAAGGCGTCCGGGTCGAACTCCGGCTGCGGGAAGACGAGCTTCAACTCCTGTCCCCTACGGACGAGGAGATCGCAGCGGGGCTTGGGGCTCACGCACACCCAGTCGATGCCCCGGGGCAGCGGCCGCGTGCCGTTGGTCTCGATGCCCACCTCGATCCCGCGAACCTGGCACTCGCTGACCAGCGCCTCGTCGAGCTGCAAGGCGGGCTCGCCGCCGGTGAAGACAACATAGGGACGGCCACCCCCGGGCCAGAGCGCGGCCACGTGCGCGGCGAGCGACTCGGCGGTGGAGAATCGCCCGCCCCCGGGGCCATCGGTGCCCCGGAAGTCGGTGTCGCAGAAACGACAGGCGGCCTCCGCGCGGTCCTTCTCCAGTCCCGACCAGAGGTTGCACCCGGAGAAGCGGCAGAAAACGGCCGCGCGCCCGGCCTGGGCGCCCTCGCCTTGCAGCGTGTAGTAGGTTTCCTTGACGGCGTAGGCCATGGCAGCGCGGGGCTACCATGGCCTGTCCGAAGTGGCAAGTCGAGGTTGTCTAGTTGGACACAGAGCCGCCTACATCGTGCAGGAGTGGCCGTTCGTCCCGTGGTAGTGGTCGTGGTCGTCGTCGTGGGGTCGGTGCTGTCCGCTGGTGTAGCCGGGGCGGCGGTCCCACCCGAACTCCACCGTGGTGGTGCGGTAGGGATCCACGGTGATGGCGTCGAGATCCACCAGCGTGCCGTCGAGCTCGCGGACCTCGAGGGTGACCGGACCGAGGGGCAGGCTGAGCGTGTGGTCCTGCTCGGCGTTGAGCATGGCGATGATGCGCCCGTCGGCGTACACCCGCACGCCCTCGTGGTGCTCGTTGTCGAGCCGCACCAGGCCCTGGCTGGGGGGGTCGATGGTCCAGCTGCCGCCGCGCCAGGGGTCGATCCGGATCTGCTCCTCGTCCACGCGCTCGCCGCCCGGGCGGCGCGCCACGAGGTGGAAGCTGCCCACCGCCACGTCGTCGTACACCACGCGCCCGCGGGGCTCGACCGTGCGCGTGAGGCCGCGGTCGCAGGTGAGGGCCACCGGGAAGGGCAGCGGGTTGTACACCACGAGGTCGGCACGGGAGGGGGCGAAGCCGGTGATCGTCTCCTCCTCGAAGGGGCGCAGGTACAGGTGCTCGTGCTCGACGATCCGGCCGTTGGCCACGAGCTCGAGCGAGGCCGAGCCCACCGGGAGCGACACGATCCGGGACTGGCTGGGGGCGAGATCCACCACCTCGCGACCGCTCGACCGGAGCTCCGCCGGCACGCCGGTGTTGTTGACCACCTTCACCAGCGTGGTGCTCGGCGGGCGCAGCTCCACGTCGGCCGTGCGACCGCGGTAGACCTTCACCGTCTTGTTGACGAGCAGGCGCGACTCGCCGAAGGCCCTGTAGCTGGCGCTCACCACCACGTAGCCGCTGTCGGCGCGGAAGCGCGCCGTCTCCCAGGGGCCGAGCACGCGGGCATCGTTGCCGTCCACCCGCACGGTGAGGGCCTCGCCCGTCTCGTTCTCCACGCGGACGTAGCCGTCGTAGCGGTGGTCACGGGAACTGCCGTGGGCGCTGGCGGCCGCTGGCGCCAGCAGGCAGAGCAGGGCTACAGATCGCGAAATACAAGCATACATGTTGTCTCCTCGGCGACTCCTCGGTGTCGCACGATGGGTGGACGACGCCCCGGCGGCGTCCATTCGCGATCGAAGAAAGATGACGGACTTCGCGTAGGGCCGTTGACCTGTCAATCGGCGTGGCTAGGCTGCGCGCGGTGCTCTGATGCTCAACGTGCTGCTCCTCAACGCCGACTACACCCCCATGCGCGTCATCCGCTGGGAGCGCGCCGTGGAGCTCGTGTTGGACCAGAAACTGGTCCAGGTGGCCGCCTACCCGGGTCGTTTCGTGCGCTCGATGGCGCTCGCCTTGCCCTGGCCGAGTGTCGTGGCGCTGCGGAAGTACAGCTACGGCCGGGGCAAGGTGCGCTTCTCCTCGCGCAACGTGCAGTCGCGCGACGCGTACACCTGCAGCTACTGCGGCGTCCGCCCGCGCCAGGCCGATGGCCGGCCCGACCGAGTGTCGCTCACCCTCGACCACGTGATTCCGCGCGCTCACGCGCGAGAGGGCAAGGTCTACCTGCCCTGGTCGCGCAAGTGGGTCAACGTGTCGTGCTGGGAGAACTCGGCTACCGCCTGCCGGAGCTGCAACTCTCGGAAGGCCGACCGCACCCCCGCTCAAGCCCACGTGGCCCTGCGCATCTACCCGCGAGTGCCCACGCAGGCCGACGCGCTGCGCATGGCCATGTCGCGGCTCATGGTCGTGCCCGAGGAGTGGCTGCCGTGGCTCCCGCCCGACGTGCTCGAGGCGGAGGAGGTGCGCGTGCCCACCCGCGCGCGTGGCGCCGGCTAGCACGACGGGGGCGGGCTCGGCGGGGTAGATGGGCCCCGCCGTGTCTCGCCCTCGCATCCGTTTCCTCTCCACCGGCGGCACGCTCGGCATGTTGCCGGGGGGCCCTGGACCGCTGGCGCCGTCGAGCGTGGCCGCCAACGTGCTCGCCTACGTGCAGGGCATCGAGCGCGAGCTCGACGTGTCGGTAGAATCCATGTGGAACCTAGATAGTTCAGATTTGACCCCGACGCACTGGGACGCGCTGGCCGAGGCGGTGGCGGCGCGGATGGACGAGGTGGAGGGCATCGTCGTGGTGCACGGCACCGACACCATGGCGTGGACGGCCTCGGCGCTCTCGCTGGCGCTGCGCGGCCTGGCCAAGCCCGTGGTCCTCACCGGGGCCCAGCGCCCCATCGCCAGCGTTCGCACCGACGCGCCGGAGAACGTGGTCAACGCCGCCCTGTGCGCGGCGATGGACATCCCCGAGGTGTCGCTCTACTTCGGCCGCTACCTGTTCCGCGGCAACCGGAGCACCAAGACCTCGATCCAGAGCTACGAGGCCTTCGAGTCGCCCGACTGCCCGCCGCTGGTGGAGATGGGGGTCGAGGTGCGTCCAATCAAGATGCCGCTGCGTCCGGCCGGACCACTGCGACTGGAACTGGGCTTCGACTCGCGCGTGGCCATCGTCCCGGTGGCGCCGGGCGCGGGCCCATCGATGCTGGAAGCGGCGGTAGACCGGGGAATGCGAGGCGTGGTGGTGCAGGGTTTCGGCACCGGCAACGTGCCACAGGAAGGGTGGCCGTGCGCGCTGGCGGCGGCCGTGCGCGCCGGCGTGGCGGTGGTGGTTCACTCGCACTGTCACCGGGGCAAGGTCGACCTTCGCGCCTACGTGGGGGGCCGCGCCGCGCTGGCGGCGGGGGTCATGTCCAGTGGCACGATGACGCTGGAGTGTGCCACGGTGAAGCTCATGCATGGCCTGGCGCGAGCCCAGGGCGAGGAGCTGCGCGCCTACTACACGAGCGACGTCGCAGGCGAGGGCGCGTGAGGGCGGCCCCGCTCGATCCCGACAGCCGGCGGGCCTCGCTGGTGCGCGCCGCGCGCGAGGTCTTCGCCGAGAAGGGCTACCACTCGGCCAGCGTCGGCGACATCATCGAGGCGGCCGGAGTGGCGCGGGGCACCTTCTACAATCACTTCGAGAGCAAGCGGGAGATCTTCGCGGCGGTGCTCTCCGAGTTGATGCTGGAGGTGGGCGGCGTGGTGCAGCCCATCGACGTGGGCCGTGACATCCCGGAGCAAGTGCGGGCCAACCTCCACCGCCTCGCGACGGCGATGGCCGCCCAGGGCGCGGCGGTGCGCATCCTGTTCACCGAGGCCGAGGGCATCGACAAGGACGGCGAGATGGCTCTCGCCGCCTTCTACGCCCACGTGCTGGCGCGGGTGGAGAAGGCGCTCACCGACGGCCAGCGCCTCGGCGTGGTTCGCCCCGGCGAGGTGCGGCAGGCGGCGCGTTGCCTGCTCGGCATGCTGAAGGAGCCGGTGATGCTCGCCCGCCTCGCGCGCGAGCCGCTCGACGCGCCCGCGATGGCCGAGGCCATCCACGGCGTGTTGCGGGGCGGGGTGCTGACCGTGTAGACAGCCCGTGTGCCGCGCCTGTTGCCCCTGCTGCTCCTCGCCGCCTGCGCCAACGAGAACGACCTCGGCCGAGTGAACGCGCCGCCCGCCGTGGAGATCGTCGCGCCCGCGCCGGGCGACGTGATCCGCGAGGGCGACACCGTGACCGCCGGCGCCCTGGCCACCGACGACGTCGATGCCTTGCTCGCCGTGCAGTGGACGCTCGACGGCGCGCCGGTGGAGGGCGAGCTCGCGAACGAGGGCGAGGGCACGGGCGACGGCCTCGTGCAGAGTGGCTACGTCGCGACGCTCGGGCAACTCGCCCGCGGCGAGTACGCGCTGGCCATCGAGGTGGTCGACGCCGACGGCGAGGTGGCTACCGACGCGATCGTCTTCGAGGTCCACGGCCCCGCCGGCGCGCCCAGCGTGGAGATCACCCAGCCCGCGGAGGGCACGAGCTTCGAGGCCGGCGAGCAGGTTGCCTTCGCAGGCTCGGCGACAGATACCACCACCGAGCCCGGCGACCTCGACTTCGCGTGGACCTCGAGCCTCGACGGCGATCTCGCGGGCGCCGTCTCGGGCGACGGCGCGTCGCTCCTGCTCGCGAGCGCGCTGAGCGTGGGCACGCATGTCGTCACCCTGTCGGCCACCGACACCGACGGCGAGGTGGGCACCGACACCGTCGGCGTGGTGGTGTCCGAGGCGCCGCCCCCCGAGCCCGAGCCGGGCGACCTCATCTTCACCGAGTTCATGGTCAACCCCGACGTGGTGGACGACGAGTACGGCGAGTGGGTGGAGCTCTACAACACCGCTGGCTACGCGATCGACGTGGCCGGCTACTCCTTCCACGACGACGACAGCGACGACTGGACCTTCGAGGACAGCATCGTGGTGGAGCCCGGCGACTACGTGGTGCTCTGCGCCCATGCCGACCCAGCCCAGAACGGTGGCGTGCCTTGCGACGGCTGGTTCTACCGGAGCCCGATGGGCGAGAAGCCGCCCACGGGCAGCGGCGGCGGCGTGGCCATCGCCAACAGCGCCGACGAGCTGGTGCTCACCAGCCCTACCGGGGTTGACCTCGACCGCTTCGCCTACACCGACGACGACAGCGAGGTGATCGAGGGCGGCCGCTCGCTCGGCCTCGAGCCCGGGCGTCTCGACGGCGTGGAGAACGACGACATGGGCAACTGGTGCCCCCAGCAAACGGTGCTCCCCGGGATTTCTGAGCCGGGCACGCCGGGCGAGGCGAACGACCCCTGCTGAGGGAAGTCTTGCCCATACGAGGCATGGCGCGGACCATTGGCATCTGGTCAACGTAGGTACCATCGATGCCGCCGGGCGCCCGCTGGAGGTCGTCGCGACCGACCTCGCGCCGAGTGGGGGCAGCGATCGACGAGAGCGCGCCCTTCGCGCCCTGATCGCGTTAGGCGCGCGGGCCTTCCGCCATGTACACCTTCGACCCCGATCGTCTCGCCAAGCTCGACGCCCTGCGCGCCGACGGCCACAACCCCTACCCCACCGGCGAGCACCCCACGCTCAGCGCGTTGCAGGCCCAGCGCCTGGCCGAGGGCCGCGAGGATCTCGCCGAGCTCGGCCAGGACCTCCTGTTTGCCGGTCGACTGATGTTCAAGAACGAGATGGGCAAGGCAGGGTTCGGCCGAGTGCTCGACCGGACCGGGCTGCTCCAGGTGTACGTCAAGAAAGACGCGGTGGGCGAGGCGGTCTTCGGCGCGTGGAAGAAGCTCGACCTGGGCGACATCGTCACCGTCCGCGGCGGCCTCATGCGCACCCGCACCGGCGAGCTCACCCTCGCCGCGAGCAGCATCCAGCTCGGCGCCAAGTGCATCCGCTCGTTGCCCGACAAGTTTCACGGGCTCGACGACCCGGAGTTGAAGCAGCGCCAGCGCTACGTCGACCTATTCGTGAACGAGGACACCCGGCGCACCTTCGTTCGCCGATCCGGCATCATCCGCTACATCCGTGACTTCTTCGAGGAGCGCAACTTCCTCGAGGTGGAAACGCCGATGATGCAGCCCATCCCCGGCGGGGCGACGGCGCGACCCTTCGTGACCCACCACAACGCTCTCGACATGGAGCTGTACCTGCGCGTGGCGCCGGAACTATTCCTCAAGCGCCTGCTGGTGGGCGGCCTCGAGCGGGTGTTCGAGATCAACCGGAACTTCCGCAACGAGGGCATCGACAGCACCCACAACCCCGAGTTCACCATGCTCGAGTTCTACTGGGCCTACGCCCGGTGGACCGACCTGGTGGATCTCACCGAGGAGCTGCTGGCGGGGCTGGTGCGCGACGTGTGCGGGAAGCAGGTGATCAGCTACCAGGGTCGCGACATCGACTTCTCTGCGCCCTTCCGCCGCGCCCGCTACGACGAGCTGGTGGCCGAGGCGATGGGCCTGCCGGTGCCCCAGGTGTACGACATCGACCGGCTGCGCTTCGCATTCGTGTCGCGACACCCCGCCGCCGACATTCCCGCCCTGCCGAAGACGCTCGGACGCTTCTGGGAGCACGTGTTCGACATCGACGTGGAAAAAACACTGGTGAACCCCACCTTCGTCACCCACTTTCCCGTCGAGATCAGCCCGCTCGCCCGTCGTAACGACGACAATCCAGAGATCGCCGATCGCTTCGAGCTGTTCGTCGCCGGGCGCGAGATCGCCAACGGTTTCAACGAGCTGAACGACCCGGTCGACCAGGCGCAGCGCTTCGAGGCGCAGGCCAGGGCGCACCTCTCGGGCGACCACGAGGCGATGCACTTCGACGCCGACTACATCGACGCCCTCTCCTACGGCATGCCGCCCGCCGCCGGCGAGGGCATCGGGATCGACCGGCTGGTGATGCTGTTGACCGACTCGCCGAGCATCCGCGACGTGATCCTGTTCCCGACCCTGCGAAAGCGCGCGTAGTGGACTTCGAGCTCCTCATCGCGCTGTCGCACCTGCGTTCGCGCAGGCAAGACGCTGGCATCTCGCTCATCGCGGTGCTCTCGGTGGGCGGCGTCACCGTGGGCGTGGCGGTGCTGATCATGGTGCTGTCGGTGATGCAGGGCTTCGAGATCGACCTGCGCAAGAAGATCCTCGGCAACCAGGCCCACCTCATCGTGCTCGCCTACGGCGGCCCGATCGAGGAACCCGACGAGGTGGTGGCCAAGGTCGAGGCCCTCGAGGGCGTCGTCTCCGCCTCGCCGTTCACCTACACCGAGGTGATGCTGAAGAGCACCTTCGGCGTGAGCGGCGCCATCCTCAAGGGCGTCGACCCCGCCCGGGCGGCCGGGGTCACCGACATCGTGAAGGACATCGTCGTGGGCCCCCAGGGCGAGCCCGAGAGCGAAGAGGCCCGCCTCGAGATCCTCACCAACCTGCACGCGCCGCCCGTGGCCCTCGCCCAGGATACGGCGGCCACCGAGAAGCTCCCCGGCATCATCCTCGGCAAGGGTCTGGCGGAGACCCTGCGCGTGTACCCCGGCGATCGGGTTCACGTGATCAACCCCATCGGCGGCGGCTTCGGCGCGTTGGGCGTCCCCATGCCCACCACGCGGAGCTTCCGCGTGACCGCGCTCGTGCACACCGGCATGTACGAGTACGACACCAAGTGGAGCTTCGTCACCCTCGGCGACGCGCAGGCGTTCATGCAGATGCCCGGCGAGGCCACGGCGGTGGAGGTCCGCGTGGAGGAGTCGCGACTGTGGAAGGTGGCCGACATCGGCTGGCAGGTGGAGGAAGCCCTTCAACACCCCTTCTTCACCAAGAACTGGCTGACGATGAACGAGGCACTTTTCCGGGCGCTGGCCATGGAGAAGTGGGTGATGGGCATCATCCTCGCCCAGATCGTGACCGTGGCCGCGCTCGGTATCGTCACCAACCTCGTGGTGATGGTCATCACCCGCGGCCGCGAGATCTCCATCCTCAAGGCGATGGGGGCCACCTCGCGGATGATCCGCTTGATCTTCGTGCTCGAAGGGGTGTCGGTGGGCCTGGTGGGAACCGGCCTCGGGGTGGTGCTTGGGTTAGCGGGCTGCGAGTTTCTCTCCCGCTACCGGTACCCTCTCGACACCAACGTGTATTACCTAGATTCTCTGCCGGTTGTTGTCGTGCCGGAAACGGTCGCGGTGGTGGCGCTGGGCGCGGTGATCATTTGTTTCCTCGCCACTCTCTACCCATCGGGCCGCGCCGCGCGGCTCGACCCGGTCGACGGGCTCCGGTACGAGTGATGGGCGTCGCCGTCGAGGTCTCGGGGCTGGTTCGCACCTTCCACAAGGGCGGCGCTTCAATCGAGGTGCTCCGGGGCGCCGAGCTGGCCTTGCAGCCGGGCGACTCGGCAACGCTGGTGGGGCAGTCCGGCTCGGGCAAGTCCACGTTCCTGCACATCCTCGGGGGCCTCGAGGCCCCTACCGCCGGGACGGTCACCATCGACGGGCGCCCCCTGTATAGCCGCGCCCAGGTCGAGATCGACCGCTTCCGCAACACGATGGTGGGCTTCATCTTCCAGTTCCACCACCTGCTGCCCGACCACTCCGCGCTCGACAACGTGGCCATACCCGCGATGATCGCTCGGGTGCCTCAGGTCGAGGCCCGGGAGCGCGCGCGGGCGGCGCTGGAGCGCGTGGGACTCGCCCACCGGCTCGGCCACCGTCCGGGCGAGCTCTCCGGCGGCGAGCAGCAACGGGTGGCCATCGCGCGGGCGCTGCTCATGCGCCCGGGCCTCGTGCTGGCCGACGAGCCCACCGGCAACCTCGACCCGCACACGGCGAGCGAGGTGATGGCGCTGCTACTGGAGCTCAACCGCGAGGGCGGCGCCACGCTGGTGGTGGTCACTCACTCGATGGAGCTCGCCGCCCGATTCCCGCGTCGCCTTCGCATGGTGGACGGTACTTTCGCGGAGGCGGTGTGATCGTGCTCCTCGCGATGGGCCTCTCGGCCACGGCGTTCGCGCAGGACGTCGACCCCGCCGCCGCGCCCGCGGTGCCGCCCCCGCCGCCTCCGGTGGTCGAACCAGCCGACACGGGCGCGCCGGTGGTCGCCACCGGCAGCGTGTCCCGCGTGGAAGTGAAGGGCTTGCGACGGGTCGAGGAGGCTGCCATCCTCGATGCCATCGGCCTGCGCGCCGGCGACATGCTCGCGCCCTGGAAGGTGGAGCGCGACATCAAGGCCATCTGGGCCACCGGCTACGTCGACGACGTGGTGGTGCGCGCCACCCCCGGCGAGGGCGGCGTGGTGCTCACCTTCGTGGTCAACGAGAAGCCTGCCGTGCGCGAGGTGAAGTTCTCGGGCAACAAGAAGATCAAGGACGACGACCTGAAGGAGGCGGTCGACATCACCGCCCTCTCGGTGCCGTCCGACCAGCGCATCGCTCAGAACGCGAGGACCATCCGAGACAAGTACCTCGAGAAGGGCTTCTACCTGGCCACCGTCGAGCCGGTGGCGACCCCCGCCGGCCCCGGCATGATCGACTTGGAGTTCAAGATCACCGAGAACCGGAAGGTGATCGTCCAGGAGATCGACATCACCGGCAACGAGGGCGTGTCCGACGCGAAGATCAAGCGCTTCCTCAGCACCAAGGAAGGGGGCATCGTCCCCTGGCTCACCAGCACCGGCAACTTCATCGAGGAGAACCTCGAGAACGACGTGTACGTGGTGCGGAGCGTGCTCCTGGAGGAGGGCTACGTCGAGGCGCAGGTCGACGAGCCCAAGGTGTTCTTGTCGCCCGACAAGCGGCACATCTTCATCACCATCCACGTCACCGAGGGGCCGCAATACCAGATCGGCAAGGTCAACGTCCGCGGCGACTTCGTGCCCGAGGAGGGCCTCACCCAGGGTGCGGTCCACGCGCTGGTCGACGGGAAAGACCTCCGCGACGTGCAGGAGGCCTTCGAGCAAGACAGGGAAGCCGGCGTCGCCATCGACGAGAACTGGGCGCCCCGGGTGGAGCGCCGCTGGCTCGACTTCGGGGGGCAGAACACGCCGCTCGAGACGGGCGACACCTTCAAGCTCACCACGATGCAGGCCGTCACCCAGCGCGTGTCCGACCTGTACGGCGACCAGGGCTACGCCTTTGCCAACGTCGTCCCCCTGCCGCAGCCCGACCCGGAATCGAAGCTGGTCGACCTCACCTTCGACATCCAGAAGGGCGACAAGATGCGCATCGGCCACATCAACATCACCGGGAACGACCCCACCTTCGACAAGGTGGTGCGCCGCGAGATCCCCATCAACGAGGGCGAGGTGTACGCGGGCAGTCGCATCCGCGAGGCCCGCGAGCGGCTGGAGCGCCTGGGCTTCTTCGAGACGGTGGAGATCAACACCCCTCGCGGCGGCGAGGCCGACGAGCTGGAGATGAACGTCGACGTGGCCGAGCGGCCCACCGGTAGCTTCACCGTGGGCGCGGGCTTCTCCTCGGTCGACAGCTTCCTCCTCACCGCCAACATCCAGAAGTCCAACTTCTTCGGCCTCGGCTGGGTGGTGAGCGTCGCGGGCAACATCAGCAAGCCCACGCAGACGGCCAACCTCGACTTCTACGACCCCTACTTCTTCGACAGCCGCTGGACCCTGCGCCTGAGCGGCTACGTGCAGCAGCAGAACTACATCGAGAACGAGTACCGCCGCGGCGGCCTCTTCCAGGTGGGACGCTACCTCGACGCGCGCGACGACATCCGCCTCGCGCTGGACTACACCATCGAGGACAACGGTTTGTTGTCACTCGACGAGTACAAGGAGCGGCTCTACGGCGGCCAACTCTATCGCAACGGCGTCACGTCGAGCGCAGGTGTCACCTTCGAGGTGGACAAGCGCAACAACCGCATCAACGCCACCCGCGGCATCAAGTTCACGCTGTCGACCGAGTTGGCGGGCGGTTTCCGGGTCAACGACGACGAGGTGCTCTCCGTCCTCGGCGGCGACTTCAACTACTGGGAGTCGAAGGCTAACTTCCGCTTCTACCAACCGCTGGTGAAAGACGACTGGCTGGTGTTCAAGTACAACATGTCGGCTGGTCACATCCAGAGCACCGACGGCACCATCGTCCCGTACATCCATCGCTACCGGGCGGGCGGCATTACCTCGGTCCGCGGCTTCGCCACGCTCTCTCTCGGCCCTTCCATTCGCGCCAGCGGTTACCGCGAGTACGCCAACCAGGTGGCCACCACCGTGGGCAGCGACGATCCACAGTCGGCCGACGACCGGTTGATCATCGGCGGTACCGAGACCTTCATCAACAACTTCGAGCTCGAGTCGCCGATCATCAAGGCGGCGGGCATCTCCTTCGTGACCTTCTTTGACGCCGGCAACACCTTTGGCGACGTCCAAGGCGAAGGAAACATCGACCTCACCGACCTCCGCACCTCTGTAGGCTTTGGCATTCGCTGGTTCAGCCCCATCGGGCCCTTGCGCTTCGAGTGGGGCTTCCCGCTCGAGCCGTACCCCGACGAGCGCCAGGCCGTGTTCGACTTCACCATCGGCAGCGCATTCTGAAAGGAGCGCCCATGTTCAAGAGATTTGTAACCCTGTTCTTTGTCTGTTTCGTCCTCGCCGGCGACGCGCTCGCCGAGGTCAAGGTGGCCGTCGTCGACTTCCAGCGCGCGCTCAACGAGGTGAAGGAAGCCGACGGCGTCCGCAAGAAGCTCGAGGGCATGTACGGCGAGCGCAAGACCGCCATCGAGAAGATGCAGAAGTCGCTGGAAGCGCAGCGCGCCGAGCTCGAGAAGCAGTCGACCATCCTCTCCGACTCCGCGCGCAAGCAGAAGGAGGAGGAGTTCATGCGCGGCCAGATGGAGTACCAGCAAACCTACGGCCGCTACGAGAGCGAGATGCAGTCGGCCTACTACTCCGCGATGGAGCAGTTCATCGAGAAGATGAGGAAGATCGCCGTGGCGATCGGCCAGGAGCGCGGCTACACGCTGGTGCTCGAGGCCACCGAGGGCGGCGTGGTATACTACCAGCCGTCGATCGACGTGACCGACGAGCTGATCAAGCGTTACAACGCGGCTAATCCGGCAGCCACCTCCTCCGGCAAGTGAAGCTCGCCGAGTTGGCCTCGCGCCTCGGTGGCGCGGTCGATGGCGACCCGGAGATCGAGATCACCGGCGTCGCGGGGCTGGAAGAGGCCGGCGCGGGCGACGTGTCCTTCCTGTCGAACCGGCGCTACGCGGCGCTGTTCAGGGACAGCAAGGCCGGGGCCGTGCTCGTGTCGCGACACGAGGCCGCGCATGGCAAGACGGTCGTGCGCTGTGACGATCCCTACTTGGCGTTCGCGCGGGCGCTCGAGATCTTCCACCCGCGACCGGCCTTCCGCGCCGAGGTCGATCCCCGGGCGGTGGCCCTCGGCAAGGTTGACGGGGCGCGCCTGATGCCCTTCGCCTACGTGGGCCAGGGCGCGGCGGTGGGCGAGGGCACGCTGTTGCAGCCCTTCGTGTACGTGGGCGCGGGCGCGAGGGTGGGTCGCGACTGCGTGCTCATGGCGGGGTCGGTGGTGATGGACGGCTGCGTGGTGGGCGATCGCGTCATGCTCAACCCGGGCGCGGTGGTGGGCGGCGAGGGCTTCGGGTTCGTGCCCACGCGCGAGGGGCTGGTGAAGATCCCGCAGGCAGGCCGCGCCGTGGTGCAGGACGACGTGGAGATCGGCGCCAACAGTTGCGTGGACCGCGCCGCGATGGGCGACACCGTGGTGGGCCGGGGAACGAAGACCGACAACCTCGTCCAGGTCGGGCACGCCGCCGAGATCGGCCCCCACAACGTGATGGTGGCCTACGCCGGGGTGGCGGGCTCGACCCGCACCGGCACCGGCGTGACACTCGCGGCCCGGGCGACGGTGCTCGGCCACCTCGACGTGGGCAGCGGGGTGACGGTGGGCGCGATGAGCATGGTGACCGACGACGTGCCGAGCGGCGAGAAGCGATCGGGAATTCCCGCGATGGAGCATCGCGAGTGGCTGCGGGTGGCCACCTTGCTGAAGGAGCTGCCGGGGCTGTTCAAGCGTGTGAAGAAGCTCGAAGGCGGCTAGTACTCGACACAGATCTCATCGAAGTAGGCCGTGCCCGACTGGTGTACCTGCAGGCCGATGGCCCCGCTGCGGGTGAAGTTGTCACAGCCCGCGTTGCCCGAGTAGGCGAGGCTGCCGTTGAAGTAGAGGTCGACGTTGGCCGGGCTCACCTCGGCCACCACGTCGTAGTAGGTGCCGGAGCTGAAGCTGACCGAGCCCACGTTGGTCTCGATCGTGGAGCTATTGACCAGGTAGAGCGTGCTCCCCGCCCAGAAGTGGAAGCCGCAGTGTTCGCTGGACGAGGCGTAGCCGAGCACGATGCCGAAGGCGTTGGCGCCCGTCCCCGTCATGTACACGGTGTAGCTGTCGGTGCTCGAGTCCATGCCGGTGCTGTGCACGAGGTCGGGACCGGTGTGCGACGAGGAGTAGCCGGAGATGATGCCACCCGACACCGACCACGAGCCGTCCACGATGCTCCAGTCGGAGATGTCGTCGTCGTCGAAGTTGTCGTGGAAGATGCCCGTCCCGCTGTCGATGGCGCCGTCGCAGTCGTTGTCCACGCCGTCGCAGAGCTCGCGGGCGCCGGCGTTTATGGTGTCGTCGCCGTCGTCGCAGTCCTCGCAGGCGGCGTAGCCGTCGCCGTCGTCGTCGGCGTAGGCCACCGAGCCGTCGCAGTTGTAGTCCTCGGGGTCGGCGCAGTCCTCGGTGGCGCCGGCTGCGCGAGATCTCGCTCACCTCGGCGAGGCCCGCCGACTTCATCGCCCGCCTGGATGCGGCCGGCTTCCGGTGCTTGTGCACCGGGTCGAGGGCGGCGGCGGAGCGTAAGGGGCGCGTGGCGACCTCGTCGCCGGCGAGTGTACACCCGCAGCGGTCGCCGCGGCGGGGTAGATCGCCGCATACATGGACATCACCGAGATCATGGCGATGCTGCCGCATCGCTACCCCTTCCTGATGATCGACCGGGTGCTGGAACTCTCGCCGGGCGAGCGCGTCGTGGCGCTGAAGAACGTGTCGATCAACGAGCCCCAGTTCACCGGCCACTTCCCCGCGCAGCCGGTGATGCCCGGCGTGCTGGTGGTGGAGGCCATCGCCCAGGCCTGCGGGGTGATGGCGATGAGCGCCCACCCCGACATGCGGACCAAGCAGGTTTTCTTGCTCGGCCTCGACGGGATTCGCTTTCGCACGCCGGTTCGCCCCGGCGACCAGCTGCGCATCGCGGTGACCAAGACCGGCGAGAAGCGCAGCATCTGGTTCTTCGACGCCGACGTGACCGTGGAGGGCAAGACGGTGGTGGAGGGCAAGGTGATGGCCACCGTCGTCGATCGTCCCGGGGCGGCATCGTGATCCCCTTCCTGCTCGCCTGTGAAGAGGCGCCCAAGTACGACAAGTTCGCCGACGTGTTCGAGCCCTCGCTCACGGTGAACGCCGGCGCGGTCCCGCCGAATGGCGAGCGCCTGCAGGTGCTGGTCAACCCGGCGCGCGTGGGGCAGTGCCGGGCGCTCCCCGAGCTCACCGCCAACGTCGATGGCATCGCGATGACGCGCTTACACGGCAAGGTGGAGAAGGAGAGCTACAGCTACGACCGCGACTGCAGCGTGTACGAGTTCGAGCTGGATACCGCCAGCATCGCGTCGCGACCGGCGGGGGAGAAGAGCGTGGTGACGGTCACCGACGGGGTCACTACGCTCTCGCTCGAGACCAGGAACCTGTTCGCGCCGCGCACGCTGGCGCTCGCCGGCGAGGTCAGCGCCGGCGGCGAGGTCGTCCTGCGCTGGAGCCCCGGCGGCGACGTGATCGCGACCGAGAACAGCTTCGCCGTGGAACTGGTCGCCGGGGAGGACAAGCGTCGCATCACGCCCGTGACGGTGACGCCCGATGAGGTGCGCTTCACGATGCCTGCCGACGTCCACGGCCCGGTGACGGCTGAGTTGCTGGGCACCGCCGCGATCGCGCCGCCGCTGGTGGCGTGCACGGGCGCCAGGAGTTGCTCGGTGTCGAGGGTTTTCCTGGTGCCGGCGGTCGAGATTGCCGTCCCCTAGCGGCGGGTGGCTCGACGCCCTCGAGCGCGCCGGGAACCGCCTGCCCGACCCGGTGGTGCTCTTCGCGGGCGTGTCGATCTTGGTCGCGACCCT
>VGRE01000020.1 GCA_016875435.1 Deltaproteobacteria bacterium | reverse complement strand
GCTGTCCCCGGGAGGGCCAGGCCTGTGGCCGCGCCGGGGGTGGTCACCGGCGCGGGCGCCGACGCGGCTCCAGGCGCGGCGATCTCCTCGCCGCTGTCGATGTCATCGTCGATCTCGTCCTCGCCATCGTCGTCGCGGCGGAGGCGGGCGCGCAGAGCCTCGCCGGCCCGGGAGCCGACGGCAAGGGCGCCCCGTCCTGCCACCCCGGCGGCCGCGCCGAGAAGGCGACCGGCGCGGGGCACCCCGGCCTGGACGCGGTCGACGGTGCCCGCGGCGATGGGCTGCCAGTTGATTCCGAACAGCAGGGTGGTGGCGAGTACGAGCCCTGTCCCGACGGCGAGCGCGGCACCGGCGGGACCGGCACTCTCGCGCAGCAGGTTGGCCGTGAGGATGCCGACGAGCCCCCCAGGCGGGAAGGCCCGGGTGGCTTCGTGCCCGAGCGCGAGGTCGAACCCGGTACTCAGCATCCAGATGGCGAAGCCACCGAGGATGAAGTTCCACGCCGACCCTGCCACGCGCCCCGCGAGTCGGAGGATGAGCCAGGCGGCGACGACCAGCACCGACCAGGCCCCCCAGCCGAGGCCCTGGTACATCACGTCCGCGAGGTAGGCGCCGAGTGGCCCACCCATGTTGGCTACCGGCCCGCTGCTCGACACGCTGAGGGAGGGATCGGCGGGCGACCAGGTGGCAAGGGCGACCATGGTGAAGCCGCAGCCGGCGAGCGCCCCGATCAACAGGCCCTGGGCCACCTGCGGGTTCGCCGGGGCGGCGGCGGGCGCGTCACGACGTCGCTTCGCGCTCCCCTTGCCGCGGGGCAGGGCAACCTCGGTTTCGCGTGACTTGCGACGGGCAACGGCGGTGGAGGCGGGCGGCTCGTCCCGCGAGGGCACGATCATGCCCGGCGACGCCAGTTGCCGGGAGCTGGTGGCGGTGGTCTCCGCAGTCTCAGGGCGAACTCGGGCCAAGGCTACACCTCGTCCCGTGGATTCTACCGTTTTAGTCTTGACACGTCACCCCCGATGTCCAGGCGACGTCTCAAATGGGCGACTCCGGCACGTAGACGTGGTCGCCGGGGCGCAGGGACACGTCGGCCTCCTGGCCCTTGAGGATGCGCTTCAGGTTCACGGGAATCTGAGTTTCCTCGCGGATCAAGGTTACCTTCGTGGTGAGCGCGGTCTGCGCCGCTCCGCCTGCCGCCGCCACCGCCTGGGTGACGGTCATGCCCTCGCGGAACACCACGGTCCCAGGCTTCTGCACCTGGCCGTCGACGAAGATCTGCAGTGCCGGTGGCACTTCGAGGTGGTCGCCCGGGAGGAGATCGATGTCGGCAGCCCGGTCGCCCCGGCCGATGCCCTCCAGGTCGACTGCGATCACCTCGCGGCCGCTGGGCCCGTCGCGGAAGACTTGCGCGCTCGGCGTGCTCGGGTCGATGAGGCCACCCGCCCGCACGAGCACCTCGCTCACGTGCAAGGTCCGGGCGGTGAACGGGTACTCGCCCTGCTTGGTGACCCCTCCGATAATGCTCACTCGCTTCGAGCCGAGTTGACTCACGGTGAGGATCACCTGCGGGTTCTTCAGGTAGCCGTCGCGGAGCTTGGCGGTGAGTTGCTCGGTCGCGCCATCGAGCGTGTAGCCGCCGATGACCACGCGCCCGGCGTAGGGCACCTGAACGGCGCCGTCGGCCTCGATGGGGCGCTCACCGGAGAGTTCACGCTCCCCGACCACCTCGAGGCGCACGGTGTCGCCCGCGCCGAGGATGTAGCTGCGGTCCACGGCGATGGGGCCCGCGATGTCCTGCGCCCGGGCAAGGCCCACGAGGCACAGTAGAAAGGCGAGGAAGGCGTTCAGCATCGTCTCGGTCGGCCGCTGCGACCAGTACTTTAGCACCCGACTCGAGGATCGCGGTCCCGATCCTGTCAAGCACCGGTCCGCAGGCTCAGTACGTGAAGGTGAGGTTCGCGGTGGCCGACACGTCGTCGTACTGCGTGCTGTAGAACTGGTCGTCGTCGCAGTTCTTATCGAGGCAGGCGCGCCGCGCCCAGGCCACGCCACCGGCGGCGGTGAGGTACGACGTGAGCTTGTACGAAGCGCTGCCCTTCAAACTGAGGTTCTGGTCGCCACGAGCCAGTTCGCCATGGTACTGGTCGATGCGGTAGTTCACCTCGGCCCCTAGCCCCAGCCGATTCTGCATGGAGCCCTCGTACTTGAGGAAGAGGTAGTGGTAGGCGACGTAGTTGGTGAAGACGGCGTCCTGGAAGTCTTTCCGGTAGCCCCCGGTGATCGTCTGTCCCCGGATCGGCGCGTAGGACACCTGCACGTTGAAGAGAAAGCCGTCGATCACCGAGGAATCGGTGGCGAACGTCTCATCGCCGGTGGTGTTGAGCTCGGCCGAGGAGCCCTCGAAACCCGCGGCGTCGTCGAGGACCGACTGCTCGTCGTAGTACGCGGCGCCGAAACCGGCGCTGCCCGCGGCAGCGAGCTTCGGCGTGAACTGCCCGTTGATACCGGCGCTGAAACGCCAGGCGTCGGCATCGGGCTTCCCCACGTAGGCACCGATGGCCGAGGACTCTAGGTCGGGGCCGATGGCCTCGATGAAGTTCTTGTCCCACCGCATGAAGGTGTAGGAGAAGCTGGAGACCAGCGATGTCTTGGGCAGGAACCTCCAGCTACCGTTGACCAGCGGACCGTACTGGATGCGGTTGTTGAAGGCGGAGTCGGTCTCGTCGGCGATGAGCTCCTCCGGCACCTCGTAGTTGTCGACGCCGAGCAGCCCGAGTGCGTCGACGGTCAGGGCGGTGCCGGGGCGGATCACGGCGCCGCCGGTGAGGTCGTTGCTGGTGCGCACCACGCTGGCGTTGGCGAGGCCGTCTTTCGTGGCCAGCTCGGCCGGCGTGCTGCTCACCTCGAACTTGTCGTCGAGGCGAGCGCCCACGGCCGATTTCGGGAGGAAGTTGGCCGCCAGCTGCGCGTCGAAGTCGCTGTAGCGGTCGAGGTTCTGGACGTTGAACGCGTCGTCGGGATTGACGTCGAAGAACTTCTTGACGCTGTAGCCGAGTTCGAACCCGACCTTGGCCTGCTTGGCGTCGAGGTCGAGCTTCAAACGTGGCTTGAGCACCCAGGCCAGCGCCGGGACTTCTGGCGCGCCAGTACCGCCGTCGGCAAGGTAGACGTTGCTGTGGAACTCCAGCCCCGACATCACTGACGGGGTGATGGTGGTGTCGCCCACGCGAATGTGGTCGCCTGGAGCAGCCGCAGCCGGGGCGGAAGCCAGCGCGATTGCGGTGACAATGTTCGCGAGCGCGAGCACGCGTGAACCCGGGGACTGCCTCGCAACTGCCATCCGCTTGAATACCTGCTTACGGCGAGACGCTCATTAACGGGACTGTTGAACATGCGCCGCCCGTGTCGAGGCCGGCAGCGATGGATTTCGGTGGGCGATCAGACCGGCGTGACCGGGACGTCGTAGATGGGCTCGATCTCGTCGGTGCCGTCGACCGTGTTGGCAGCGTCGTCGGACGAGAGCGTGGAGGTCGTCTTTCCCTTGGTACTTCCGGCCCCCTTGACGCACTGCTGGGCCTCGACGAGGAACTCGCGCGCGCGGGAGAGGAGCACGGCGAGCTGCCGGTACTCCTGGTCGGCGTGGGCGAGGTCGTTGGAGGCGAGATGCTGTTCCATCGAGGTGCTGGTCTTTTTCGCCACCTCGGCAATGGTCGCGAGCTGGGGGAGCTTGTCCTCCAGGCACTGGATCTCTTCCTTGTCCGGATCCTTGGCGTTGCGCGCCGTTTCCAGCAACTTTGAGACCGTGGTTGCGGCCCCGTCGATCTCAGACACCGCCGCGGCGGCGAACTCGGACTTCTGCTTGGGGGTGGTGCCGGCGGACTGCTCGAGTTCGCCCACCACGCCGGGCGTGGCGGCCTCGGCAGGCGCGCCGACCAGGAGGGTGATGGCGACGAGGAGTTGCATGCGCGCTCCGGGTGGGAGAAACCAAGCGTACCTTAGCCGACTCGCGCGCCCGTCGCTGGTGTCTTTGCTGCTCGTCGACACCGGAAGGCGACGTCGCGCTCGGTTACTGGCCGGAGACCACCCAAGGGAACTCGTCGACCGTGGCGGTGAGCCCGGCGTCGAAGCGGAAGGTGCGCACCGCCTTGACGATGCACTCGCCCAGGGCCGAGTCGCCCGTGGTGTTCTTCACCACGTGGACGTCGCTCACCTTTCCCTGCTGGATTACCCAGCCAGCCGACACGCGTCCGGACAGGTCGGGGTTCTGGCGGAGGGAAACCTGGACGCAGGTCTCGATGCGTCCCTTGTTGGCGCGCACGACCTTGCCCACGCCGCCGGCGTCCCCCTCCTCTGCCGACACGTCGCCCTCGCCGGAGAGATCGACCTTCGGCTTCTTGACCGCCACCGTCGCGCCGGTACCGGTACCGGCCTCGCCGCCGGTGGCCTTGGTAATGCCCACCGCCGCGTCGCCCTTGCCGCCCTGGCCGCCGCTCTTGAGGCCGAGGTTGTCGGCGCTCGCGGCCTCGACCTTGCCGACGCCGTCGAGCGCGCTGTCGAGGCTTCCTTTTTGCGCCTCCGCGTCGCCGAGGATGTCGTTGGCCACCTGGTCGCTATTGGCAGCGCCGGTGGTCCCGAGCATCTGGAGGAGGACCGACTTCTTCTGCACCGACTCGGCGGTGGGCGCGGGCTTTTCCGAGGGCTTGGGCGCGCCGTCGTCCTCTTTCTTCGCCTCGGTCTTGGGTTCCGGCTTCTTGGCCTCCGCCTTGGTCTGGTCGATGATCGTCTGGTCCTGGATGACGATTTTCTCGGGCTTCTTCGCCACGAGCAGGTCGAGCGCGTCGTCGACGTGGTCGAGCGCGTTCTCATCCGGCACGGGGGTGAGGAAAACCCACACCTGGAAGGCCACGGCGATGAGGTTGAACACGCCGAGCAGGCCGAGGAACAACGGGTCGTCGTCGTTGAAGATTCTCGGCCGGAAGTCTGCGGCCGACATGGCGCGAACCGGCTCGGGTGGGGCCGGTACGAACTGGAACAGCACGGTGATGGCACCCACGGTCACCTTGCCGCGGACGTTCTCGTTCAAGGGGAGGTACCAGATTTCGCCGCGCTTCTGCATCTCGCCCTTGGCGCGCAGATCGGAGAGGTCGCGGATGCCGTCCTTCCAGCTAATCTTGCCCTCGACCGACTCGGGCACGGCGAGGTTGTAGCTGTTGCCGCTGGGGATGAACAGGGTGTGGCTGCCGCCGAGCACCGTGCCCGCGTACATGAAGGTATTACGAGCGCCCTCGCCGAAGGTGACAGGATCGCCCGAGCGAATCAGTCGCTCCTGGACGATCTTGCCCTCCTGCACCACGCCGATGCGGAGCACCTTGGGAAGGTTTTTGGTGGGGGCCTGGGACTGCTGCGCGGCTGCGGACATCGGGTTCCCTATCGTTCGAGCTTAGCGTTTCTGTCGACAGTGAGCGGTGATGGAAGTTCAAAAAACCTGGCTGGGTGCAGATCCTGTCGGCGGGATGGGCCTTTCCGCGCCGCCGAGAACGACGAAGCGGTAACTCTGGAATCCGGCGTCGGCCGCAGTGGCCAGGAGGTCGCCCAGTGTTGACCATGGGACGGCCTGGTCGCATTCCACCATCAGCGGGAGCTCGCCGCCGGGGACTTGCGCCCGCGCGGCCTCGAGCGCTCCAAGCACCGCCAGCACGCGGCGGCCGTCCCGCGCGGCGTTGCCCAGGTCGCCGTCGACCAGCGGCAGCACCGGACTCCCGTTCACCTCGATCGCGTCGCGTCGCACGCGGAGAGTAGTCCCGTCTGCCGCCTGCTGGGTTGCGACGGAGCTGGGAAGCTGGAACTCGGGGTCGGGCCGGGCCTCGGGCTCGAAGAATACGAGGAGAAACACGAGGATAATAGTGAACATGTCCATCATCGAGGTGATGGAGAGGCTCGTGGTCGGCTCCACCCTGCGCTTGCCTCGACGCCTCAAGGCCGACGCTCCCCGGCCCCGGTGACGAGCACGGGGTGCAGGAACAGCAGTTCCTCGCGGTCGCCTGCACGTCGCGAGCGAGTTGCGTCCATGACGCCGATGATCACCGCGTAGGGCACCCCCGGGTCGGGCGCGACGATGACCTGCTGCATGCGGGGGTGGAGCCCCTTGGCCGCCACCATTGCATCGCCGAGCGCGCGGTAGTCGTAGTCCCCCGGTGTGCAGCTCCCGGCGCAGGCGATCTGGGCCTCCCCGTCGCCAGCGCCGCGAACCGCGAAGCCGGTCGCGGTGATGCGCACCACCACCCGCTCTTCCTCCTGCGCCTCGAGCTTCTCCCGGCTCGGCGCCTCGGTGGCCTCCACCGGCGCGCGGTCGACCGGGTGCTCCGCCAGCGTCACGAAACGCACCGAGAGCAGGAGCATGGGCACGAGGTGCACCACCAGGGAGAGCACCGGGATGAGGTCGAGCTCGACCGCGGCCTGCACCCGGCGACGCTGCACGCGCTACCGCTCGGGGAAGGGCAGCAGCGAGGTGCCGACCTGCGGCCCACCCGCTTGTGGAACCGCGCCGGCGCTGCGCACCGCGTTGAGCAGGTTGACGAGGCGCAGCCCGTAGTGGTCGATCTCGTCGAGCAGGAGGTTGGCGCGCGCCGCGATGACCCCGTGGAACACGAGGATGGGAATCGACACGAGGAGCCCAAAGAACGTGGTGTGCATCGCGACGGCGATGCCGCTGGACAACGCCGCGCTCCTCGCCTCGGCGGTGGCCTCGCCCACGGCGTGAAAGGCCAGAATGAGGCCCTGGATCGTGCCGAGCAGGCCCAGCAAGGTCGACACGTTGGCGATCATCGGCAGGTAGCCCAGGCGCCGGTTGATCTCGGGGTACACCTCGAGCGAGGACTCCTCGATCGCGTCGCGGATGTCGGGGTCGGCCCGGTCGGCGCGCAGGAGGGCGGCCTTTGCCACCCGGGGCAGCGCGGCCGCGGGCTCGGCGTTGCACAGGCGGATGGCCGCGTCGATGTTGCCGTCGAGCACGTGGCGCTGCACGGCGGCCATGAAGACCGGCCCGTGCACGGCGGCGCGCAGGAAGATGAAGAAGGCGCGCTCCACCGCCACCGTGGCCCCGATCAGCGCGCAGAGCGCGATGGGCCACATGAACACGCCGCCCTTCTCGAAGCCATCCAGTAGGATTTGCATGGGCGCCTAGAAGGGCTTCTTCTCGACGCTCGCCACGACCTTCGGCAGGAAGGACTCATTCAACGCGAGGTCGTACCTGGGCCTCAGATTCTGCTGGGTCAACACGTAGGCGACTTCCGGCTTCTGAATCTTAACCCTGGTGATCTCGTCGCCAAACTTGAGGCCGCGGGACTCGGCCAGGGCGGCGGAAGCCAGGAGCAACAGGGTCGTCATTGACCACCTCCCCACGGGGAATCGGAATCCCCGGGCACTGGACTTGATTCCCCGGGCGCCGGGGTCGGCTCGGGGGCGGGTGCGATCTCGGGCGCGGGTTCCGGCGGTGCCGCGAGGGCGGCGTCCTCCTCCGCCTGCTTGCGCCGGGCGTCCTCGTCCTTCTTGCGCTTCTTCTCCGCCTTTTCCTGGTCCTTTCGAATCTGGGTGATCCAGGCGTCGGCCTCGGCGCTGTTGCCGCCGTAGCGGCGCCAGGCCTCCACCTCGTTGATCGCCGCGTCGTAGGCCTTCATATAGTCGGAGTAGAGCACTGCGAGGTTACGATGAGGCTCGGCGGAACCAGGGTCGAGTCGGAGCGCCTCGTTGTAGGCCTTGATGGCGTCTTCGAAACGGCCGTCGCCCCGGTAGGCGATGCCGAGGTTGGTTCGGGGGCCACCGGCCTCGGGCAGCAGGCCCACGATGCGCTCGAGGAGCGGAATCGCGTCGCTGTAGTTGCGGTTGTCAAGGTAGTAGCTGGCGAGGAACTGCAAGGAGGAGAGCTGGTTCGGGTCGATCTCGAGCGCCTTGCGGAAGGAGCTGATCGCGTCGCCCGGGTAGCCGTCCTTCAGGTAGATCTGTCCGAAATTCGATTGCAGCAGCGCGTTCTGGTCGGCGCCTTCCACAGCTTCCATCGCCTTGTAGCACATGAATTTGGCGAGGTCGGTCTGGCCGGTGTCGATGTAGACGAGCGCCAACTGGTTGTACACCTCGATGGCCTTGCTGTTCACTTTCAACGCCGACTTGGCCTCGACAACGGCTTCCGAGTACCGACGCAGTTGCCGCTGCGTGGCGATGGCCGCCACGCGGAGATCGACGTTCCTCGGGTCTTGCCGTATGCCCGCCTGCAAGCTGGCCAGAGCCGCGTCGTGCTGCCCCTTGCTGGCAGACAGGGCGGCGAGGTTCAGCCAGGCGCGAGCGAAGGCCGGATCGACCTCGGTCGCGCGCAGCCACGAGCGCCTCGCCTCGGTGTCGTTACCTAGGATGTTGTGGGCGACGCCGATGTTGTAGGGAATTTCGGCACGATCGGGGTACTGGGAGGGGAGCGGCTTCAACAGATCGAGAGCGCCTCGGGCGCGAGAGGCGTCGCCGGTCGTGAGCATGGCGACTGCGTCGCTCAGCTGTTTGTCGGCTCCCCCGGTGGGCTCGTCCCAGGCCGCTCCTTGCGGGTTGGGGTCGCTCGCGGGATCGCTGCTAGTCGGGGTGGTCGCGGTCGTCTCGGCGCCGGCTGGGCTCGCGGTGGAAGGCATCGACGCCGACGGCGGGGGCGCGGCCGCGGGCGTTGGCGCTGTGGCGTTGTTCACCGGGGCGGCCGGCCCTGCCTCCTTCGGCGCGCAGGCCAACGCCAGCCAGAAGAGGAGAGTCATCGCGCATCTCCCGCCGGGAGCGAGGCCGGGCCGGAGAAGGGGATGCCACCGGTGGGCACGCCTCCCCGCGACTCGGTGCGCTCGGAGGGGTACTCGATGGGGTAGCGATCGTGCAGGGCGGCCAGGGCCTTGCTGTTCCACTCGCTCCACCGCTTGTCGGCCTTGGCCTTCTCGAGCGCGGCGATGAGGCGGCCCTTGCCGCGGTCTTCGGCCTGGAGCCGGAAGGGGTCGAGCTGCTCCTGGTAGATGACGATCTCGTCGTCGGTGAACCCGGGCGGCGGCGGCACGGCGTAGACCATGTCGGCGTAGGCAAGGTAGGCCATGCCCTGCACGTACAGGGCGGCGGCGGCGCTGTCGTAGTCCTGGTAGGCCTGAATGAGGGCGAGGGCGCCGTCGACCAGGGCCTGAAGCTCCTGTGGCTTCTTCTGGAGCACCAACTCCACGTTCGTCTTCTCGCTGTTGACGAACTTGTAGAGCTTGAAGGACTCGAATTTGGAGAGTAGCTGGGCAAGGGGCCCCTCGGCCGCCATCTTGCGCGCGTCGCTGCTGACGCCGCGGGCCACGTTGTCGCGGAAGACCGTCTCGATCTCCGACCACTTCGCCGCGGCGCGCCGGGAGTCGCCCTTCTGCTCGTACAACTTCGCGAGCTTGTAGTGGGCCTCGATGGCGTGGCTTGCATTCTCCACGCCGAAGCGCCGCAGGTACTTGTCGTAGAAGTCGGCCGCCTCGCGGTCGCCCACCAGCTCCCACTGCTCGCCCGCGCGCCAGTAGATGTTCTCGGCGTCGGCCACGTTGGGCAGGTTGGCGTACTTCATGTAGGCGTTGGCGGCGCCCGTGTGATCGCCCATGCCGGTGCGCAGGAAGGCCGCGTTGTAGAGCGCGGCCGGTGCATCGGGGTGGGCGGGGTCGAGCTTGGGCAGCGCCTCGAAGTACTTCACCGCCGTGTCGAGATCGAGCACGGAGGAGTAGCCCTGCGCGATGCGGAAGTAGAGCGACTTCGCTCGCTCGTGCGAGGGGAACTCGTTGATGAACTGCTCGAAGAGGCGGTTGGCGGTGTCTTGCTGACCGGAGAGGTCGAGGTTGTTGGCGGCGTTGTACAGCGCCACGTCGCGGTACTTCGAGCGCGGGAACTGCGCGAGGAAGTCCTGGTAGCAGGCGGCCGCGCCGGTGCGGTCGTCGTCGGTCTTCTGGCGGCACAGCTCGAGGGTGACCTGCTCGTACTTCTCGGCGGCGGTCGTGGCCCCGCCCACCGCGATGTCGGTGCCCGTGTCGATTACCGTCCGGAGGCAGGCTTGCAACTGCGGGAGGTCGCCCTCGTTCTGGAAGGTCTGGCACATCAGGTCGGCGGCGTACTTGGCCTCCTTGCTGCCCTTGAAGCGCAGGCCCACGGCCTTGAAGCGCTTGCGTGCCTCGTCGTAGTAGCCGTGGTTGTAGTAGATCTCCGAGGTCAGGTAGGCGAGCGCGGCGCGGTCGCGATCCAGCACCTGCGCCCACTCGGGGTCGCTAAACTCGCGATCGACGAGGTCGTCGGCGCTCTCGACGAAGGCCTTCTGCTCGTCACTGATCATGTACTGGGTGATCGTCATCCCGGCCGGGGTCGTGATGGCGTTCTGGACGATCGCGCCCTGCGGCAGGTCTTCCAGCATGCCGTACCTGGCGCGCGCGATCTCCTCGCGCGACTTCATCAGCTGGTAGCGGGCGCCCTCGCGGAACTGGCTGCGCTCGTTCTTCAGGATCTGCTGGTAGACACCCGAGGCCTCGTCGAACTGGTTGGCAGAGAAGAGCGCGTAGGCGAGGTACCACTCGTAGGTGTCGTAGTCGTCGGCGAAGGGGTACTTCGCGAGGAAATCACGATACCTTGCTGCGGCCAGCGCGAAGTCGGACACCTGGCCCGACTCCTTGGCGCGCAGGAGGTACTCGGTCGCGACGTCGGCCAGCGAGGACTCGACGAAGCGGCGCGCGGCACCGACCGCGTCGGGATTGTTCCGATTGGCGTTGTACCAGGGCTTCCCCTCGACGTACTTCTCGCCGAGCTCGGCGAGCGCGGCGGCGGCCTGATCGGGCTTGCGCATGGGGGCAGGCATCTTCTCCGCGTAGATACGGGCGATCTCGTACTGGTAGATGGGGTTCTGCGGGTGAATCGGCCACTCGGTCTGCAGGTACCGGTAGGTCTCGACCGAGTCCTCGAACTTCGCCTGCGCGAGCAGGATCTGCGCGAGGCGTTCGATCACGTCGTGCTCCCACTTCTTGTCGCCCACCTTCGCAAGGTGCTGCCGGGCTACGTCGACGGGCTTCTTGCCGAATTTGTCGGCCATGTCGGAGTAGGAGATGGCGAGGTACTCGACGGCCTCTTTGCGCATGTCGGAGGTGCGGCCTGTCTTGGCGAACTGCTCGTCGGAGTAGTCGAGGAGCGTGACCAGATACTCCAGCGACTTCTCGTAGTTCAAGAGGCGGAAGTGGGTCCACCCCAGCTTGTAGATGGCCTTGTCGTAGTTGCGACCCTCGGGCCCGTCGGCGAGGACTCTTTCATAGTAGGTGACGGCCGTGCGCAGGTTGAGCGTGCGGTCTTCCCGGGGCGCCGGCAGGTCGAAGTAGTACTCGCCGAGCCGCATGGTGGCGTCGTTCGAGACCCTGGACTTCGGGTACTTCTGCGCCAGGACCAGCCAGACGTCGCGCGCGGCCGTCTCGTCGAACTGGGCGGCGTTGGCGGCGCTGAGGCACCAGCCGAGCATGTAGTAGGTTTCGGCGAGGTACTGATAGTCGACGTGGTTGTCGATGATGTCGCGGTAGAGTTGGACCGCCTTGCGGTAGTCCTTGACTGGCGGTTCCGGGAAGGTGGCGCCCGCGTCGGTCCCCAGCTGCTCTTCCATCCGGCTGTACTCGTCCATGCGCGACAGGAAATCGAGCTCGGCCTCCTCGAAGTACAGGTCGGCCAAGCGGAACTTAAGGTCGGCTGAGTACCTGGTGGCCGGGTGCCTGGAGAGGAAGCTCTCGAGCTTGGTGATCGCCACGCGGCGCAGCGTGCTGCCGTCTTCCTCGACGCGGCCCATCGCGGCGCCGAAGGCCGACGTGATGCGCCGCCTCTCCTCGGCCTCGGTGGCGTCGACGATCGCGCGCACGTCGGCCTGGAACTCGCCCATCCGCTCGCGGTAGCGCTCGGCGGTGTCGCGGAACGCCTTCTGTTCGGCGGGGTCGGGAGCGGCGACGGCCACGCCGGGCAGCAAGACGCTGCTCAGCAGGAGAATCCGGCTCGTGGTACGAAGCTCGCGTGTCATCGGTCGAGGTTCTCCCGGATGATGCGGAAGCGATCGTCGAGCTCCTGCAACATCTCTGCCTGCTGCTTGATCAACAGATCCTGCTCCTCACCGGTTTCTGACTTGCGCAGCCAGTACACGTCGACAATGCCCTTGTCGGCGTCGACCACGTCGGACTCGAACTGGTCGCGCAGGTCGCGCAGCCCGCCAAGAACGATGCGCGCGGCCACGGCCTCGGTGTTGGCGGACTCCGCTCCCAGATCGCGCCGCAACTCGGTGACCTTCTGCGCCGTGGCGGCGAGCCGTTGCCGCACCGCCTGCGTCTCCCGGGCCTCGCCCGTGGCAACCACGCGCGCCGCCTCCGTGGAGGTGGCCTCCAGGGTGTCGAGGGCCGACCAGAGCCGGTCGATCTGGGCGTAGATCGACGCGCTGTCGGTGTCCTGCACGCCGCGTCGATAGGTGGCCAGCCGATCGCGAAGGGTCTGCAAGGTCGCGAGGTTCTGCGCGCGCGCGTTGGAGTCCTCGCTCACGCTCCCGGCCTCGACCGTGCGCATGATCTTGCGGCGGGTGACCTCGGACTGCAGGCTCTCGAGCTCGACAGCCGCGGCGGCTAGGTCTTTGCGCGCTGTCTCGAGCTCGCCCCGGATGCGCTCCTGGTCGGCGGGAGACAACCGTGTGCTCCCGCTTGAGAGCACCTCGGCGATGCTCCTCCCGCTGGCGGTGTACTCCTCGGCCACTTGCTGCACGCGGAAGGCGCGCTGTTGCACCTCGCGCACCTGCGCCTCGTACACCAGCAGTTTGTCGGTCGCGACCGAGACGCCCGAGTCGAGGGGGGTTTCGGCCCCGCCTGCCGTCACCACCTCCCGGCCCAGCGAGGCGAGCTCCGGCTTGGTGGTCGCGGAAGACCTGCCCTTCAGGTAGCCGATCTCGGTCTGCAAGAGGCGCGCGCGCATCGCCAGCGCGGCGCCGCGCATCGTCGTGAGCTGGTTGCGAGCGGCGACGAACATGCCGAGCGTGTCGCTCTCGGCGGAGAGCGCCGATTCCAGGTCGGCGACGATGCGCTCGGCTTCCTCGAGGTCCTGGCGCGTCTGGTCGACGTCGAGGTAAACCTTCATCGCGCGCGATACGTCGTCGCGACCGATCAGTGTCTCCAGCGCGTAGGGCGGGATTCCTGAAGTACCGCCGGTGTCGCCGATCCGCTCGAGGAACTGGCGCGCCTGAGTGGTGCCCTGGGACAGGTCGTCGAGCCGCATGGCCACGGGCGTGTAGGCTTCAACCACCTCCTCGTAGGAGTTCCGCGCGGCGTCGTAATGCCTGAGCTTCATGTGCAGGTGGCCCTGCAAGACCTTCATCTGCGCGGTGTAGCGGTGTTCGGGGAAGGCGCCGAGGAAGCTGTCGACTTGTCCCAGCGCGGCCTCGTAGCGCTCCTGCTTTACGAAGCTCCACACCGACTCGTAGAGCTTGTCGGCAAACTCGCCCGAGCTGCGATCGATCCGCTCGTAGAAGGTGCTGGCGGCGGCGAAGTCGCCGGTCTCGTAGAACAGGCGCCCCAGGGCGAGGATGGAGAGTTCCTGGATTCGCTCCTGGTCGGCGTCGGACACCGGCGTGCCCTCCACCTTCTGGAACTCGGCGATGGCCGCTGGAAGGTTGCGCTCCTGGATCATCAACACGCCGAGCTGGTAGCGGGCGCGCGTGTAGTAGGCGCTGGAACTACCGATCGCCTCGAACAGCGCCTTCGCCCGAGGCAGGTCGCCACGGCGAACGAAGGACTTGGCCAGCGCGTAGTTGACCAGGTCGGTGCCCGGCACGCGCCCGGTGACGATGTACGTGTTGTAGTAAGAGGTGAAGGATGCGTCGTCGCCGATCAGGGCGTACACCTCGAGGTTCCGGCGCGCGGCGTCGGCAAAGTACGGGTGCTTGGAGCCCGTGTCGACGATGGCGCGAAACGCCTCCTCGCTGGTTCGAAGATTACCCAGCTCAAACAGGCACTCCGCCAGGTACCACTCGGAGTCTCGGGCCAGCTCGGCGTTGCCCAGGGCGCGAGATTGCACGAGGATGTAGAAACCGGTCGCGGCGCTCTCGAAGTCGCCCACGAGGTAGCCGTAGACGGCGTCTTCGTAGCGGCGACGAGCCTCGCCCACGCCGATGAGCCCGCTGCGTTCGGTGAAGTTGAGCCGCGTGTCTTCGACCTCGGAGCCGATCTTCCCGCTCTCGGTCTCGAGGTCGCGCAGCCGCTCGGTGGTGTTGCGGTCGGCGGCAAGCGCCGCCGGCGAAACGACCAGGGCGACGAGGGCGAGGAGCCTACTTGCCATCCGAGATCCGCTCGCACTTCAGCTCGAAGTCCACCTTGGCGCGTTCTTCGAAGCTGTTGACCACGCCCCCCCGGTCGCTCACGACGGCCCGCACGGTGCAGGTTTTCCCGAGCTCGGCGTTGAAGGCGTAGTTGGAGCGGACGTTGATCTCGTAGTTCTTGGCGTAGGTGAAGATGCCCATCCCGGTGGGGCGGATCTTCAAGTCGATCGACAAGTTGTGGTTGCCGGGGGACACCGCGCCGTCGTGAATCTTGAACTCGCGGCTCTGGTCGAGAGAGCCCGCCGGGTCGGCCTTGGAGAACTTTGGCTGCCCGTCAAGCAGGTATTGCACCGACTCCAACCGGAAGCTGCTCGAGACGCGGTTGACGTGCCAAATTGTGGCGCGGGCGCCGCTGGAACTGCCCTCGATCACGATCTCCTTGAGCAACTGGAGAGTCGCCTTGCTGCGGAAGACGCGCTCCTTGAGGGAATCGACCTGCTCCTCCACCGTCAACAGCTCGCGGTTGAAGTCGGCCTGGGCGTCGTCGTCGGCGACCGGTTCTTCCTTGGTGGCGCCCTCGCCGGCGAAGGCGGGTGCGGTCGCGCCTACCACGGCGAGCATGCAGAGCCCGGCAGCGAGAACGGGCAAACGCGAACGCAGCATGAGATCTCTCCGAGAGGGGCGGCGCCCCCGTAACGCGACCTCAGTCGCCCCCGCCATCGTCGGCCTCGGCAAGGTTGCCGTTCACTCCCGCGAGCGCGCGAACCAGCTCGTCGTGGGCGGCGCGGGCGCGGACCGTGTTGCCGTCGATGTCGTTGACGAAGAACGTGAACGCGTAGTTGCGCCCGTCGACGGCGCGGACGTAGCCGGACAGGCAGAACACCCCGTTGATCGACCCGGTCTTGGCGCGCACCCGGCCCTCCATTCCGTCCTCGCGGAAGCGATGCCACAGGGTGCCGTCGCGACCGCCGACGGCGAGTGTGGCGAGGAACTCAGGGCCGCGATCGACGTCGTTCCACATGCCCGCCAGCACGGCGTCCATCGCAGATGGGCTCATCGTGGCCTCGCGGGAGAGCCCGGAACCGTTGACGAACTTGTAACGGTCGCTCGCCACGCCCAGGGCGGTCATGTACTCGTTCATCACCTTCACGCCCTTCTCGGTGGAGCCGGGGAGGCCGAGCTTCTCGGCGCCCACGGCGCGGAGCACCTGCTCGGCGATGAAGTTGTTGGACTGCTTGTTCATGTCCATGAGGATCTCGACCAGGCGGTCGGACTCCACTTTCAGCAAGAGTGTGGCGTGGGAGGGGGCGGTGCCCACGCGCGCCTTGCCCTTGAGCTTGATCCCGTGGGCCTTGGCCATGTCGCGGAACACGGAGAGGTAGTTCCCCGTTGGGTCGGCCAGTGTCCGGTACACATGGTCGGGATCGTGGTCGGCGGGGACGTTGCCGGTGAGCTTGTAGGTGGCCACCTTCGCGTCCTTCTCGTCGAGGGTCCGCTCCACCTTGACCCAGTATTTGGACTGGTCGCGACCGGTCGTGAGCTGGTTGTCGAGCACGAGCACGTCGCTCGGGGTGTCGAAGGCGGCGATGGCGGCGCCCCCGACCTCAGGGCCCGGGCGGATGTTGATGGTGGCGATGTTGTAGTTGAGCGAGAGCGCGCCCAGGGCGGAGTAGTAGCTCGGGCCGTCTTCGAGGTCTTCCGGCTTGTTCCAGCCGGGCACCCACACGCTGTCCTGCGTGTAGCTGTCGTCGAAGACCAGGTCGCCCCGGAGCTCGACGATGCCTCGCGCCTTGATGTCGGCCACCATGCGCCACATGCGTTCCACCACCATGGTGGGGTCGCCCTGGCCAATCACGTAGAGGTTGCCGTGGAGCACGCCGTCGGCGCCGAGATCGCCGTCGTGCTTCACCCAGGTGGGGAAGCGGTAGCCAGGGCCGAGCTCGCGGAGCGCCACTGAGCTGCTGACGAGCTTCATCGTGCTCGCGGGCAGCAGCCGAGCGTCGTCGCCGTAGCTGTAGACCCTCGCGCCGCTGTCCACGTCGATCACATCGAGGGCGCTGCGCGACTTCGCGAAGATGGGCAGGTTCGGCAGGCTGGCCAGCGCAGCCTGGAGTTCCGGCGTGATCGCGGCGTTGCTCGGCGCCCCGGCGAGCCTGGGACCGAGGGCCGAGCCACTGGCCGACACCGTGACGCCTGGGGCGCCGGCCGCAGACATCGCGGGCTTGCCGCCATTCTCAGGCGCGTCGGCCTCGCCCGCGCCGGCGAGCGAGGGGGGCAGCAGGGCGAGCAGGAGCGGCACGGAGCTGGCACGCATCAGTGACCCCCAGGTTTGGCGGAGGTAGCGGGGATGCCGGTTGAGACACCGGCGGCGGGAGGAGTGCTCCGGCTATCTTCACGCACCTGCGGCTAAAGGGCAAGAGGGTGTGTAAAAAAAGCTAGATAGGTGACAGGATCAATGTGAAATCGAGTAGTACAATGCCGCCGTCAAGAGCATCTACGGCGTCGGTGGCCCGTTACGTTGCGCCGATGCTGCTGGCCCTCGCGCTTCACGCTCACGCCGACCCGGTGGAGCGCCCCGTGCTCCCGTTTCACTCGGTGGCCGGGGAAGACGGCGCGCACACGATGTACACCAACTCGGCGCTGCTGAACTTCGACCACGACCCCGTTTACGCCGTGTACTACGGAACGTCCGACGTGGTCAATGGCACCAACAGCCAGGTGACGCTCGCGACCACCGGGAGCGGCGTGGGCGCGGGACTCTCTTACCGGGAGATCCTGCCGGGCGAGGCGTGGTGGACGATATCCAGCGCCCTCTCCCTGCGCCTCACCGAGACGGTGGCGATGGGCTCGGCGGTACATTGGCAGCTCCCCGAGGGAGGCGACAACAACTTCGTCAGCTGGGACTTCGGTCTCGGCTGGCGGCCGTCGCCCTGGCTCGGCCTCGGCGGGAGCGTGTCCAACCTCGGCTCGCCGCTGCCGGAGATGGGCGTGAACACGCGCTACGACGTGGGCCTCGCTTTGCGACCGGCGGGCGACCTGCTGACCCTCGGTCTCGACCTACTCGCCGACGCGCCGCCCGACCTGCCGGTCAGCACGGCCGCCGAGGCGTCGGTGCGACTTCGCCCGGTGCGCGGCCTCTGGTTGCGAGGCTACGCCGACCGGGCGCTGAGCGGCAACGCGCCGATCGGCTACGGCGCGAGCGTCGAACTGCATTTCGCCGACACGTCCGTGGGTGCGGCGGGCAGGGGGGGCACGGGATCGAGCACCATCGGCGGCTATGGCTACGTCACCAGCGTGCGCGGCGACGACCAGCTGTTCCTCGCGGGGCGGCCCATCGCTGACATCACGATCGATGGCGAGTACCCCTACCAGCCGGCCGCCACGCTTTTCTCGGCGCCCGAGGAAAGCTACCTCGACCTCCTCCGCCGCATCGACACGGCTGCTCGCGACGCGCGCGTGCGCGGCATCCTGCTGCGCATCGAGTCGAGCGCTTTCTCCATGGCGCAGGTCGAGGAGCTTCGCGGCCTCATCAAGAAAGCCCGCAGTCGCGGTAAGCCCGTCGTGGCCTGGCTGGGCCGCGACGTGAGCAACGGCGAGTACCTGCTCGCCAGCGCCTGCGACAAGGTGTACGTCCACCCGGCGGGGGGCGTCGAGCTCGTCGGGCTATCGGCGGAGATCCAGTACTTCAAGGGGGCGCTCGACCTCGTCGGGGTGGAGGCCCAGTACGCCAAGCGGGCCGACTACAAGTCGGGGCCCGAGCCCATGACGCGCACCGGCTCCTCCGACCCCGCTCGCGAGCAGATGGACGCGCTGGTCGACGACCTCTTCGCCACGCTGGTGACCGGCATCGCCGAGGGTCGCGGCCGCTCGACGGAAGAGGTGAGGGCGCTCATCGATGCGGGCCCCTACAGCGCGAGCGAGGCGGTGGCCAGGGGCCTCGTCGACGGCGCGTTCTACCCCGACGAGCTTCGCGAGGAACTCGAGGGTGACTTCCCGGGCGACTACACGCTCGCCGGTCGCTACGGGGTCGACGTCGATACCAGCGGCTGGCAGCCGCAGCGTGCGGTGGCGGTGGTGGTGGTCGACGGCGCGATCGCCGACGGGGAGTCCTCACCCGGCGGCCTCCTAGGCGGCGCGGCCACCGGCAGCAAGACCGTCGTGAAGGCACTGGAAGACGCCGCCGAGGCCTGGTCGATCAAGGCCGTGGTGCTACGGGTCGACAGCCCAGGCGGCTCAGCGTTCGCCTCCGACGAGATCTGGCGCGCCGTCGAGAAGGTCAAGGAGTCGGGCAAGCCGGTGGTCGTGAGCATGGGGGGCTACGCGGCGAGCGGCGGCTACTATGTGTCGGCCGGCGCCGACTCCATCTGGGCCCAGCCGTCCACCGTCACCGGGAGCATCGGGGTGTACGGCGGCAAGTTCAACCTCGACGGCTTGTTCGATAAGGTGGGCATCAACACGGAGATCACCGCGCGTGGTCGCAACGCCTCCATGTTCTCAATGTCGCGGCCCATGGACAGCGTCGAATACGCGGCCCTCGACCGCCTCATCGGTGAGACCTACACGCAGTTCAAGAGCCGGGTTGCCAGCGGTCGCAGCATGAGCGACGAGAAGGTGGAGGAGGTGGCACGGGGGCGGGTGTGGAGCGGAGCGCGTGCCAAGGGCAACGGCCTCGTCGACAGCCACGGTGGTTTCTTCGACGCCATCGACGATGCGCGGCTGCGCGCGGGCATGGCGCCGAACGCACCGTTCAACGTGGTCACCTTCGACCCCTGGAGCGGTGCCATGTCGATTCCTGGCCAGGTGGCCCAGCTTGGCCGGCGTTTCGAGGCCACGCTGCGCCCCCGGATCGAGGCGCCCAGGGCGCTCGAACCCTTCTGGCGGTTGGTCGCCCTGCGAGACGAGCACGTGTTCACGCTGATGCCTTACGACGTGCGGGTCGAGTAGGGCGGTGCCGCCCACGCCCGCCCGCGTGCTGGTCTGCGACGACGATCGCAGCGTGCGCGCCGCGCTCAGTGTCAACCTCGCCAAGGGTGGCTACGACGTGGTGGTGGTAGAGCGGGCGCTCGACGCGCTCGAGCGCCTCCGCGCCGAGCCCTTCGACCTCGTGATCACCGACGTCAAGATGCCCGGCATGAGCGGCCTGGAACTGCTCGGCGAGGTGAAGACCTACTGGCCGGAAGTCCGCGTGATCGTGATGACCGGCTACGGCAACGCGCCCGACGCGGTGCGGGCGATGCAGGCGGGAGCAGCCACGTACCTGCAGAAGCCGATCGAGCGTGACGAACTGCTCCTGGTCATCGAGCGCACGCTCGCGAACCGGGCGCTGGCCCGCGAGGTGCAGCGGCTGCGCCGCGAGGTCGACCAGCGCTACGGCCTGGAGGGCATCGTGGGCGCCTCGCCGGCGATGCAGGACGTGTACGAGCAAGTGGGGGCGGTCGCCGACTCGTCCACCCTGGTGCTCATCCACGGCGAGACGGGCACGGGCAAGGAACTCATCGCCCACGCCATCCACTACCGTTCGCCGCGGAAGCACAACCCGCTGGTGGTGGTGAACTGCGGGGCGTTGCCCGAGAGCCTCCTGGAGAGCGAGCTGTTCGGCCACGAGAAGGGCGCGTTCACCGGGGCGCTCCGCACCCACCCGGGCAAGTTCGAGCAGGCCGACGGCGGCACGCTGTTTCTCGACGAGATCGGCGAGGTCCCCGCCCCGGTGCAGGTTCGCCTGCTCCGCGTGCTCGAGGGCGGTGCGTTCACCCGGGTGGGGGGCGAGCGCGCGGTGAAGGTCGACGTGCGCGTGGTGGCGGCCACCAATCGCGACCTCCGCGCCGAGGTGAAGGCGGGGAGTTTCCGCGCCGATCTCTTCTACCGCCTCAACGTTTTCCCCCTGCACCTGCCGCCGCTGCGCGAGCGGGTCGATGACATCCAGCCGCTCGCCGAGCACTTCCTGAGGAAGTTCGCGGAGCGCCACCGCAAGCCGCTTCCGCGCCTGGCGCCGACCACCGTCGACGAACTCCGGCAGTACCGCTGGCCGGGAAACGTGCGCGAGCTCGAGCACCTCATGGAGCGCACCCTGCTCCTCTCGGGGGGTGGGGAGATCCGTGCCATTCGCCTCCCCGACGACGCGCCGCCGCAGGAGCCGGACGCAGCGTCGAGCGGCGCGTCGCTGCCCGGCACAGGGGCCCCGACGCTGGCCGACATCGACGCCGCGGGGCTGCCCGGCCTGCTGGATCGCCTGGAGCGCCAGCTCATCGTGGCCGCGCTCGAGGTGGAGGCTGGCGTCCAGGCCCGAGCCGCCCGGCGCCTCGGTATTTCGAGATCAAACCTGAACTATCGTATCCAGAGGCTGGGAATCACCCTGCAGGACATCCGCTTTCGATGATGCAAGGTGACGCAAGGTGCCGGAGGTTAAGGGTTAAGACTTAGCTCTTGGCACGTCATCCCCCTGTCGTCTCGAACGCACACCTGAAGCCGATCTCGTCGCTCCGGGCAGCCGCAGGCACCGCCCAGGACTCGTCGGGACGCAGGAAGGAACTGCCGCCGACGCGACCGGCGGCGGTTCCGGCGGCGGGGTCGGCGAGGAGCCACTCGGCCACGTTCCCGCCCAGGTCCTCGTGACCGGCCGTCCCGAGCGTGGGGCGGCGGTCCAGGTCGCCGAGCGTGGCCACCCGCCCGGTCGGCGAGGCCACCGCTCCGCTCCGCGCGAGGCGGAACTCCGCGAGGCTTGGCAGCCGTCCACCCGCGAAAGCGCACGCTGCCTCGGCCTCGTCTCGGGTGAGCCAGCGAGCTGGCGCGTCATCGACGTCGTCCGTCGCGGGCAGGTTGGGGAGGAAACCCAGCGATTGCAGGTCGCGGAGGTCGGCGGCGGTGCTTTCCCGCCGGTCGAGCCGGGCGTCGTCGCCGGGGATGGGCGGCGCGTCGCGCGGCCCGCCGCAGGCAGGGTAGGGGACGGAGACGAGCCCATCGCCTGGATCGGCACGGACGGGCACCGTCACCGCCCCGCATGCGCGCGTGACGACGACCTGGTTCCACCCGACCGCGAGCACGAGGCTCCCGCCCTCCATGTCCGCGCCGCCGGGCCCGCTCACCCGCAGCGCAGCTTCCTCGGCGCTGACCCACGTCCCGTCGCTGAACGCGCCGGGGTCGAGCGCAACGCGTCGCGACACGAGGACTGGCAGCCCGGCCGCCGCGAGTTCGGCCTCGGCGTGAGCCTCGGGCGCCTCGGGCGGCATCTCCGGCGAGCAAGCCCAGGACCAGAGCATGCTGACCGGTTAGCACGGCGGCATGGGCCTCCGTGACCGTCTCCGGCATCTCGTGCGCGGTCCCTCCCCGGCCCCGGTCACGGTGTCGCGACAGCTAAGCACCGCACCTCCGCCGCCTCGGCCGCTGCCAGCGCCTCTCGCGCACCGTGTTCCCGGTGCCCGCGAGGTGGAGCGCTTCGACGCGGCGCCCGGCCCGGTCCACGTGTGTGCTGCCGACCCGGAGCTGGCGGCCGCCGCTGCGGAGCTCTTCGCCGCGCGCGGCGAGCTCTCGAGCTGGTCGGTGCGAGCATGAACAGCATGACCGGCTTCGGTCGCGGGGAGGCGAGCAGCGCCACCGTCACCGTCGTCGTCGAGATCAAGTCGGTGAACAACCGCTTTCGCGACGTGCAGGTGCGAGTCCCGCGCGAGTACAACGCCTTCGAGTCGCGGATCGGAAACCTCGCGAAAGACGCCGTCCAGCGGGGTCGACTCGAGATCTCGGTCCGGCGGACCTGCACCGAGGGCGCCACGCGCATCGTCCCGGACATGAAGCTGGTGGAGCAGTACCGCCTCGCCGTCGCCGAGGTGTCGCGACGATTGCAGCGCGATCCCAATGCCATCCCGCTGGAGTTCATCATCGCCCAGCCCGGGGTGCTCGTGGCGCAAGACAACGACGCCGACGCGCTCGCCGAGTGGGACCTGGTGGAGGGCGCCGTCGCCGGCGCGCTGGCCGACCTCGCGGCGATGCGCACCGCCGAGGGACGAGCGCTCGCCAGGGACCTCGAGCGTCACCTCGTGGAGATGCGGCGGCTCTGCGGCGAGATCGACGCGGCGATGGCGGGTGTCACCGAGCGGCTCCAGGCGCGCATCCGGGAGCGCGTGGCCCGGCTATTCGCCGACAAGCTCGACCCGGCCCGCATCGCCCAGGAGGCAGCGCTGCTCGCCGACAAGGCCGACGTCTCCGAGGAGCTGGCCCGCCTGTCCTCGCACTGCGACCAGTTCGAGAGCGCGTTCGGGCTCGATGAGCCCGTGGGACGAAAACTCGACTTCGTGCTGCAGGAGATGCATCGTGAGGTGAACACGCTGGGCAGCAAGTCCACGGAGCAGTCGGTGAGCGTGCGCGTGGTGGAGCTCAAGTCGGTGCTCGAACGCATGCGCGAGCAGGCGGCGAACGTCGAATGAGCGGGTCGGCGCCGACGCCCGCCGGCACGCTCCGGCCCACATGGACTCCGCCGGCGCGGGGCGCCTTGTTCGTGGTGTCCGGGGCCTCGGGCACGGGGAAGACCACGCTGCTCCGCGCCGCGCTGGAGCAGTTGCCGGGCCTCGAGTTCAGCGTGTCGGTCACCACCCGGACGATGCGTCCCGGTGAGGAGCACGGTCGCGACTACTGGTTTATTAGTCCCCAGGAGTACTCGGAGCGTGTCGCGCGGGGCGATCTGCTCGAGCACGCCGGGGTGTACGACCGGGCCTACGGCACGCCGCGGGCGCCGGTCGAGGCGGCGCTCGCCCAGGGGCGCAGCATCGTGCTCGACATCGACGTGCAAGGCGCCCGGCAGGTGCGCGCCCGGATGCCCGAGGCCGTCTCCGTCTTCATCCTCCCGCCCAGCGTGGCGTCGATGGAGGCGCGCCTGCGCGCCCGCGGCGACGCCGACGACGTCATCCGTCGCCGGATGGCCCAGTGCACCGAGCAGCTCGCCGGCGCGCGCGAGTACGACTACCTGGTGCTCAACGACGATCTCGCCGCGGCGCACGCGCAGTTCCAGGCCGTGCTGGTCGCCGAGCTGCTGCGTCGCGAGCGAAGGATGGCGTGGGTGGAGAGGCTCTAGCCTACTCCGGCGCCGTCATCCCGAGCCTGTCGAAGATGAAGGCGTACATGTCGGCGGAGTACTCGATGCTCTGCGCCACCTTGTCGGCACCGCCGTGGCCGGCGTTCTTCTCGATGCGCAACAGCGGTGGCCTGCCACCCTGGTCGGCCGCCGCAATGGCGGCCACGAACTTGCGGGCGTGCATCGGGTCGACGCGATCGTCGTGGTCGGCCGCGAGCATCAGCAGGTCGGGGTAGTTCGCGCCCGCCTTGACGTTGTGGTAGGGCGAGTACGCGAGCAGCGTTGGGAACTGTGCAGGGTCCTCGGCGGATCCGTACTCGGGGATCCACGTGCGGCCGGAGCCGAACTGGTGGTAGCGCACCATGTCGAGCAGAGGGACGGCGCACACCACCGCGCGGTAGAGCTCGGGGTGCTGCGTCATGGCGGCCCCCACGAGCAGGCCGCCGTTACTTCCCCCGTTGATCGCGAGCTTCTCAGGCGTGGTCCAGCCTTGATCGATCAGGTATCGCGCGGCCGCGGCGAAGTCGTCGAACACGTTCTGCTTCTTGTCGAGCTGCCCGGCCTCGTGCCAGGCCTTGCCGAACTCGCCCCCGCCCCGGAGGTTGGCGATCGCGTAGACGCCGCCTGCCTCGAGAAACGGGTACCGGGCGCTGCGAAAGTCGGGCGCCATCGACACGTCGAAGCCGCCGTAGCCGTGGAGCAACGCCGGGTGCCTGCCCCCGGCCACCACGTCGGCGCGGTGGACGAGGAACATAGGCACCCTCGTGCCGTCCTTGGACGTGTACCAGACTTGCTCCGACACGTATTTGCTCGTGTCGATGGGGATCTCGATCTTCGCCCAGAGCTTGCTGGCCAGGTCGCTCACCGAGAGCGAGTACACCTGCGGAGGCGACGTGAACGACGAGAATGAGAAGTAGGCCTCTTTGCTGGACTTCTCGCCGCTCGGCAGCGACGCGACGCCCACCCCGGGCAGCGACTGGACGCGCGTGGCCTTGCCGTCGAGCGAGGCCCAGCGCACCTCGGTCTTCACGTCCTTCATGTAGGTGAGCACGAGCTTGCCGCCGACGATGGCGAAGCTGTCGAGGGTGGCCGCCGGGTCTTCGGGGACGATCTCCTTCCACGCTTTCCGGTCGAGCTTCCGGGTGGAGGTCTTGAAGATGCGCTTTCGCGGCGCGCCCTCGTCGGTGAGGATGTACAGCTCGTCCTTGTGCTCGTCGACGAGGTAGAGCGCCGGCGCCCCCACCGACAGGGGACGAAAGTCCTTGTCCTTGCGGAGATCCTTCACCCAGACGTCGCTCGCGTTCCAGCCGTGGAACACGCTTACCCAGAGGTAGTTCCCGTCGTCAGACAGAGTGCCGTCGAGGAAGGTGGCTGGGTTTCCCGTGCGCGGATGGACCTGCCGATCGCTGGCCGGGTCGCTGCCGAGGGCGTGGTAGCGCAGTTCCGTGTAGCCGGGGCGCTCGTCGACCGGGATGGACGAGTCGGTGGGCAGCCACTCGTAGTAGAAGCCCTTGCCGTCGGGCGTCCAGTCCACCGAGGCGTACTTGGCGCCGGGGATGAGATCGATGTTGGACAGCTCGCCGCTGTTGACGTCCAGCACGCGCAGCGTCGACTCGTCGGCCGCGTTGGCCTTCTCCGTGTAGGCGAGCTTGCTCCCGTCGTCGGAGGGAAACCAGTCGCCGAGCGAGCGAGGCACGTCGCCGGCCCAGTTGTTGGGGTCGATGAGCACCTGCTCGGGCGACGAGGCGCTCGCTCGCCAGTACAGCACCGCCTTGTCCTGGTCGGCGAGGCGACGGCTGTAGAAGAGGCGCTCGCCCCTCTGGGTTGGCACGCCCACGGCGTCGACGTAGTACAACTCGCGGAAACGCCGCGCGAGCCACGACCGCGCGCCGAGCTTGCCGATCTCGTGGCGGGTGTGGGTGTCGTACGCCCCCATCCAGGCCTGCACCTCGGCGGCCTTCTCGTCCTCGAGCCATCGGTAGGGGTCGGCCACCGCCACGCCGTGGAGGGTGTCGACCACGTCCTCGCGCCGCGTGGCCGGCGCGGCGGGCTCGGGAGGGGCGACCGGCGCGGCCTCGACCGCCGGCGCGGGCTCGGCGGGCTTGGGCGTGCAGGCGAGGATGAGAGCGAGGAACATGATCTACCCGGGGAGGCGGGCCCGCCTATCCGGCTGCACGCGCAGGGGGCGCTGCCCGGATGCCGCCGGGTCTGCTAGGCTTGCGGGGCCGATGCTGCTGCTCGCTGCCCTCGCCCTGGCTGGGCCCCCCGACGTCGATTCCCCGCTGAAGGGAACGTCGAAGGCAAGGAAGGACGCGGCTCTGATCGTCACCGTGGAGGACTACAAGCTCCTCGCCGACGTCAGCTACGCCACCCGTGACGGCGACAGCCTCCAGGCCTGGCTCTCGACGACGCACGGCGTCGAGCGCATCTTGCGCGTGCAAGACCCTGATCGGAACACGCTTCGCCGCAAGATCGATGACGCGGCGCGCGCGGTTCGCCGAGGCGGGACGCTGTGGGTGTACTTCGCCGGGCACGGGATCGTCGACGAGGATGGCCGGCGTACCCTTCTCACGCGCGAGGCCGCACCCGATGATCCTGCGGGCGTGGGGCTGAACGACCTCGCGGCCGACGTCGCCGACTCCCGCGCCAAGCAGGTTCTCATCGTGCTCGACGCGGGCTTTGGCGGCGTGGGGCGCCTCGGCGAGCCGCTCGGCTTCCCGCCGAGGGACGAGATTCCTCCCGTCGCGACGCCTGCCCAGAAGAAGGTCAGCGTGTGGGCGGCGGCGTCGGGCGCGGAGATCCCGGGGGTGTACCCCGACGCTGGTCACGGGATGTTCGCCTACTTTCTCCTCGGCTCACTGCGTGGCTGGGCCGACGGCGCGACGGGTGGCAAGCCCAACGCCGACGTCACGCTCGAGGAGGCACAGTCCTACGTGTCGAAGACGGTCAAGCAGGTGGGCGGCAAGCTGTGGAACCCGAGCAAGGAGTCCAGGGAAGACGTGGTCAAGTGGAGCCTCGCGAGGTCGGGTCAGATGGAGATCGGTCCCGACAAGGAACTGCTGGCGGCGATGGCTCAGTCGGAGAAGGCGCGCCGGGTGAAGGAGGCCACCGACAGCATGATCGCGGTCGCCAACGCCCAGTGGCTCGAGATCGCGGTCACCACGGCGGTGGCTTCGCCCGCCGGCATCGAGAAGCTGAACGCCTTCATCCAGAAGTACGAGTTGGCCACGGTCTCGGTCGATGGCGTGGCCACGGCGATCGTCGTGCCGCAGGTGGCCGACGCGCGCGCGCGCCTCGACCAGTTCGCGCGCGACGAGCTCAAGGCCAAGGGCAAGAAAAAGAGGAAGCGAGGCACCAAGAAGTCGAAGGCGCCACCGCCCCCGGCCGTGTCGGTGACCGCGGCCTGCGACGACCTGATCAAGCTGGAGCCCGCGGCCATGTCGGGCGCGCTCAGCACCGAGCAGATCGCATGCGTCGAGTCCAAGATCGCGATGGCCAAGAAGCAGACAGAGCGCGACAAGCTCAGCCGGGTGCTGCTCGCCAACGCCGACAGCCGCGCCGACGTGGAGGAGTGGATGCGACTTGCCGCGCGCCACCTCGAGGAGATCGACCGCTCCGATCCCGACCTCTGCTTCCGCTACGCGCTCACCCTGTCGCGCATCGGCACCGTCGAGGACGGCGAGGATGTGCTCAAGTGGATCGGCTATGCGCTGGAGAACAAGCAGGCCTGGCAAGGCCCCACCTACATCTCGAGGGTGTACAACCTCTACCGCTTGCAGGCTGAGGTCGCGACCCGCATGTGGATCGACGCCGAGCAGGACTTCCAGGAGGAGCGGAACGAGGAGAGCAGCCTCACGGCCGAGGAGTTCCGCGGCTTCGCCAAGAACACGGCCCGGGAGTGGCTCGACTACGCCCGGGTGTCGGGCCAGGAGCACGGCCGCGCCTACGCGCTCTGCCAGGCCGCGGCAGGCTCGCTGAACTTCTGCGGCGAGGCGGTCACGTCGCCGCAGTAGCCGGTCGGTTAGCCCGCGGCCGTGCCCCGCGTGTACGTCCACACCTTCGGCTGCCAGATGAACGAGTACGACTCGGGCAAGATGCGCGCGTTGCTCGCGAAGGATGGGTTCGAGGCCACCGAGGAGCTCCACGACGCCGACGTCGTAATCGTCAACACTTGCTCCGTGCGCGAGAAGCCAGAGCAGAAACTCCATAGCTTCCTTGGGCGGGTGCTCCCGATCAAGCGGAACCGCGCCCTGACCGTGGGCATCGCCGGCTGCCAGGCCCAGGTCGAGGGAGAGCGCCTCTTCAAGAAATACCCAGCGGTCGACCTTGTGTTTGGGCCAGATGCCGTCCGCCGCGTCAACGACATGGTCCGGGCCGCCGGCCGGGCGCGGATCCTCGACACCGACTTCCTCGACGGCGACGCCTATCCCTTCGTGTCCGACCTCGACCCCGCGGCCGAGGGACGGATCGCGGCCTTCGTCACCATCCAGAAAGGCTGCGACAACCGCTGCACTTTCTGCATCGTCCCGAGCACGCGGGGCGACGAGGTGTCGCGCCCGTTGCCCGAGGTGCTGGACGAGGTACGGCGCCTGGTCGACCAGGGGGTGAAGGAATTCACGCTCATCGGGCAGAACGTCAACTCCTACGGGATCAAGATCCCGGGGCATCCGAGCTTTGCCGACCTGCTCCGCGCTGTCCACGAGTTGCCCGGGGTGGAGCTGATCCGCTACACCACCTCGCATCCGCGCGACATCGGCGCTGACGTGGTCGCATGCTACGCCGAGCTGCCACGCCTCGCGTCGCACCTTCACCTCCCGGTGCAGAGCGGCAGCGACCGGGTGCTGCGGCGCATGAAGCGCTTCTACACGCGCGATCGCTACCTCGAGGTGGTGTCGCAGCTCCGCGCGGCGCGGCCCGATCTGGTGTTGAGCACCGACGTGATCTGCGGCTTTCCCGGCGAGACCGACGAGGACTTCGACGAGACGATGAGCCTCCTGGAAAGCGTGCAGTTCCACGCGAGCTTCTCGTTCCGCTACAGCCCTCGGCCCGGTACGCCTGCACTACGATTGCTCGACGACGCGGTGCCGGAGGCGGCGGCGCAGGCACGTCTCGAACGGTTTCAGTCGCGACAGCGCGGCATCGCGCTTGCCGCTCACCAGGCGCTGGTGGGAAGCGTCCAGCGCGTGCTCGTCGAAGGTCCCTCGGCCCACGACGAGGGCGTGGTCTGCGGGCGAACCTCCACGTTCAAGACCGTGAACTTCCCCGGCTCGACCAACCTCGCCGGCCGCTGGATCGACGTGCGCATCACCCGGGGCTTCGCCAACACCCTGCGGGGGGAACGCGCGGAAATGCCTGCGACCGCCTAGGGCCTGCCGCGTCTCAGATCCCCGATGCCGCGCCGGTGGCGCCGAGGAAGATCATCGCGAAGAGGAATAGGAAGTACGCCAGCATGCACAGGGCCATACCGGCGAAGAACACGCCGAGTATCGTGCCTGCCACCCCCCCGACGAGCCCGGCGTTGGCGGCGGCCGAGCCGCTGGCGCTCAACCCGGCCCGATTGACCATGCTGGACTTGTAGAGCGCGTAGATGCCGAGCGGGAGCGCGAAGAGCCCGGTCACGTAGCAGGAGCAGAGTGCGAGCGCGTTCAGCGTGAGCGAGCCCACGGCCGCCCACATCGCCGTGATGGCCTCGGTGTCGCTCGCACCGACACTCTCGACGCCCAGGGCCGGCGTCGCCCTCGGGTAGCCGTAGGGGTCGAGCGCCAGCTACTTGCCGAGCGCGTACTTGGCGGAGCGCGTGAAGAGCAACTCGGCCTTGCCCGCGCCGCTCGCCGCCTTGCCCACCCGCACCTCGAGCACGCCGGCGCCCGACGGCACCGGCGCAAACAGTCGGAAGAAGTGCACGGAGGGACCCGCCCCGGCGATCGAGTCGCGCGTGACGCTTGCCCGCGACTCCGAAACCTTCTTGCCGTCGGCGTACACCTCGGCCACGAGCCAGTAGGCCACGCCGTCGAAGTCCGCCTTGCTCTTGGCGTAGAGCACGGGCAGTTCGACGACCACCGCGTCGGTGTCGCTGTACACCACCACCGGCGCCCAGTTGTCGGCGAGCGGCTTCGCGCCGATGACGTCGACGGGCATCTTCGTGCTCCTGCCGAGCACCGTGGCGGCGCCGTCGAAGCCGCTCAGGTCACGCTCGGGATCGACCTTGACCGAGGCGTCAGCCCTGGGGGTGGTGGGGATATCGAACTCTTCCTCGTCGTCGTGAAAGGCCGTCGCGTCGGGCACATCGGCGTTGGCGCCCTTCTTCTCCTCGGGATTGGGCTCCTTGAAGAAGTCGTCCTCCTCGTCCGCGAGGGCCTGGCCGGAGAGGGCGGCGAGCAGCAGGAAGCAGGTCATCAGGCACTCCGTGCGCGCGTCCGTGCGCGCCGCCACGATACACGGGAACGCAGAAACGTCAAGGATGCGAAACCCCTACCTCGTCGCGGATTACCGGCAAGTCGCCCGGGAGAACACGGCGTTCGCCAGGCTCGCGGCGGCCTGCCTCCCGGGCCTGGCGTCGGCGGCGGCGATGGTCATCGTCGGGCCCGGGGCGTTCCCGTGGGCAGACGCCTCTGCTTCGATCTTCGCGAGCGCCGCGGCGGGGCACGCGGCGCGGGTGGGCGTGGCGCTCGCGGGCGCGATGGCGCTCCTGGCCTACGACGTGGGCGTTCGCGGTCCCGACCGCGGGCTCGTCGATCTCCACCCCGTGCACGCCGGGCCCTACCTTCACGCGCGGCGGCGCCGGGTGGCGGTGGCTGGGGTGCCGTGGCTGGCGGGCGCCCTCCCGCTCCTGTTTCCGCTGGGTCGCGACATCG
>VGRE01000019.1 GCA_016875435.1 Deltaproteobacteria bacterium | reverse complement strand
GCTGGCTCGACCCGTCCACCGCGCGCACCACCGCGTAGCCCCCGGCGCGAACGATCCCCACGATGCCGCCAAGCCCGTAGCGCCCGCCGGCGCCGCCCAGCAGGATCGTGCGCCACGACCACTCGCCGCCGCGCGAGTAGCTCACGTCGACCCGGTGATTCCATTGGGGCGTGAGCCCCGCCGACACGAAGCCAGGTCCAGCGTCGCCGAAGCGGGCCTGCAAGCGAGCCCGGAGCGTGCTGCTGAAGCCATCCGCCGCGATGGTGCTGTCGCCGTAGTGGAGGGCGCGGGCCACCCCCGCGCCCCGCTCGGCAGCCCGGAGTGACTGGAACCAGTGCGTCAGCCCGCGGTGCTCCGCGTCGACCACCGGCGTGGCCACGCCAAGCTTGGGCGCTGCGAACGCCAACGACAACAACAGTCCGAGCATCACGACCGACCCTAACTCAACGGGAAGGGCCAACCCGCCGGTGGCGCCCACCCGGGCTCGCCTCCGTGGTGCAACCCCGGCTCGTCGACGTAGGGACCAATGCGGGAGCGCTCGAGCCGCGAGAGGTGCGCCACCGTGGCGAGCCTGGTCGCCACGTCGCGGGCGAGGGCGCGCACGTAGAAGCCCCCTGCACACACGATTTCAATTCGCGACCATGTATCACCGTGTATCAACCACCGAGCCGCGTGCACGTACACCCGGGAGGGCGGCAGTTGCACCGGCTCGCCACGGTGCACCCGCGCGTAGGCCCGCTCCCCGCCCACGCGCTTGGCCGAGGTGGCCGGGGGCACCTGCTCGGTGAAGCCGATGAAGCCAGCCAGCGCCTCGTCGAGCCCTGCCCGCGGCACCGTCCCCTCGCGCACCACGGCGCCGGTGGGATCGAGGTTGTCGGTCTCGATCCCCCAGCGCACGTCGGCCACGTAGGTCTTGGGCAGGCGATGGAGCGCCTCGAAACCGTGGACGGCCTCGCCCACCAGCACCAGCAACAGCCCCTCGGCGAAGGGATCGAGGGTGCCCCCGTGGCAGGCCCGGAGGCGACTGCCCGCCCGCAACTCGAGCTCGTGTACCACCTCCTTGAAGCGCTGGAAGCTCGTGACGCCCGGCGGCTTGTGGACTCGCCAGGTGCCATCCACCGGCGACACCCTCGCGCGCGGCCGGCCGCGCCTCAGACGATCACCTTCTGAAACACCATCAGCGCCAGCGAGGCCGACCACAGCGCGTGGAAAGCCCGGACGAGCCAGCGCGGGCGCCCCGGCGCCACCGGGTCGGTGGTGTCGACCAGGAGGGCATCGAGGGTGCGGAAGTAGGTGGCTTGTACCCCCACGAGCACCCGGGTGTCGAGCAAGCCCATCGAGCCAAACCACGCGGGCATCGCGGCCAGGTGCAAGAAACGCGCGAGGTGGTAGTCCATAGCCAGCGACCCGTATCAGGTGGGATCGACATCGAGCACGGTGAACACCGTCTCAGCCGTGGCCGGGTCGGTGGTGAACAGCCGCCCGTGTCGCATCCTCCCTTGCAGCATCTCCATCCCGGGCGCCTCGGGACGGCCCGCGCGCACCGGCACGAAGCGCCACCACGCGCGCGACCCGGGGTGTACCCGCGCGCCGATCGCCAGTGATACACGCCCCATCGTCCAGCGGGGGTTCACCTCGACGATCGGGTCGACGACAAGCTGATCGTCGTGTTGATAAACCAGTGTATCAACGCCCACCGGGCCCTCCACGCCGAGCGCGGCGAGGCGCCCGCCGAGGAAGTCGCCCACGGCCGCCACGAGCCGCTGGAGCCAGCGAGGGTCGCCCCCCTCGCCCCCGAGCCAGCGGCGCACCGGGGCCGGCTCCTGCTCCAGCCACCGGCTCGGCCGCGTGCCGGTGAACTGCCCCCGGGCGTTGGTGTCGAAACGGACCACGCCGCGCGGGTGGGCGCGCCCCGCGGCCACGTCGTAGTGAAAGCTGAGGTCGAGCACCCGGTCCACCCATGGCTCGGCGCGCAGGCGGCCGTGCAGGGCGAGCTGCTTCTCCACCCACTCCTCCACCGGAGGCGACACCACGCCCCGGGCGCGGCCCCGTCCCGCCGTGGAGAACGGGGCCTTCACCACCCAGCCCCGGCCCAGCGCGGCCCGCACCTCACCCGCCGTCGTCACCACCTCACCGTTGATACATCGAACGTGTGCATCATGTATCATGCTCGAAAAATCGTGCTTCCAAAGAAGGTGTTGCACCTTGTCCGCCGCCACGCGCAAGCCGGGCAGGTAGCGCCGGCCCTCGCGCACCAGTCGCGAGCCCTCGGCGGTGGTTCCCGGGCCCCAGCCCCAGGGTTCCAGCCGCCCGAGCTTGCGCCCCCCGAGCTCGTCGAGGCTCTCTACCCGCTCGGGCAGCGGGCAACCGGCCGCCGCCATCTCCCGCGACCAGCTCTCGGTCGGCGCCCGGGGCATCACCACCACGTCGTCCGGGGCGGCCAGGAAGCTGAGCAGGGGCGCGAGATCGGCGGCCAGCGATCGCGCGGCCCCGGTCGGCACGTGCCCTGGCTTACCGCGGGCAAGCTCGTCTTCTACCGAGGGATTGAACACCCACGCGGCAGGGGGCCGTCCCTTCGACGCCTGGTGTCGTGACAGTCGCTCGATGAAGTCCTCACCGAGTCCCGCCTTGCGACGGCCCTCGACATCGAAAGCTGGCCCCCTGGCGCGGGCGAGCCCCAGGGGCGGCGAGAGTGCCGTGGAGAGCACCTCCCAGTCAGTGCGCGACGGGTCTTTCCAGCGGTGAAACCAGGACAGCCCGAACCGGACGTGGCCCACCTCGTCGTCGTGTACCTGGCGGAGCACCCCGGCGGTTTCCCCGTCGCCCGCCTCGCGGAAAAGGCGCTCGAAGTGCAGCGCATAGTCCAGGTTGGCCTGCTCGAACACCAGCGCCATGCGCATCACGTAGTCGAGCGGCGAGCTCATGCCCTTGAGGGCACGCCAGAAGAAGTCGTTGAGCGGCAGCTCGCCCAGCTCGACGCCCAGCGCGGCCATTCGACCGAGGTAAAGCCTAAGGTGAAGCTGCTCTTCAACCAGCGTGGCAGCGATGCCGGCCCGGAACGCCCGCGGCGCCGCGGGAAAGGCGAGCAAGGTGGCGGCCATCGCTTCCAGGGCCAGCAACTCGTGGTTGGCGAAGCGGTGCAGGAGCCGCCCACGCGCAGACTCGTCCTCGAGTCGGCCCGGCAGATCCGCGCGCTCGCGGGCGAAGGCCAGGCCCGGCGGGCGCGAGGGCTGGTCGACCCGGGTGGCCGCGCCCGGCGTGTGGTCGGTCCACGCCGGTGGCGCCCAGAGCTTACCGTCGAGGGTGGTGGCCCCGAGGATCGACTCCGCCCAGGCCCGCAGCTCCATGCCGGTCGCGTAGCCCTCCGCGCCCCGGGATAGCAACCCGCCCACGAGGGATCGCCGTGCTGCTCGCCGCCAACGAGATCGAGAAGGCCTGGGGCGACCGCATGATCCTCCACGGGGTGGATCTCGTTGTGCAACCAGGCGAGATCGTGGGGCTGGTCGGACCCAACGGCTGCGGCAAGTCCACGCTGCTCTCGATCCTCGCGGGCGCCGAGGCCCCCGACCACGGCACCGTCGACCGCCGCGCCGCCGTGGGGCACCTCGTCCAGGACCCGGTGCTGCCGGCGGGCACGGTACGGCAGGCCGCTGAGGCCGCCCTCGGCTGGCACGCCCAGCTCCTGGCGGAGTGGGAAAGGGCGATGCACGCGGGAAACGAGCACGACGCGGCGCGCCTGCAATCGCGCCTCGACACCGTGGGCTGGGACCTCGCCCACCAGGTCGACGCGGTGCTCTCGCGCCTGCGTTGCCCACCACCCGGGCAGGACGTGGCCCAGCTCTCCGGTGGCGAGCGGCGCCGCGTGGCGCTCGCCCGCGCACTCCTGGCCTCGCCCGACCTGCTCCTGCTCGACGAGCCCACCAACCACCTCGACGCCGAGACGGTGGAGTGGCTGGAAGGTTTCCTCGGGAGCTTCGCGGGAGGCGCGGTGCTGGTGACACATGATCGATACATGCTCGAACGTGTCGCGACGCGGATCGTCGAGATGGAAGACGGCGTCGCCATCTCCTACCCGGGGAGCTACGCCGACTACCTCGTGGCGCGGGCCGAGCGACAGCTGGCGATGGAGCGCGCCGACGACGCCCGGCTCAACCTCATCGCGCGGGAGGCGGAGTGGGCCAGCCGCTCCCCGGGCGCGCAGATGAAGAAGCAGAAGGCGCGGCTCGACCGGCTGGCGGCGCTCCAGGCGCTGCCAGCGATGCGTCGTGAGGAGAGCATGCAGTTCTCACTGAGCATCGGCGGCGTGAAGCTCGGGCGCACGCTGGTCGACGCGCGCGGCCTGCGCAAGAAATTCTGCGACCGGCGCATCCTCTGGGACCTGGACCTCGACATCGGGCCCGGCGAGCGCATCGGCGTGGTGGGCCCCAACGGCGCCGGCAAGTCCACGCTCCTCGGCATGCTCACGGGACAGGTCGCGCCCGACTCGGGCAGCATCCACCGCGCGTCGCGCCTCAAGGCGGCCGTGCTCGACCAGGCCCGCACCGGGCTGCGGCCCGACGACACGGTATGGGAGGCCGCCGGGGGCGGCAACGACAGCGTGACCGTGGGCGAGCGCCCGGTACACGTGGCCGGCTTCCTGCGGCGATTCTTGTTTCCCCGCGAGATGTTGTCGCAGAAGGTGGCCGGGCTCTCCGGCGGCGAGCGGGCGCGGCTGTTGCTAGCGAAGCTCATGCTTCAAGGCGCCAACCTCATCTTGCTCGACGAGCCCACCAACGACCTCGACCTCACCACGCTCGCGGTGCTGGAGGAGGCGCTCATCGACTACGACGGCGCGGTAATCGTCGTCACTCACGACCGGGCATTCCTCGATCGCGTGTGTACCGGCCTGCTGGCCTTCCACGGCAACGGCCAGGTCTTGCGCTACGCCAGCCGGCAGCAGTGGCTCGCCGCCCTGGGCGCCCAAGCCGAGGCCGAGGTGCCCCGCGCGGCGCCGGCACCCGCCGCGCACCCGCCGCGCGCCCGCGCGAGGCTGAGCTGGAAGGACTCGCAGGAACTCGCGCGGCTACCCACCGAGATCGAGAAGCTCGAGGCTGAGAAGGCCGAACTGGAGGTCGAGGTCGCCGGTCCCGCCGCCTGGAAGGGCGGCCAGGGCGCGGCACTGTCGCGACGGCTGGCCGAGCTCGTCGCGCGGATCGAGGCGGCCTACGCGCGCTGGTCGGATCTAGAGTCGCGACAGTAGGACTACGTCGCCGACCAGGGCGAGGTGGGCCACAGCTGGCCGAGGAACTCCAGGCAGGCCCGCACGCGCGCCGGGAGGTGGGTCCGGTGCGGGCGCACCGCCCAGAAGTACTGGGTGATCGGCTCGTGCGTGGTGATCACCTCTTGCAGGCGGCCGCTGGCCAGGTGCTCGTGCACCTCGAAGTCGGGCAGGTAGGCTACGCCGGTTCCCGCGAGGGCGCAGTCGAGGATCGCGTCGGTGGAGTTCGAGGTGACGGGACCGCCGACATTGACCACGGTCTCGTCCTTGCCCTTCTTGAAGCGCCAGGCTCGGGTGTTGAACATCCCCGAGTACAGCAGGCAGCGGTGCTTGGCGAGGTCGGCCGGGCGCTTGATCGGCGGCGCGCAGCCGAGGTAGGCCGGCGCCGCCACCGCGAGCACCCGGAAGGGCCACAGCCGCTTCGCCACCAGCGAGTTGTGCTCGATGGTGCCTCCTCGCACCGCGAGGTCGTAGCCCTCGGCCACGAGGTCGACCTTTCGGTCGGTCAGGTCGACCAGGAGGTCGAGCCCGGGAAAGCGCGTCTGGAACGACGCGAACTCAGCCGACAGGTAGCGGCGCCCGAGCGACGCGGGTAGCGACACCCTGAGCGTACCGACCACCTCGTCGCGCTCGGCGCTGGCCCGGGCCTCGGCGTGGCGCAGCGAGTCGAGGAGCGGCGAGACGGCCTCGAAGAAGGTGAGGCCGGTGTGCGTGGTGGAGATGCGGCGGGTGGAGCGATGGAGCAGCCGCACCCCCAGGCGCGTCTCCAGGTGGGTGACCAAGCGGCTCGCGTGGCTACGGGAGATGCCCAGCTGCTTCGAGGCGGAGGCGTAGCTGCCCGTCTCTACGACGCGCACGAACACCTCGAGGTCTGTGAACTGCTTTGGCGACATGGAGCGACCCTCTGAGGGAACGAGCTAGGGGAGACTAGTGCGCGGCTGCGCCGGGCGACGGATTGTCGAGTGCATCGCCGGGTGGCCGCAACCGCAAACTGCACGGAGAAGTTGCCGTGGACCCGACCCCAGCCAGCCCCGATAAGAACGCCCTCCGGCGCCGGGTGCGGGCCGACCTCGCCGCGCTGCCCCCGGGCGCAGTGGCGCGCCAATCCGAGGCGGTACTGGCGGTCCTGGCCCCGAAGATCGCGCGCGGCATCGTGCTCGCCTATGCGCCCTTGCCGCGCGAGGTGCAACTGGATCCCGCGCTCGTGACCCTGGCCACCGAGGGGCGACTGGTGCTCCCCCGGGTGGCGGGCGAGAGCCTGGCGCTGCACCGCGTGGCCGACCTCGCCGGCCTGCAACATGGTGCCCTCGGCACCCGCGAGCCGAGCGACGAGCACCCCCGGGTGGAGCCCGGCGACATCGACGTGGTGCTGGTTCCCGGCCTCGCCTTCGGGCGCGACGGCTCCCGCCTCGGGCGGGGTGGCGGCTACTTCGACCGGCTCTTGCCCCGGCTCGGGGCGCGGCGCGTGGGGGTGTGCTTCGCCCAGCAACTCTTCGACACCGTACCCACCGAGCCCCACGACGCCCGGGTCGACGCCATCGTCACCGAGGACGGCTGCTGGTGCGTGGGATAGCGGCGCGCATGTCCCAGCCCGGCGCCCTCCCCGTTCCCCTCGTGATCTTCGGCGCGATGCTGATGTCGCAGTTCGTCCTAGTCGCCGCGTCCTTCGCGGTGCCGCCCAGCGGGAGCAACCCGTCGATCGGCCCCTCCCTGGTGCTCCCGGCCGCGGCCACGGCGGGCCTCTCGCTCGTGGCGCCGCACCTGTTCGGCCCCAAGACCGACCGCCTCACCCTCCACGTCGTGCGATGGGCCCTGGCCGAGCCCGCCACGATCCTTGGCTTCGTCGCGGCGTTCATGGGCGCGCCACGGCTGTTCCAGGCCGCGTGCACCGCGATGGGCCTCGTGGCGATGTTCGCCGCGTTCCCGGCGGACGGCAAGCCCCGCCCCACGGGTTAGCGCCGAGCCGTGCTGTTCACTCTCGCCCTCGCCCTGGCCCAGGCCCCTGCCTTCCCTTCGCTCTCCGCCGAGGAGAAGGCAAAGTTCAACGCTGGTGAACTTGTCATCCGGGCCGACACCAGCTCCCCCACCACGGTGTCGACCGGCATCGTGAAGGTGAAGGCGCCGCCGGAGTTGCTCTGGACGGAGACCCTCGACTTCCCCGCTCGGCTGCCCGAGAACCCCACGCTGAAGAGCATCGAGGAATACGGCCGCATCTCGCCCGACAACTGGTACGTGCGCTTCGAGATGTCGATCTTCGGCATCCACGTGACCATCCACGACCACTGGACCTGCTTCCCCGCCGAGTTCTACTGCACCTGGGCGCAAGATCCCGACGCCAAGAGCGACGTGCGCGAGGAGAAGGGCTGGCTCCTGGTGGTGCCCCATGCCGAGGGCAGCGCCATCGCCTTTCACAGCGAGTTCATCTCCGAGGTGTGGGCGCCCTCGTGGATTCGCAAGTGGCTGGCCAACGACAGCATGGTCAACGTGCTCGACAAGCTCCGCGTCCGCACCGAGCGCAAGGCCCGGTAGCCAAGGCGGCGTGAGCTCAGGGCAGGCAGGGAATCGGCTTCCCATCGCCCCCGAGCTGGGGCGTGCAGCCCGCGCCGTAGCGAGCCGCCACGTCGGCGGCGTGTACCTCCACGCCGCGCATGAAGCTCGCCATCGAGGAGCGGGTGTAAGCCTCGGCGGCCTCCGCCGGGATGTTCCCCCCGAGATCGACTCGCACCTGATACACCGCCAGTGTATCGGATGTATCAAGCGATACAAGCAACCATGAACCTGTGTTGTCGGCCATGGTGATGGCGCCGTCGAAGGCGACCGGGTCGGTACGCCCGCGCGACTCGGCGAGCCGGGCGTTGTCGATGCGCCAGGCCCGCTCCCAAACGCCGGTAGACATGGCCAGCGCGGTATTGTTGCGCAGGCGCAGCACCCAGTGACGGTCTTGCACTGGCCAGGGCATGTCGAGCCGCTGGTACAGGAGCTTGGGCGATGACCATCGCCCTTCCAGCGCGATCTCGGTGAGCCCCTCCACGTCCTCGCTCAGGCGGTCGTCGGTGAGCGACAGCCACACCAGCGCCTGGGGCACGCGCATCAGGCCCACGCCCACGGCGCTGTCGGCGCCGCTGATCCGTCCCACGCGACCGGCCGCCGCCTCGTCGAAGACGGCGCGAGGCAAACTGGGCGGCGGGTTCTCCGCGATCTGCTCCACCTGGGCCGCCACCTCCGCCCATCTGGCGGCCAGAGCGGCCGCGTCCATCGGCTAGTTGAACACGAAGGGGTGCGAGGTCAAAACCGTCCCGCCGCTCGGCGCGGGGAACTTCAGGCGTTTCACACCTGCCACCACGCAGTCCTCGAGCATCGGGTTGCGGAGGTTCGATTCCGCCGTCTTGGCGTTGGCCACGGCGCCGCTGCTGGTGATCTCCCAGGAAACGACCATCCGGCCCTGCACGGCCGATCCGCCGTAGCGCGTGACGCAGTCCTGCACGGTCCAGCTCCCCTTCTTGATCACGGCGGAGATCTGGCTGGGAAGCAGCTCGCCCTGGCCCTCGTCCATGTCGCGCCCCTCGTCCATGTCGGCGGCGGCGGCGGGCTCGGCGGCAGCCGAGGGCGGTGGCGCGTCCATGTCGAACTCGGCCTCGTCCTTGGCGAGCGCAGTCACGAAGAGGGACATGAGCATCGGTCACCCCGGGGCGGCGGAATCCTAGCGCAATACGCGCGACAGGAGAAGCATGATCGACCCCTACGCGAAGATCGCCCGGTGGTACGACGCCGAGTTTGAGAGCGCGACCGCCGACATCCGAAGCTTCGTGGCTAGGAACGTGGGCCCTCGGGTGCTCGTTCTCGGCTGCGGGACCGGCCGGGTGTGCCGGGGTTTCCCCGCTGATCGGAAGGTGGTGGGCCTCGACTTGAGCGCCCCGATGATCGAGGCGGCCCGGGCCCGCGGCGGCGATTACCACGTGGGCGACATGCGGGCGTTCGACCTGGGTAGATTCGACGAGGTGATCATCCCCAACGGCAGCTTCGCCTTCCTGCGGAGCCGGGCCGACCGCGCCGCCTGCCTCGCCGCCTGCGCCCGCGCGGCCCCCGTGCTCACCATCGACGTGCCCATGCCCGACTACGCGCTGCTCGGCGAGCCGCACACGCCCGAGCGACCGGCGTGGTCGGGGCTCGTGGACGGCGTGGCGGTCGAGCGCACCCGCGAGGTGTTCCGCGAGCCGGTGGCCCAGCGCCTGCGCCTCCTGGACCGCTACCACGCCGGCGGCGAGCCCATCGTGAGCGAGCTGGTGCTTCACCTGTTCACCCGCGACGAGATGGAGTGGATGCTCGAGGCCAACGGCTTCTACCTGGACGAGGCCTGGGGCGATCACGCCGGCGGGCCGGTGCGCGAGGGGTGTGACCGACTGGTGGTGCGTGGGGTGAGGCTGTAGGCGCCTGCGCCCGCTCCCCCGAGACAGCCTGGGCCTAGCCGCCATGCCCGCCGCCGACCATGCTCGACTCCCGGCGCTCCTCCTGTCGCTGGCAAGCGCCGGCGAGTGGGACGAGGGCACGGAGGCCTTCTACCTGCTCCGGGGTTTCGCCCCGGGCAGCTCGGCGGTGCCGTCGATGGCCGCCCAGCATCACCTTCACGCGGCTCTGGAACGGCTCGCTGGTGAACCGCCCCCACGCGAGCCGCGTGACCCTCGGCGGCGACGACTACCTGCTCGTCGGCTTCGACATGCGCCCGGGCGCCTACTTCCGCGTCTACTCGATCGCGTACGCCTAGCCCGGAGTTGCAGGGTGAGAGCCGCCCCATGTCACGCGGGGGGCATGTTCGGCGCGGCGCCTGCGGCCCCTCTAGCGGATCGTCCCCACGATCCCCGTCCAGGACTGGTTGGTGCAGTCCACGCAGGCGCGGCCGCCGGTGAAGGTGGCGGTGAAGGAAGCGGTGAAGGTGCCGTCGCCGTTGAACTCGCCCTCCAGCGTGTAGGCCTCCTCGCAGGTGCCCGCGAGCACGCGCTCCACCGAGAACTCGGTGCTGCTGCTCCAGTAGCCGCTCATCGTGCCCGGCTGGGAGCCGGTGCCCACCGAGGTGATGTCGATCGCCGGGTAGCTGTCGAGGATCGACACCTGGTCGAAGTCGATCATCACGTAGGTGTAGGCGCAGTCGTACTCGATGGTGGTGTCGAGGTCGTAGGTGCCGTCCACCGAGCACTCGTCGTCGCGACCGCTACAGTCGTTGTCGATGCCATCGTCGCACACCTCTTCCAGGTTGGGCGAGCGGGTGGCGTCGCTGTCGTCACAGTCGGCGTCGCAGGCGGAAACGCCGTCGAGGTCGGCGTCGGTCTCGTCGAGGGTGGCCGGATCGCAGTCGTCGTCGATGCCGTTGCAGGCGGTCTCCAGCGCGCCGGGGCTCACCGTGGGCGAGAGGTCGGCGCAGTCCTCGCACTCGGTGTAGCCGTCGGCGTCGTGGTCGAGGCCATCGGGGGTCTCGTCGTCGCAGTCGTTGTCGACCGAGTCGCAGCTCACCTCCGACGCGGTGGGGTTGATCAGCGCGTCGCTGTCGTTGCAGTCGGCGTCGTTCTCCACGAATCCCTCGCCCAGCTCGCAGGCGCTGCCGGGGTTGTAGGGGTCCCCGAAGCCGTCGCCATCGACATCCGCGAAGTAGGTGCTCCCGCCGCTGCCGTCTAGGGTGTCGTCGGCGTCGTCGACGAGGTCGTCGCAGTCGTCGTCCACCTCGTTGCACACCTCCTGGCCGCCCGGCTTGATGGCCGGGTCGGCGTCGTTGCAGTCCAGCTTCTCGGCGGTGTACGTCGCCACGCAGTCGTCGTTGTCGCCGTCGAAGTAGCCGTCGCCATCGCGATCGAAGGGGCCATCCACGTCCTTGCCCTCGGCGCCCTGAAGCACGCCGTCGCAGCGGGCCGTCTCGGTGACCGACACGTCGTTTGGGCAACCGACGAGGAAGAGGACGGCGACTGGGCGCATGCGGTCTCCGTGGCTAGGATAGCGTAGCGCAGGCCCTTGTAGCTCAGCTGGACAGAGCCGGGGATTTCTAATCCCCAGGTCGCAGGTTCGATCCCTGCCAAGGGCGCCAGCTTACCCGCCGCGGTTTAGAATCGCGGCATGTGGAAAGTCCTCGCCGCCGTGGTTGCGCTGGTGGTCCTCGCCTGCGCGGGCGTGCTCGTGCTGGGGGGCTACGGGAGCTTCGAGTACTTCCGGCTGGAGAAGTTGGAGGCCGAGCAAGAGGCGGTGGCCGCGCGCATCGAGGCGGCCGACGAGACCGCCGGCGGGCGGCAGGCGGCGGCGTGCGAGCTGGGCGACGTGGCCTACGCGGGCCGCGATTTCGGCCGGGCCATCGCCCACCTCGACGAGTGCCTGGAGCAGGAGCCCGCCAACGCCGCGGCCCTGTTGACGCGCGGCAAGAGCTACGCCCAGCTCGAGCGCTACGAGCGGGCAGAGATCGACATCACCCTCGCCGCCGAGATCGACGGCACCATCGTGGAGGCGTGGCGGACCCTCGCGTGGACGCGCGTGCGCACCGGCGACGACCGGGGCGCGATCGAGGCCATCGACCGCTGGCTGGCGCTGGTGCCCGGGGCGGCCGAGGCCCTGCACATGCGCGCCGACTGCGCCTACCGCCTGGGCTCGATGGAGGAGGCGCTCCGCGACGCCGCGCGCGCCTGCGATCTAGGCGCCCAGGAGGGATGCGAGCTGCGGGAGCGAGTGCGCGCGCCAACGAGAGGTCGGTAGCCCGCGAATCGAGGCTGCACCCATCGCCGCCGGGCGGCTAGGCTGCCGCCCGATGTGGTTTGCCCTCCTCCTCGCCTGCACCGGCTGCACCCCCACCGACGACTACACCCGGCTCTACCACACCGAGTCGGTGGCGCCGTCGCTCGGCGCCGACGCGGTGGCAGCGCTGGAGCACATGGGGCCCACGATCATCGACCGCGGCGTCAACTTCGCGGCCTACGCGCAGGCCGCCGAGCGAGTGGAGCTGTTGCTGTTCGACGACCCCGACGCCGCCGAGCCGATCCAGCGCTTCGAGATGGACCGCTTCGGCGACGTGTGGAACCTCTACGTGGAGGGCGTGGGCGAGGGACAACTCTACGGGCTGGTGGCCTGGGGGCCGAACTGGAGCTTCAGCGACGACTGGTACTGCGGCGGCCAGGACGGCTTCGTGTCGGATGTCGATAGTCAGGGCAACCGCTTCAACCCCAACAAGTTGCTCACCGACCCCTGGGGCCGGGCGCTCACCCGCGACCACGACTGGGGCGCGGCCTCCGCCGGGAGCGGCGAGTCGCGACGCAACCAGTGTACCTGGGGCGCGGCGGCGAAGTCGATCGTCGTGGAGAGCGACTACGCCTGGAGCGACAACGAGGCGTCCTGGCGAGCCGGTCGCGCCGACAACACGCTCGACAACCACGACTGGACCGACCTCATCCTCTACGAGGTGCACCCCAAAGGCTTCACCGCCAACGGGGTGACCGGCGTGGATCACCCCGGCACCTACCGGGGCATCGCCGAGCACGCGGGCTACCTTGCCGACCTGGGGGTCACCGCCGTGGAGCTGCTCCCGGTACACGAGAAGCCGGCCGACGGGGGCTACTGGGGCTACAACAACATCAGCTTCTTCGCCCCGGAACTCACCTACTCGGCCGACTACGAGTACGGGGCCGAGCACGCCGCCGTGCTCGACGAGTTCAAGTTCATGGTCGACGCGCTCCACCAGCAGGGCATCGAGGTGGTGGTCGACGTGGTGTACAACCACACCGGCGAGGGCGGCCTCTGGCGCGACAAGGTGTACACCGACGACTTCCTCACCGACGAGGAGGCGATGGTCGACGCCTACAACCTCGACACCACCGAGGCCGCCACCATCTACAACATGCGTGGGCTCGACAACAACGCCTACTACGCCCTGTCGGAAGACAAGACCGGCTACTGGAACAACACCGGCGTGGGCAACCAGACCCGCCCCAACTACACCCCCGTGCGCCGCCTCATCATGGACAGCCTGCACTTCATGGTGGAGGAGCTGCACGTCGACGGCTTCCGTTTCGACCTCGCCGGCATCCTCGGCGAGAAAGACGGCGACTACAACAACTGGGACGACCCCGCGAACACGGTGCTGCAAGAGATCGTCGACGACGAGGTGCTTCTCGCGCACAACACGCGCATCATCGCCGAGCCCTGGACGGCGGGGGGCTACTACAGCTCCATCGGCGCCTTCCCGGCTTCGACGGTCGATAGCGCCGTGGGCTGGGGGGAATGGAACGCGAGCTTCCGCGACTGGTGGCGCGAGATCGTCAACGACGACGACTGGACGCTCAACAGCGCCGAGAACAGCATCGACGGCGGCGGCGTGATCACCGGATCGGAGCTGCGCTATGGCTGGAACCGGCGCCCGTACCACAGCACCAACTTCGTCACCTGTCACGACGGCTTCACCATGTACGACCTGTTGTCGTACGACGAGAAGCAAAACTTCTGCGGCCCGCTCAACCCCACCTGTTGCGACGATCCCACGTCGAGCTGGTGCGAGACCGACAGCGGCGAGAGCAACAATCGATCGCGGGACTGGGGGCAGGACGCCGAGGACTTCAAGCGCCAGTTGATGCGCAACTTCTACGTGGCGATGATGGTTTCGCAGGGCACGCCCATGCTCTACGGCGGCGACGAGTGGCTGCGCACGCAGTATGGCAACAACAACGCCTACAGTACCGCTGCCGACAACGAGTGGAACTGGTTCCGCTGGGGCGAGTGGCAGAGCCACGACGAGCGGTGGCGCATGATGGACTTCGTGTCGAAGATGACGCGCTTCCGCCTCGACCGTACCCATGCCTTCTCCCCCAGCGAGTACGGCGGCGCCATGCCCCTGGCCTGGAAGAACGCGACCAACGACGGCGATCCGGACTGGGGTGGGCGTCACCTGATGGTGCACTGGTACGACGATGGCTCGGTCGGAAAACCCGAGATCCTGATGTTACTCAATATGGAACGCGGGGATGTCAGCTACACGCTCCCCGAGGGACGCGCCTGGGCCCGGGTGATCGACACCCAGCAATACTTCGACACCGACGAGTACGTGGCCACCGAGGGCCTCGACAGCCGCGCCAGCGCCAACTACTTCAGCCCCGCCACCGCGATCACCGGCGGCAGCTACACCGTGCCCTCCACCAGCATCGTGATCCTCGAGGAAGCAGAATGATCCTGCTGGCGAGCGCGGCGCTGGCCGCCGACGTGGGTGGCTACCTGCGGGTGATGACCCGCCCCGACTTCGAGGGCGGCGACGGGCGGCTCGGCTACTGGAACCTCTACGGGCGCCTGCTCAACGAGGGGCCCTACGCGGCGCTGGAGCTGCGCCAGTCGGTGCTCGACCCGGTGCCCGGGAGCACCCAGCCCTGGACCGATCTCCACGCGAAGATCGAGGGCGGTACCGTGCAGAACGCCGACAGCGGGGGCGGCTCGCTGGCCTACCTTCGCCTGTCGCAGCTCTACGTGCAGGCCGGCAACGTGGGCCTGCGCGACACCACCTGGCGCCTCGGCACGCTGGAGTCGAACTTCGGCGACCTCGGCCTCTACGACATGCGGCCGGCGCAGGTGCTCTTCGACACGGTGGGCGCCCAGGCCCGCTATCAAACGCGCGCGCTGGAGCTCACCGTCGGCGCGGGCGACGCCGGCTTCAACCTCAAGAGCAGCGAGTACAACACCGTGCTCTCGGCCGGGGCCACGGCCCGGGTGAACATCGCGGGCAAGCTCGAGCTCGGCGTGGGCGGGCAGGGCTACTACGAGCCCGAGGTGGTGGGCAATCGTTACGCGCCCCACGACACGCCGGGTGTCAGCTACGAGGACTACCTCCGGGGCGAAGTGGTGCAGGCCTACCTCGACGAGAACCCGGGCCAGCTGGCCGACTTCCCCTCGCCGGCCGCCACCGACGCCTCCTCGTGGAAGATGGTGGGCTACCTTGGCTTCGGCAAGCTCGGTCCCCTGCGGTGGAACAGCCTCTACGCCAGCTACGCCCAGCTCCACCCGGACAACTTCACCAGCGAGACGGTCGACGGCGAGACGGTCGACATCTACATCACCTCGCTCACCGACGAGCGCACGGCGCTCCTGGTGGGCGACGAGATGCAGTGGCAGCTCGTCCCCGGGCGCTACGACGTGGTGCTCGCCGGGCTGTACGGCGTCCACCAGGACGGCGACAACGACCTCGCCCCCTCCGACCACGACCGCACCTACATGTCGGCCGTGCTCCGCAACCAGGTGTACCTCTCGCCGGTGGTGCACCTCCTCGTGGAGGGCAGCGTGGCGCAGGAGGTGTCGCACAACGGCAACGCCTACCGCAACCATGTCGACAGCCTCTTCGAGAACTCCGGGGGCAAGGCCGACAGCGAGGGCCTGGAGTACGGCGACAGCGACACCCGCTTCACCTGGCAGGCCAAGGGCGGCGTGGTGCTCAACCCGCTCGGGCCGGGCATCTACACCCGTCCCTCGCTTCGATTGTTGTACGGGCTCCAGTACAGCACCCAGAACAACGCCTTCGGCAACAGCTTCGTCGAGTCGCTCGACGAGTACAACGACTTCGGCAACGTAGAGCGGCACTACCACAGCGTGCTGGCCCTGGAGACGGAAGCATGGTTCTAGGGCTATTGTTCGCGTGTATCAAGCCGACTCCGACGGCCACCGCCGGGGCGGTGCCGGTGGCGGTGGCTACCCTGATGCTCCCGGTGTCGGGCGAGGCGAGCGCGGCACCGCCGGACTTCGAGATGGGGCTCGCCCCGGTGCTCAACGCTCACGGCACCATCCCCACCTTCAGCACCAGCGCCGCGGATGCGGGGCGCCTCGCCGCCCGGGGCGACACCGCCCAGCGCATCGCGGTGCTGCGCGAGGCGTACCCGGGCGCCATCCTCCTGGTGGAGACGGAGCCCAGCTACTACTCCGAGATGAACGGTCAGTACCGCTGGACCGTGGGGGTGACGCTCACGATCACCGAGGGCAACGCGCCGCCGGTCGCGGCCGAGTTCGACGTGCCGGTCTTCCTCGCCTACCACCACGAGCGCGAGGCGGAGGCGGTGGCCGCCGCCACGCCGGTAGTATCGCGACGCGTGGGACAGTTGCTCGACACGTGGATCGCCGGGCGCGAGTGATCTACTTCCTCCTCGTCGATCGCTTCGCCAACGGCAATCCCGCCAACGACGGCGCCATCGACCTCGCCGACCCGCAGGCCTTCCACGGGGGCGACCTCGCGGGCCTGACCGCGAAGCTCGACTACCTGCGCGACCTGGGCGTGGACACCCTATGGCTCGGGCCGATCACCCAGATGCGAACCGAGAAGTTCTTCCAGTGGGGCGCCTACCACGGCTACTGGCTCGACGACCCGGTGGCGCTGGAGCCGCGCCTCGGCACGCTCGACGAGCTGGCGACGCTGCGCCGTGAAGCCGAGGCGCGTGGCATCGGGCTGGTGCTCGACACCGTGTACAACCACGTGGCACCCGACCACGGGCTCGTGGCCCAGCATCCCGAGTGGTTTCACGCGCCAGGCAAGATCGCCGACTGGAACGAACCCGGCCAGTTGCAGCGGGGCTGGGTACACGGGCTCCCCGACCTCGATCAGGACAACCCCGAGGTACGCGGCTGGCTGGAAGCCGCCACCGACCTGTGGATCGAGCGCGCGGGCCCCGTGGCCCTGCGCCTCGACGCGGTGCGTCACATGGCGCCCGAGTTCGTGCGCGCCATGGGCGACCGGGCGCGGGCGCGAGGCGTGCAGACCTGGGGCGAGGTGTTCGACGGCAACGTGGCCGCCGTGCTCGACACGCGCGAGAAGGCTGGGCTCGACAGGGTGTTCGACTACCCGCTCTACTATGCGCTCCGCGACGTGACCTGCGGCAACGCGCCGCCCGCCGTGCTCGCCGCCGCCCTCGACCGGAGCGACGGCGTGCCGGGCGAAACATGGCTCAGCTTCGTGGACAATCACGACACCCCGCGCATCCATAGCGCCTGCAACGGCGACACCTGGGCCGCCGAGGCCGCGGTCCAGCTCCTGTTCATGTTGCGCGGGCGGCCCGTCATCACCTGGGGCACGGAGTACCTACCACTGGGCGCCGAGGAACCCGACAATCGCGCCGACATGCGCTGGGACTTGCTCGACGGCGACCGGGTGGCGTGGCTCGGCGCGCTGGCCCGCGGGCGGCGCGAGAGCGAGGCCCTGTCGCGCGGCGACAGCCGAGTCATCGCCGTGGGCCAGGACTTCGTGGCCTGGGAGCGAGTGGCGGGTCGCGACCGCCGCTGGGTAGTCTACAACGAGGGTTCCGCGCCGGTCGAGATCGGGGGTGTCAGCTTCGACGGGCGCTCCGTCACCGCGTGGAACCCCGGGAAACACCGGGCGCCCCGGGTGCCCGAGGGCGTCACCCATTTCCGGACTGGCACCACGCTTCCCCCGGGCGACCGACTGGTGGTGGTGGGCGACGCGCCGGAGCTGGGGAGCTGGGACCCGTCCCGGGGCGTACCGGTGCCGGGCAAGGTGGCACTGGAAGCCGAGGTTTACCTCTACAAGACCGTCGTGCTCCACGCCGACGGGCGGCCGCCCACGTGGAGCGAGGGGGACAACCGGTGGCTGGTGGGAGGAGGCGGGGTGGTGAGGTTGTAGGGCGGGGGTTCAGCCAGGCCTCACCGCCGCCGCCGCCTCCACGCGGCGATCCCCAGCAACAGGACACCCGCCGCCCCCGAGTCGCCGGCGTCCTCGCAGGAACAGGCCGGGGTGTAGACCGCCTCGATGGGGGTGTCAAAAACCGGGTCGACCGGCTCGGGACAGAAGGCGCTGCTGGCGGCCCGCTCCTGCATGGCGAGCACGTAGAGCCCCGCGCCGAAGCCCACCATCGGCACCGGGCCGGCGTACTCGCCGGTTTCCGGCATGAACAGCTCCGGGATCTGCCGGCCATTGAGCATCGCCTGCCCGGTGATCCAGTCCTCCAGCTCCTCGGCGCGGGCGGTGGCACAGGCCCGGCGCATCGCCGTCGCCACGCGCAGATCGGCGAAGGCCCACTCGGCATTGTCATAATCGCTGCCGTCGTCGTTGCGGGCGTAGCCCACGCCGGACTCCACCCGGAGCACCTCGTCCCAGGCCGCGAGCGTGGGGCCGAAGGAGCTGCCCAGTGGCTCGAGCACGTCGAAGTTGTAGGCCTCCACGGCGGCGATGTCGAGGTAGTCGTCACCCGAGTTGAGCTGGCCCTTGCTCGCCGCGAGCACTCCGTTCTCGTCAACCAGCTCCAGCGCCACCGCCGCGGCGATGCCCTCCGCCGACTGGAGGTAGCCCGTGGCGCGCGGGTCGCCGAGCTTCAGCGCGATCTTCGCGGCGGCGCGCAGGCCTGCCACCGCCATCACCGAGGTGTAAGTGTACTGGTCTTGCTGGCCCGACCAGTGGCGCTCCCAGATGGAGCTGTCGACCGCGATGAGGCCGTTGCTGGCCACGATCATGGCCTGGAGCGGGTCGGCCACCTCGTCGAGGGCGCGGGGACCGACTTCGCCGAGCAGGCCGGTCTCGTCGCCCTCGGCCAAGATCTCGCCCAGCGCCCAGAGGAACAGTCCCCAGTTGTCGAGCTCCACGTTGGGCCCGGTGCCGTCGTCGTCCGACCACTCGGTGCCGTCGCCGTACAGGCGACACACGCTCACGCCGTAGTCCTGCCCGTTGACATACTCCGAGTAGCCGCCCGCCTTGCCCTCCTGGAACAGGAACCGGAGCGCGTTGGCCGCCTCCTCGCCGTAGCCCGCGCGCGCCAGGGCCACGATGCTGTAGGCCGAGTCGCGCACCCAGGTGATGTTCCAGTAGTGCGGGAAGTCGTCCTGCGGGGCGGCCACCGGGTAGCTCGCGACGATCTGGCCAAAGGCGGCGCCGGGCTCGCGCACCTGGGCCATCTTCAGGTAGGCCAGTTGCTGGCGGAAGACCGCCGTCTCGTCGCTGCCCAGGTCGGCCGGGACCATGGCCTCGGAGTGGAACGCCGCCCAGCCCTGCAACTCGGCGACCAGCCAGTCGCGCGCGCCCGACTCGAGCGGCGACCAGTCCGGCGTGGGATCGGTGGTGGTGAACACGCCGTGCCACGCCTCCTCGCCCGGCCCCAGCGAGGGCACGCTCCAGCCGAAGCCCGGGACGATGCTCGATGCGTAGAAAGCACAGTCCCCGGCAAGCTTCCGCCCGGCGAGCACCGTGTCGTAAACCTGCTCGCAGGTGTTGCCCGCGGCCCCCGGCGCGTGGAACCAGAGCGCGACATCGCTCGCCTCCTCCACCACGAGGTCGTGGGAGTAGGTGGCGACGGTCTCGCTGCCGCCTGCTTGCCAGTTGTGCAGCGAGGCGAGTTGGAAGGCCGGCACCCGCGCGCTGGCGCTCGGGTTGCGCACGCGCACCACCTGCGCCACGCCGAAGCCCTCGTAGGCCATCGGCATGAAGGCCCACTGGGTGAACTCCAGGTTGCCCGCCACCTGCTTGCTGCCAATCACGCCCGTGCCGTCTTCGGTCCACGCCGACTCGGGGTCGCTCAGCCAGTTGCCGGTGCCGTCGAGGTCGGTGTAGCCAAAGTAGGTGTCGTACAGGATGTCGTCGGTGTACTCGTAGGCGTCGTACTGGGAATAGGTGTGGTTCCAGGCCTGTGTGAGGCGGTCGCCGTCGTAGACGATCACCCCGAAGCCATTCCCGGCCGCGCGCGTGTAGAGCGACGTGAAGGGCTCCACCGCGAGCGCAGACAGGACGAGGAGCGTCACTCGGGCACCAGGACGCGGCTGTCGAGGGCACCCACGTGCACCGAGAGGCTGTCGCCGTCGGGCTCGAAACGCTCACCGGTGAAGATGTCGAGGTAGCTGGCACTCGGCAGGCCGGCGAAGCTGAGCCCGTTGCTCAGCGTGCGTGCCTCGCCGCGGTTGAGGATCACCAGCACGGCGTCGCTGCCGTTCACCCGCGCGTAGGCCCAGGTATCGGCCTCGTTTTCCCACCAGTCCACGCGCGTGCCCGTCGACATCGCCGGGTGCTCGCGACGGGCTTGCCCGAGCGCCTGGACGTGGGTCAGGACGCGCGACTCGTCGGCGCTGAGATCGCTGCCGAAGCGCATCTGCTGCCGGTTGTCGGGGTCGGCGTAGCCGGGCAGGCCGATCTCGTCGCCGTAGTAGATGAGCGGCAGGCCCTCCGAGCTGAGCAGGAAGGTCCAGGCCAGGCGCAGGCGATCGTAGGGCTCCGACCAGCCCGGGGCGGTGGCCGGGTCGCGCAGGTTGCCGTCGTCGTCGCAAGCGCCCAGCGAGCCCTCGCCCGACGCCGCCGCGATGAACCGCGACACGTCGTGGTTGCCGAGGAAGGGCGACATCAGCGCCCCCCCGTAGGCCGCCTGCGACGCGACCCAGGACGCCTGGAGCGAGCCGTCGCCGTTGCTCAGCCCGGCGCTCCCCTCGGCGAAAGCGGCGATGATGCTGTAGTACAGGGGGAAATCGAACTGGGCGTCGAGCTTGCCGTCGCCGATGTACTCCGCGATCTTGGTGTAGCCGTCGAATGTCTCCCCGATGGTGCGAAAGTCCTCGGTGCCACCCACACGCGAGTGTTCGATTTCCCGGGCGATGCGGGCCTGGCTGTTGACCACCACCGAGATCGGCATGTGTTTCACCGCGTCGATGCGGTAGCCATCGAGGTCGTGGTCCCTGGCGAAGTCGATCGCCGCGTCGACCGAGCGGACGAGCGGATCGTCCTGAGTGTAGTCGATGTCGGGCAGGTACTCCGCGAACCAGCAGGTCTCCGTCCGCTGGTCCCAGTTGAGCTCGCCGTCGCCGTCTTCGTCCTCCTCGCAGATGAAGCGGTCGTTGAACCACTCGGGCCGGGTGGTGTACCAGTCGTGGGTTTCATGCACGTGGTTGGCCACCCAGTCGACCATCACCCGCATGCCGCGCGCGTGGGCCTCGTCGACGAGGACGCGGAGGTCGTCGGCGCTGCCGAAGTGCTCCTCGGGATCGCCGCTCGACGGCCAGTAGCCGTGGTAGCCTGCGTAGCTGGCGCTGCACTGGCCTTCCCAGGGGCCCTCGGCATTGTCCTGCGGGGCGGTGAGCCACAGCGCGGTGACACCCAGCTCGTCGAGATAGTCCAGCTTGGCCACCACGCCCGCCCAGTCGCCGCCCTGGTAGTCGACATCGGCGCCCTCCGACTCGTTGAGCGCGGCGTCACCATCGAAGAAGCGGTCGACGAACACGAAGTAGAGGAGTCCGCTCTCCCAGTCGCGCTCGTCGAGCCAGAAGGGCACGTAGAGATCGTCGGCGCCATCGGCGCCGATGCGGATGACATGCCGTCCGCTGTCGAGGCCAGACGTGGCGAAGTAGAAGTTCCGGTCGCGCCACCCGTCGATGGCGGCGCCGTCGAGCGTGGCCCAGACTCCCGACACCTCGCGATCCGCCCGCGCGCCCACCTCGATGCCGCGAGTGTCGCGGTCGATCTTCACCCTCGTGGTCTCCAGCGCCGGCTCGTCGCAGTCGTTGACCACCACGAGCGAGTTGCAGCCGTTGGCCCCGGGGGTGCACTCCGCGTCGTAGCTCTGGCCCTCGTCGCAGTGGATGTAGTCGGCCTCCGCGTCGCAGCGCCAATCACTGCCGTTCTCGACGTACTTGTACGCGTAGTTGCCCGGCGAGAGCACCAGGGTGGTGCTCCAGCTCCCGTCGGTGCCCTCTTCCAGCACGTTGGCGGTGGTCGACCAGCCGTTGAAGTCACCCGCGATGGCCACGCCCTGGGCCCCCGGCGCCTCGGTGGAGAAGATCATCGGGCAGCCCGAGATCGAGCCCGGCAGCACCTCCACGCTGAGGTTGGTCTCGGCGTCCTGCCCGCAGGCGTCGGTGGCCACCAGCCGCACCGTGGCGTAGCCGACGTCGTTGCCGTTGCCGGTGAGGTGGAGCTTGGTGCCCCGCATCTCGCCGTTGACCTTGCCATCGGACACGGCGGAGAAGCTCAGCGACCTGCCCTCCGCATAGTCGGCGAGATCGAGGGACACATCCACCCCCTCGGTGACGGTGACGGGCTCGAGTTCCGACCACGAGGGCGGCGCCTCGCAGCAGCCCCCGAGAAGCAACAAGAACAGGACGCTGGGCTTCATGAACCCTTGACCGGCACGACCTCGCCCCCGGCGATGGTGGCGGGGCCCTGCACGAGGCGAGGCCAGCGGCGAGCGAGATCGGCCGCAGGGGCAACGAGGAGCGCGTCGCTCGGCACGGCCATTCCGTAGCCGAGCCGCACGCCCGCGCCGATCCTCGCGCGGTGGCCGACGCAGCTGCCGAGGAAGTGTGTGCCCGCAGACACGCGCTCCTGGCCGGCATCGACACGGATCGGGCCGCCGAAGGACAGGTCGAGCGTGGTCACGCCCTGGGCGATGAAGCTGTCGCGACCAAACACGCAGGCCTGGTGACCCCAGCCCTGGCTCACCAGCGCGCCCTCCGCGAGCACCGAGAGCGCCAGGTGCGCGCCGCGACCCACCTGCGCGCGCGCCCCCACGCTGGAGGCCACCACGTGGGCCTGCGCGTCGATGCTGGCCCCCTCGCCCACCACCGAGCCGCGCACCACCGCCAGCGGCCCGATCACCGCACCCGCGCCCACCTCGCTCACCTCGACCACCGCCGAGGGGTGGATCTTCGCGCCCTTCCCGATGCGACAGACGGCCCGGTGGATGCGCGCCTCGCTGGGCCATCCCGCCGCCCACAGCACCTGCGCGACGCGGCCGAGTTTCCACCACCAGGGCGCGGCGTCGAAGTGCTCGGTGATCTCGGCCGCCTTGGCAGTGAGCCCCAGCAGGTTCACCCGGACGAGGTGGATCCAGTGCTCGATGTCGTGGGCGATGGCGGGGCCGGTCACCATGCCGCCCTCGGCCACCACGTGCGCCAGGGCCGGGTGGACCGTGGGCGGCGGCGTTGCCTGCAAGTTCAAGTCGAACTCGAGGTCGTCGAGCCCCTCGAGGCTGGCGGGCTCGCCCTCGTTGACGAGGCCGATACGCGGTCGCGACGGGTCGGCACAGAGGGGCGCCGCCATCCGCAGCCAGCGCTCGTCGCGGATGCGCAGTCGACCGGTCTGCCCGTTCTTGCGCAGTTTCCGCAGCAGCGAGGCGGTGAAGTAGGTGCCCTCGCCGAACACGAGTCTAGGTCGTGACAGGTCGTCGCCGAGCGTGAATCCCGCGGCGGCGAGGGACTCGTCCTGCACGGCGCGGAGGGTACGCCCCAGCACCGGGAGCGAGCCCGGGCCCTCGCCGAAGGGAGCGATGGGGCCGGCACTCTGGACGCGAACGGCGAGCACGGCGGAGTCTAGCCCGTTAGCCGCCGCACCGATGCCCAGAGCCAAGCCGCCCGCGCTGCCCACGCTCGCCCCGGGCGCCCTGGAAACGCTGCTCGATCGCACTGGCGCGCTCATCTACTCGGTGGGCGCCGGAGGGGAGATCCTCTCGATCAATCGCGCGCTCGTCGACCGTCTGGAACTCGAGCCGGCGGCCCTGCCCGACCTCCGCGCCTGGACGCGAATGCTGATCGCCGAGCCCGCCCTGCGCGACGGCATCATCGCCACCCACGAGCGTGCGCTGGCCGGGGAGAAGGTGCGCGAGGCCGAGTGGGTCCACACCAGCCGCGGCGGCGACGCCCGGCAAGTGCGCTGGCAGTTCGTGCCCCAGGGCGAGGGCGCGAGCCGCCTGGTGGTGGTGGTCGGGGAAGACGTGACCGACCGTCGCAAGCTCGAGCACTGGGTGCGCCTGCAAGGGGGCTTGCTGGAGAGCGTGCCCGAGGCCGTGGTCCTCGCCGACACCGAGGGACGCATCCTGCACTGGTCGGGCGGAGCCGAGCGGCTGCTCGGCTACTCGCCGCGGAGCGCGCTGGAGCGGCCGCTGTCCAACATCCTCGCCGCCGAGTCGCCGCGGGCGATGGTACTCGCGTGGATCGACCGCGCCCGCACCGAGGGCAGCTTCCGCCAGACCCTGCCGCTGCGCCGCGAGCGCGGCGACAGCGTGGAGTGCGACGTGCAGGTGGCGCGCGTGGTGAACGACCGGGGCCAATTGCAGGCGATCGCGCTCATCGCGGCGCCCCCTCAAGCCGCCGTGGCCACGGTCCCGGTGGCCAACGCCGAGGGCGACAAGACAGTGCGCGAGCTCGACCGCGCCGTGGGCTCGATCATCTCGGTGCCGACCGTCGTGACCGCACCCGACGGCACCGTCCGCGCGTGGAGCCGGGGCGCCGAGCGGCTCGGCGGCCTGTCGTCGGTCAAGGCGCGCGGCCAGAAGGTGCTCGACGAGGTGCTGGTCGTCCCCGAGCTCGGCTGGGACGGCCTGCTCACGCGCCTGCTGGCGCGCGGCAAGCACAGCCAGACGGTCGAGGTGCGCCGGCCCAACGGCACCCGCTCGCGCGCCGAGCTCGACGCGGTGGCCCTCAAGGCTCCCGACGGCACCATCGACGCCGTGCTGATGCTCCTCGTCGATCGCGCGGAGGCCGACGCGGTGATCGCGGAGTCGCGGCGCACCAAGGCGCGCGCGCTCGACAGCGTGTTCTCCGAGGGTATCGTCGGCCGGCTGCTCGACGCCTTCGCCTACTTCGATCCTGACCTCCGCGTGGTACTGGCGCGACTGGCCGACCTGCGGACGATCGCGCGGCTGGTGTCGAGCGGGGCGAGCCTGCGCGAGTTCGACCAGGTCACTCGCCGCGCCCAGCTCGCCGACAGGGAAAAAGAACTCGACCTCGTCATCGACCGCCTGGGTGACGGCCTGTCGCGACTGCGCACACTGGCGCTCGACGTGCGCTCCTTCGCCGAGGCCGACCGCGGAGCCCCGGAGCCGGTGCGGCTGTCCCGCGAGCTCGAGGCGGTGCGCGACCTGCTGGCGCACACCTTCGACAACCGTCACGCCGTGGAATTCGTCGTGGAAGACCTGCCCGCCGCGCGGGCGGTTCGCGGCCCGCTGTTGCGCGGCCTCACGCTGCTGTTGCTCGCCTCCATCGAGAGCTTCGGCCCCGAGGAAGAGGGACGCATCCACGTGGGCGGCAAGGTCCAGGGCGGCTGGATCTGGCTTGAGCTCCGCGACAACGGCCAGGGCTACTCGTCGGAACTGCAGACGCGGATCACCGACCTGGACTTCCTCGCCTCCTGCGCCGGCTACGCGCCGTTGTTCCTCGGCATGGCGCGCGAGGCGATCCGCGAGGCCGGGGGCACGCTCGACCTGGGCAGCGCCATCGGCACCGGCGCCAGGGTGCGCGTGAGCTTCCCCATCGCCGAGCAGGCCGCCGGCATCCGGCCGCTGGAGTCGCCGCGCCCGCGGATGGCGTCGCGAGGCAAGATCTTGCTCATCGAGGAAGACGCGCTCCTGCGCCGCGCCCTCGAACGCCACCTCGGCGAGATCTTCGAGCTGGTCGCCACGCCCACCGTGGCCGACGCCATCGCCGAGATCGGCAAGCAGCCCTTCGACGTGGCCGTCGTGAGCTTCCCGCGCCCGGAGAGCTTCGGGCTGCGGCTCGTCACCCGGCTCGCAGAGACCGCGCCCGGCCTGGGCCGCAACATGATCGTCGTGGTGCCCCCCGGGGTGCGCCACGCCACCCGCGAGCGCCTCGTCCTGCAAGGCGCCATCGTGCTCACCCGCCCCGCCGACTTCACCAGTATCCGCTCCATCTGCGAGCGCCTGGTGCCCGGCGAGATGGTGGTGCTCGAGGCGGAGGAGCCGGAGGCATAGGGGTCGGCCAGCCCGCGGGAGCTCGGCCGACGACGACGACCACGATGGCGGCGCCTGCGCCGGCTCGGCGCACGCGTTCCTCGCCGGCGGCGGGTAGCGGCGCTACATCGGCTGGATGACCGTCACCCCCGCCGACTTCAAGCAGACCCTCGGCCGCTTCCTCAGCGGCGTGACCGTGGTGAGCGTGGAGGTCGACGGCGAGCTTCACGGGATGACCGCCAGCGCCTTCCTGAGCGTGTCGCTCGACCCGCCGCTGGTGCTCGTCTCGGTGGCGCGCACCGCCAAGATGCACGCGCTCCTCGCGGCCGCCAACCACTTCGGGGTCACCCTGCTCTCCTCGGCCCAGCAAGACCTGTCCAACCACTTCGCCGGCTACGGCGCCGCGATGCCGGTGTGGGACCGCTCGGTCGCGCCCCCGGTGCTCGCCAACGGCATCGGCTGGCTCAGTTGTGCGACACACGCCGCCCACGAGGCCGGCGACCACACGCTCTACGTCGGGCGGGTGGAGGCGCTGGGGTACGGCGACGGGGAGCCGCTGGCGTACTACCGGGGGAAGTACCGGGGCTTGGTGCCGGTCTAGCCGATGGCGGCGAGGAACGAATCCGGATCGCGCGGCGACACCAGGTAGACCCGTCCCTCGGGATCGTACACGCGCACCGCCCGGGACGAGTCGGTCACGAAGGCCCGCTGCCGCTGGCGGTTCTTCCAGAACCAGCCATACCAGCCGTAGCCGCCGTTGATGGCGAACTTCGGGCCGAACAGGCCGCCGTGCCAGAGGGGCTCGGCGCGCATGGCCTCGCGCGCCTCCACCCGCACCGTGCGCACCCGGGTCACGATGTGCAGCGTGCGGCCATCGAGCCGGAGCACGGTGGGCTGGTCGACCATCACCCACAGCAGGGCCAACAGCACGGTGTTGACGAAGCCGGCCGCGATCCACGGCGGGCGGCCCTCGGCGAGGTCTTCGACCAGCGACTTCATCGCGGCGAGGCCCACCAGGAGCGCGAAGCTGCCCAGTGCCCACGCGGGTGCAGGCAGGGGGGCAACGGGGAAGTCGCGGCGCACGGCGAGTGGGGTATCCATGCCCCCCCTGGGGCACCATGCCCAGTACCGGGTTGGCTCCCGGCGGTGTAGGGTATGGGTCATGCGACTCGTTCCCATTGGCCTCCTGGCCCTCGGCTGCTCCGACTACGGCCTGTCGTCGCCCGCCGACCTCGAGGAGGGGAAGGACGGCGACACCGCCTTCGACCCCGGCGACGACACCGAGGACTACGGCGCCTGCGGCAACGCCGACAAGGACCCGCGCGAGGTGTCGCTGGCGGAGGACTGCGAGGCCGAGGCCATCACCGGCACCTTCACGCCCGAGATCAAGTGGCAACAGACGTCCGTGGGCGACACCTACACCACACCCGTGGTCGGCCACCTGACCGACGACAATGGCAATGGCATGCTCGACGGCGGCGACACCCCGGACATCGTGGTGTCGAACGTGGCCGGTGTCACCTTCGCCCTGTCCGGCGCCGACGGCGCCATCCTCTGGCAGGGCGGCGACCTCGGCAGCGAGCCGATGACGCCCGCCATCGGCGACCTCGACGGCGACGGGTGGAACGAGGTGGTGGGCGGCGGCGCCAGCGCCACCATCGCCCTCGACGGGCGCACCGGCACCCAACTCTGGCGCATCTCCGCCTACGCGGGTGGCCACACGCCGCAGTGCGGCGCGGTGGGCATCTACGACCTCGACGGCGACGGCGCCGCCGAGGTGGTGATCGGCCGCGACATCTACGAGGGGAGCACCGGGGCGCTGGCGGGTCGAGGGTCGTACGGCGACGGCGCCGGCCACGAGTGGGCGGCCCCGATGGGCGTGGCGGCCGACATCGACCGCGACGGCGAGCTCGAAGTGGTGGTGGGGAACGCGCTGTACGACAAGCGCGGCACCACCAAGTGGTACAACAACAAGTCCGACGGATTCGTGGCGGTGGGCAACTTCGACGCCGACGACTACGGCGAGATCGTGGTCACCAGCACCGGCGACATGCGCCTGCAAGATCACGACGGGACGGTGATCTGGTCGAAGTCACGGGTCACCGGCGACACCATCGGCCCGCCCACCGTCGCCGACTTCGACGGCGATGGCGAGCCCGAGATCGGCGTGGCGGGCCACGACGTGTACGTGGTGGTCGAGACCAACGGCTCGGTGAAGTGGAGCCGCAGCACCAACGACTACAGCTCGGGCTTCACCGGCTCCTCCGTGTTCGACTTCGAGGGCGACGGCAAGGCCGAGGTGGTGTACGCCGACGAGAACGACGTGTTCGTTTACGACGGGGCCACCGGCGCCATCAAGATGCAGGAATCACGACACAGCTCGGCCACCTGCTCCGAGTACCCGTCGATCGCCGACGTGGACAACGACGGGCACGCCGACATCATCTACAGCTCCGGCACCTACAGCAGCCGCGAGACGGGCGTGACGGTGATCAAGGACAAGGACGACAGCTGGATGCCGGCCCGCGCCGTCTGGAACCAGCACGGCTACGCGATCACCAACGTCAACGACGACGGCAGCATCCCCGCCTCGCCGAGTGTCAACTGGGACACCTACAACAACTTCCGCTCGGGCGACCTGTCCGCGGCCACCGGCGGCGCGCTGACCGACGCGGTGCCGGTGCTCCACGAGGTGTGCAACGAGGAGTGCGACGCCGACATGCTCCGGGTGACGGTGTCGGTGGGCAACCAGGGCCTCGTCGACATGCCGGCCGGGGTGCCCATCTCCCTGTGGTCGAAGAAGACGTGGCTGGCGACGGAGTACACCACCGAGGCCATCGCCCCGGGGGAGACGAGCGAGGGCATGGTGTTCAAGCTCGATCCGGACGACGTGGGCAGCAGCATCATCGTGCGGGCCGACGACGACAACGGCACCAAGGTGGTGTCGGAGTGCGACGAGGACAACAACGAGATCGAGATCGAGAAGGGGCTCTGCGAGTAGCTCCAGGCGGTGGCTAGTACTTGTAGAACCCCTCGCCGCTCTTCTGGCCGAGCTTGCCCTCGGCCACCATCTTCCGCATCAGCGCGGGCGGCTGGAAGGCGGGGTTGCCCAGCTCTCGCGCGAGGTACTCGCCGATGGCCATGCGCACGTCGAGCCCCACCATGTCGGTGAGCTTGAGCGGCCCCACCGGGTGGCGGTAGCCAAGCACCATCGCCTTGTCGATGTCGTCTGCGCTCGCGACGCCCTGCTCCACCATGCGGATGGCCTCCATGCCGAGGCAAACACCGAGCCGAGAGGTGGCGAACCCGGGGAAGTCCTGCACGGTGATGCACTCCTTGCCGATCGCCACACCCCAGGCGCGCACGCGATCGAGCGTCGTGGCGCCGGTGGCGCCGTGTACGACGATCTCCAGCAGCGTCATGATGTGGACGGGGTTGAAGAAGTGGGTGCCGATCACCCGGCTGCCGTCGGCCACGGCCTGGGCGATGCGCGCCACCGACAACGACGAGGTGTTGGTGGCGAGCACGCAGTCTGCGCCCACGATGGGCTCGAGCTGGCGGAAGAGGTCTTGCTTCAGCTCGAGCCTCTCGGGTACCGCCTCCACCACCACGTCGCAGCCGCCGAGATCGGCGAACGCCGTGGACGCCGCGATGCGCGCGATGCTCGCGTCGCGCTGGGCCGGCGCAAGCTTGCCCTTCTCCACGCCCTTGTCGAGGTTGGCCGCGATCTTGCGGAGCCCCGCCTCCACGCGGGCGTTGTCGACATCGAAGAGCACCACGCTCTGGCCGGCCAGGGCGCAGGCGTGCGCGATGCCGTGGCCCATGGTGCCAGCGCCCACGACGCCGACGGTGCGGAAGGACATGCGGTCTCCGGGAAGCGGCCCGGGGCTAACCCAGCCGGCGCGTTGCGCGGCAGCGCCAGGAAACGGTAAAATGGCTCGACATGCGGAGCATACTGTCGCTCACGACGCTTGGGTTGCTCGCCTGCGAGGGCGAAACGGCAGGGGCGAACGTGCGCCGACCGGACTACCACGGCGTCGTCCGGCCGCCTCCGGTCAGCACCGGCACCGACACCGGCACCGACACCGGCACTGAAACCGGCACTGAAACCGGCGTGTTGCCGCCGCCGCCGTGGCTGCGTGTCGACGAGCTGCCCACCGAGATCTACGCCGACGGTCGCTCCTCGGGGCGCCTTCTCGTCTCGGCCTTCGACGGACTCGGCAACCCCCTCCCCGACGGCGCTCGCCTCCCGGCAAGCATCAGCCTCGGCCGGGTGACGCTCCACCCGGTGCAAGGCGGCGTGGCCGAGGGCCGGGTGACGGCGGGCACCTGGGCCGGGGAGGCCGAGCTCCAGTTCGGCGCCTTCGTCATCGAGGGGCCCAGCACCATCGCCTTCCGGCGCGCCCCTCCGGTGAGCGCCCAGCTCCACATCCACGGCTCGTTCTCCGAGGGCACCGCCTCGATGCAGAGCCACGCCACCCAGGCCGACGCCCTGGGCCTCGACGTGGTGTGGTGGACCGACCACGAGCTGTCCTACTACCCGAGGGGCTACCTCGAGCTTCCCGGCTTCGACTTCGAGAACGGGAGCCTCCAGCACGCGCTCGAGGCCAGCTGGCACACCGACGGCGAGGTGGTGGCCGAGTGGCGTGCCTACGTGGGGAGCTTCGACGAGGCCATCGCCACCGCCACGGCGGCCGCGGCGCGGCACGGCGACTACGG
>VGRE01000018.1 GCA_016875435.1 Deltaproteobacteria bacterium | reverse complement strand
AGACGGCCCCGCAGGTGCAGCGCCAGCCCCGCGCATCCGAAGGTGACCGCCACCAGCGCGTTGCGATTGGCGAGCCAGCCGGCCGGCCATGCGTGGCTGTCGTCCAGGGCGAAGGCGAGCACCGCGAGGGCGGCGATGCGCCCGTCGCCGAGCCAGGCGCGGAAGAACGCTCCCGCCGCGAGCACCGCGAGCACGAGCCACGCGATGGAGTGCAGGTGCTGGATCCAGAAGGCGTCGGGCCAGAGAGCGTAGTCGAGCCAGTGGGTGGCCACCGTCACCGGGCGCAGGAAGGCCGCGCGCACCTCGGGATCGGTCCACCAGGGCAACACCCCGTTGACCTGCAGCTCCCGGAAGTACGCGGCGTCGCGGGGAAAGAAGGAAAAGACGTCCAGGAACAGCGGCCGGTCGGGTCGAATCCCCGCGACGTTCCCCAGCAGTTTCGCCCGCTGCATCCAGTCGTCGGCCGCGACGCCCATCGCCAGCGTGGGCGACACGAGGACCGCGGCCGCCAGCGCGGCGGCCCGCGCGCGGAGAGGCCGGTCCACCACCGCCGCCAGCCGCGGCCACAAGTTCACCCTAGATCACCGTGCCCGGTGGCAGGGTGGCGTCCTTGGGGACAATGACGATGCCGTCGCGGACGAACCAGCTCTCCCCCTCGGCGTCGGGGCGCCCCAGCGCGCCGCGGATCACGCAGCCCTCGCCGATGCGCGCGTTCTTGTCGATGATGGCGCGCTCGACCACCGAGCCCCGGCCGATGCCGATGGGGATGATGCCCTGCACGGCGTTGTTGGCGCGCACGTCATCGTCCTCGTAGTAGTCGGCGCCCATCAGGTAGCTGTCGCGCACCACCGCGTCGCGCTGCACCCGGCTGCGAATGCCGATCACCGCGTGGTTGACCTCGGCGCCGAACAGGATGCAGCCGTCGGAGATGATGCTCTGGCTCACCCGCGCGTCGAGAAACTTCGTGGCGGGAAGGAAACGCTGCCGGGTGTAGATGGGCGCGCCGGGCAGGTGGAAGCGGAAGGGCGGGTCCTCGGCGGTGAGCGCGAGGTTGGCCTCGTAGAAGCTGCCAATGGTGCCGATGTCCCGCCAGTACCCGTTGAAGTGGTGGGCCATCACCTTCCGCTCGTTCACCATGCGCGGGAGGATGTCCTTGCCGAAGTCGAGGTTGTTGGGGTCGGCCAGCGACTGGCGCAGCGCGTCGAGGCGGAAGATGTAGACGCCCATGTTGACGAGGTAGTCGCTGTCGCCGAGGCCCCAGTCGGCGCGCAGTTGCGACGGCGGCAGCACGTCGCTGATGTCCTCGTCGGCCTTGGGTTTTTCCTTGAACTTCCGGATTTGTCCCTTGGCGTCCGCGTAGAGCACACCGAGGCCGGTCACGTCGGCGCGCGGCACCTTGATCACCGACACCGTGGCGTCGGCCCCGGTGTCGACGTGCCGCTGGAAGATCTCGCGGTAGTCCATCCGGTAGAGGTGGTCGCCGCTGAGGATCATCACGTGCTCGACACGACCGGCGGCAAGGCGGCGGAACTGCTTGCGGACGGCGTCGGCGGTGCCCTGGAACCAGTCCATCGTGTCGTCGGTCTGCTCGGCGGCGAGCACGTCGACCTGGCCCTGCCCGAAGATGTCGAAGCGGTAGGTGCGCGCGATGTGCGCGTTGAGCGAGGCGCTGTTGAACTGGGTGAGCACCGCGATGTCGCGGAAGCCCGAGTTGATCGCGTTGCTGAGCGTGATGTCGATGAGGCGGTACTTGCCCCCCACCGGCACGGCCGGCTTCGCGCGGTGACGAGTGAGCGGGTTGAGGCGGCTGCCCCGGCCGCCGCCGAGGATGACTGTGTAGACGCGCGACATCGCGGGGGATGGTACTAGGGTCGGGACGAACATGCACGCCGTCGCGCTGATTGTCGGCCTCGCGGGCTGTACCGACGAGGAGGCCGGCACCTCCTTCCCCGCCGCCGACCTGGTGCTGCACCTCGGCGCGGAGTTCGCGGACGGGGAGCGAAGCCCCCAGGACGGGCAGTCGCTGGTGGAGGGCGCGACGGCCGACGAGCACGACTGGTCGCTGGCGATCCGCGAGGCCACGCTGCTCGTGGGGGTGCCGGCCGCGGGAGAGGCGCGACGGTACACGGTCGTCGAGGGCGCCTTCGACGGCGGCGTGGTGGCCGCGAGCGGCGATGCCCGCGAGCGCTACGGCGCGGCGGTCGACGCCGGGGAAGGGCGCGTGCTGGTGGGCGCCCCCGACCACGACATCGGCCCCGACGGGCCCGGCGCCGGGCTCGTCGATCGGCTCGGAGGCGGCGCGGTGCATGTGACCGGCACCGTGACACAGGGGCGCTTCGGCTCGGTGGTGGCCGCCTGCGGCGACCTCGACGGCGACGGCGTGGGCGAGTGGGCCGCCACCGCCCCCTGGGAAGCTGACATCGCGGGCGCGGTGTACGTGGGCGCCCACTCGGCCCCGGCCGTCGATACTAGCTCCTTGCGACGGCTGGCGGGCCGCGCGGGCGGCCATCGATTCGGCGCCGCGCTCCTGTGTAGCGCGAACTTGACCGGCGACGGCCCCACCGTGGTGGTCGGCGCCCCCTTCGCGCCCGGCGACGGCGACGTGGAGGCCGAGGGCGAGGTGACGCTCTGGAACCTCGACGGCATCGACGCCAACGAGCCCTCGTGGACGCTCCACGGTCGCACCCCCGGCGAACAGGACACCCCGGAGTACTTCGGCGCGGCCCTCGCCGCCTGCGAGCTCGACGGCGACGGCCTCCCCGACCTGGTGGTGGGCGCGCCCGGCACCAGCGCCGGCCTAGGCGCCGCCTACGTCTTCCTCGGCAGCGACCTCCGGGGCCGCGCCGCGTTTGCCGCTCGCTACATCGTCCGCGGCGCGAGCAGCGGCGCTCGCCTCGGCTCGGCGCTCGGCTGCGGCGACCTCGACGGCGACGGGCTCGACGAGCTGATCGTGGGCGCCCCGGGCGAGAACGCCGCCGACGGCACCCGGCAGGTGGGCGCGATCTACGTCTTCCGCGGGGACATCACCGCCTGGAACGCCCAGGTGTTCGCCGGGGCAGACGAGTGGGCGGTGCTCCGTGAAGACCGCGCATTCCTCGAGGCGGGGAAGCGCTTCGTGGTGGGCGACCTCGACGGGGACGGGCTCTCAGACGTGGTCGCGCTCCTGCGGCAGCGCTCCCGCTGAGGACGCCCGCGGCGGGCCCGCCACGAGCTCGATCTGGCGCCCCAGCTACGCGCCATCGCCCGCTCCCCTCTCCCGCTTGCGGGAGAGGGTGGCTGGAAGCCGGGAGAGGGCAAAGAGGCCCAGTACAACCAGCGCCCCCACGCTGATCCACCGCCACGACCGCGCCCTGTCCTCCACGCGCAAGACGGCGGGCCCCGCCCCGCTGGCCACGAGCAAGCCGGTGGCCTTCTCGGCGCGAAGCTCGGCGCCGGCCCACCAGGCATTCGCCGCCTTTCGGGCAAGTAGTTCATATGGGCCGGGGGCGGCGACATCGAGGGCGCCCTCGCTCGACACGACCTCGGCCCGCCCGGCGCGCACTGTCACCGGGGGGAAGGACACGGCGCGCGACAGCACCGTCCACGGGCCGTGTCGCGACACGATGGAGAAGCCGCGGGCGGCCTCCAGCCAGCCGACGACCTGGGGGTCCCAGGTCAACAGCGCCGTCACCCCCCAGGCGTCGAACCGGTCGAGCAGTTCCTCGTGGAAGTCCTCCCGCGGCTTGCGTCGCGACAGGCCAGCGAAGAAGTGATCCTCGGAGCGCGACACACGGGTAACCGGCGAGGGGCTGATGCCGTACCAGCTCCCGAGGATGTCGCCCCCGTGGCGGGCGGCGAGCAAACCACCGGGGTGTGACCAGTACAGTTCCGCGGGCGCGCCCTCGTTGACGAAGGTGTCGTGCACGTACACGCGCCCCGCCCCCGCCTCGGCCACCGCTGCCCGGTAGGCGGCCTCCAACTCGGGGTGCTCGGCCGCCGGGATCTCCCGTAGGCCCGCGAGACCGGTCGAGACGGCCTGCAGCCAGGGGAAGAATGTGAGCATCACGATGCCCGCACCCCTGAGCATCACCTGTCGCGACGACGAGTTGCCGTCCGGAGGGACCCGCGCGCTCACCCGCTCGGACAGCGTGCGCAACGCCGCCGCTGCCCGGATGGCCAGCGCGACGTGCAAGAAGGCATGGAGACGGAAGGGTACCGGTCCCAGCGGCGACGGGCCCCCGATCGACGGGAACAGGACGCAGATCTCGAGCAGCGCCAGCACCGCGAGGCCATCGAGCGCGAGCGAACGGTCCTCCACCCGCCGGGGGACGAGCACGAGCAGGGTCGCGACTGCCCACACCGTCACCGACAGCGCCCCGCCGAGGAGCACGCTCCCCCGCGGGAAGGCGAAGGGCGACACGGGAAAACCCAGCGCGAGCACGACCTCGCCCCAGCGGTAGGGGTGCGCCCCCCCGAAGTCGTGGAGCGCCGGGTCGAGAAGCGGCACCCACACGCCCGCGCCGACCGCCAGGGCGCCGATGCCTGTCGCGACGTGCGCCCAGGGCACGCGACGATTCCGCGCCGCGGCACCCACCGCCTGCACGCCGAGCGCCACCCCGCCCACGGTGGCCGAGAGCGTGTGGAACCAGAACGCGCCTCCCAGCAATAGCGCGCTCCCGATGCCCGGCCCCCGTGCGAAGGCGAAGATCACCAGCGCGTTGGCCACCCGGTAGGGCCACATCCCGCCGGCGCTACCCCCGATGCCGTAGGTGTCGGTGGCCACGCTCGCCGCCAGCGCGCCGGCCATCCACGCGACGTCGTCCCGCGCGTAGAGGCGCAGGGCTAGTCGCGACACGGCCACGGCGAACAGCACGTTGGCCAGGACGATGGCCATGGCGTTCCCGGCAACGAGATCGATCCCGAGTCGTCCCGCGAGGCCGAGCAACGCCCAGGGCAGCGGGGCGCTCACCTGCCCCACGGGAATGCCCAGCTCGGCGCGCTCGCTGAAGGCGAACAGCCCCTCGGCGTTGCCCAGCGCCTGAGCCTCCAGGACGTGCGCCGCGTTGTCGAGGTACCAGCCGCTCCCCTCGCCCACCACAGGCAACACCGGGATGGCCGCGGCGAGGCAGAGGCTCAAGACGGCGACGCGGCGCATCCCGCCGGTCCTAGCCGCCCGGCGGGATATGCGCGGCCCCCCTCCCCGGCGACGCATGAACGACCTGCTCCGACTCGCCACCGACGCCGCGCTCGAGGCCGGCGCCGCCGTCCGCAGCTACTACCGCGACCGCACCATCCTCAAGGACAAGGGGGAAGACAACCCGCTCACCGAGGCCGACCTCGCCAGCGACCAGATCCTCGCCTCGCGCCTGCGGGCGGCTTGTCCCGACTTCGGCTGGCTGTCCGAGGAGTCGGTCGACGACCCGTCGCGACTCAACAAGGAGTACGCCTGGATCGTCGATCCGCTCGACGGCACCAAGGAGTTCACCCTCGGCATCCCCGAGTTCGTGGTGAGCATCGGCCTGGTGCGGCGCGGCGCGCCGGTGCTCGGCGTGCTCTACAACCCCATCGCCGACGAGCTGTTCTCCGGGGTTGTCGGCGAGGGCGCCAGCTTCAACGGGCAGCCCTGCCGCGCCTCGTCGCACGCCGGGCTCCAGGGCGCGCGCGTGGTGTGCAGTCGCACCGAGATGAAGAAGGGCATGTTCGAGCGGTGGACCGACCGGATCGCGCTGGTTCCCGTCGGCAGCGTGGCCTACAAGTTCGGTCGCGTGGCCGCCGGGCAGGCCGAGGCCACCTTCACGCCCCAGCCGCGCAACGAGTGGGACATCTGCGGCGGCGTGGCGCTGGTGCTGGCTGCCGGGGGGCGCGCCACCAACGGCCAGGGCGAGCCCTACGTGTTCAACCGCGCCAACCCCCTGGTCGACGGCGTGTGCGCCACCAACGGCATCGTCCACGACGAGATCCTCGGCCTCATGCGCGCGTAGATGAAACGCCCGCTGCTCGTCGTCTTCTTCACGGTGGTGCTCGACCTGGTCGGCTTCGGCCTCGTCATCCCCCTGCTCGCTTTCTACGCGGAGAGTTTCCAGGCCACGCCGCTCCAGGTCACCGCGATGATGACCTGCTTCTCGCTCGGCCAGTTCTTCGCCGCGCCCATCTGGGGACAACTGAGCGACAGGTACGGTCGCAGGCCCCTGCTGCTGTTCTCCATCCTGATGACGGCCCTGTCGCTGTTCGCCTTCGGCTCGGCGACCGAGCTGTGGATGTTGTTCCTGTTCCGCACGCTGCACGGCGCGATGACCGCCAACATCGCCATCGCGCAGGCGTGCGTGGCCGACCTGACCACGCCAGAAACGCGCGCCAAGGGCATGGGCCTGCTCGGCGCCGGCTTCGGCATCGGCTTCACCGTGGGTCCCTTCATCGGCGGCGAGCTGTCTCACTTCGGCCTGGCGGTCCCCATCTACGCGGCCGCCTTCCTCTCGCTGCTGAACTTCGCGCTGGGACTCGCCTTCCTCCCGGAAACGCGCCTCCCGGGAGCAGCGTCGGCGGCGCGACCCATCTCGCCCACCGCCCTCCTCTCGGCGCTGCGCCACCCGCGCGCGGGTCTCCTCATCCTGCTCACCTTCACTTACGTCTTCGCCTTCGCGGCGATGGAGTCCACCTTCACGCTCTTCGCCGAGCACGAGCGGGGGCTGCAACCCAAGGACGTGGGGCGTCTCTTCGGCGCCATCGGCGTGGTCGGCGCCATCGTGCAGGGCGGCCTGATCCACCGCCTCGTCAAACGTTTCGGCGAGGCGCCGCTCATCCCGGCGGGGATTCTGCTCGTGGCGGTGGGGCTGTTCCTCTTGCCCTCGGCGCCCGTCGGCGCCCCGCTGCTCACCACCTTCGCGGTGCTCGCGATCGGCCAGGGCATCGCCACGCCCGCCTTGCAGAGCCTCGTTTCCCGCTCCGTGTCGGCCGACGAGCAGGGCTTCATCCTCGGCTGCAACCAGTCGATGGGCGCGCTGGCGCGCGCCTTCGCCCCCATCGCGGGTGGTGCGCTGTTCTCGAGCGTTTCGCACGCGATGCCCTTTTACGTCTCGGCGGGGCTCCTCGTGCTCAGCGCGGCGCTGGCGCTTCGGGCCACTCGCTAGACAGCCTCCCGGGCTCGACCAGCCCGAGACGAGCAACTTCTCGACCAGCTGTTCCGCGCGCCATGGCCGTCGCCTGCGCGGAATGCCCGCTCGCGACCTAAAACTACTGGTCGGAGGCGGGCTCGGGCGCCGGGGCGGGGGGCGGCTTCACTGGGACATCCACCAGCCAGAAGCCGTCGCCCTCGGCGGGGGCCTCGGCAAGAATCTTTCCAGCCTTGAACACTGCCGATCGCCCCGAGAAGAACACGCCGTCCTCGTCGCCCCAGCGGTCGGCCACCGCGAGCAGGCCGTTCCAGCCCCGGAGTTGCTGCGTCCAGTAACGGTGGACGTCGCTGCCCTCGTCGACCCAGTTGGTGGGGAAACACAACAAGTCCGGCTTCGTCTTGCGCATGTGCGTGAGGAAGCGCGGGTCGTTGATGTCCATGCAGATGCCGAGGGTGGTGACGCCCCAGGGCGTGGTCCACACCGGGTAGGGCAAGTCGCCGGGATTGGCCCAGGTGTGGTCGTCGATGTAGAGCAAGCGCTTGCGATAGGTCGCCTCGATCTTCCCTTCTGGGTTGATGACGATCGCCGCGTTGTAGAGCTTGCCCTCGTTGTCCTCCACGAAGCCGATGACGACCCACGCGCCGAATTCCTTGGCCAGGGGCCCGAAGACCCGCCAGGTGGGCCCCCGCGGGATCTCTGACATCGGCCGCACCACCTCGGGGTTGGGAAAGCGGTAGCCCGTGGCCGCCATCTCCGGCAGGACCACCATCTTCGCGCCGGCCTCGAGCGCCTGCCGCGTGAGCGCGCCGAGCTTCTCCAAGTTGGCGTTGCGCGCGCCGCGACGGGGCCTGAACTGGACGACAGCGATCATGCCATGGCCCATTAACCTAGGCGGGAGGGGGCGGCGCTGCGCCTCGCCACGGAAGCGTCGAGAGCGACCACGCCCTCATGTCCACCCAGGCCGCCATGTCGCACGAGTACTCGGCGTTGGGCGAGGCCACGAGGTGGAGTTCCCCGGCGGGTGGGCACCCGCCCAGTCAGCCAGCGCACGAAAAGCCATCCGCGAGATCGACTGGGTAGCGCCACGCTGCACCCTCGGCACGCCCCCGCGTGTCCTCGCTTACCTGTACATCCGTTCACCATCCGGTTAGCACGCACCGGCCATGAACGACGCCATCCGAATCCGAGGCGCGCGGGAGCACAATCTCCAGGGCGTCAACGTGGATATTCCCCACGGGCTCCTCTCGGTGATCACCGGCGTCTCGGGCAGCGGCAAGTCCTCGCTCGCCTTCGACACGCTCTACCAGGAGGGGCAGCGGCGCTTCATGGAGAGCCTGTCGCCCTACGCGCGGCAGTTCCTCGGGCAGATGGAGAAACCCAAAGTCGATGGTGTCACGGGGCTGTCGCCCACCCTGTGTATCGACCAGAAAACGGTCAACCGCAATCCACGGTCCACCGTCGGCACCGTCACCGAGATCTTCGACCACCTCCGCCTGTTGTGGGCGCGGCTCGGCACGCCCCGGTGTCCCCAGTGTCGCAAGCCCATCGCCCGGCGCAGCCCCACCGACATCGTCGACAGCCTGCTTCGCGCGCACGAGGGCCAGCCGCTCACCGTCCTGGCGCCCATGGTCCGCGACCGCAAGGGCGAGTACCGCAAGGAGCTCGACGAGTGGCGCCGCGATGGCTGGCTCCGCGTCCGGGTCGACGGCGAGCTGCGCTCGCTCGACGACGAGATCACGCTCGAACGCTACGAGAAACACACGCTGGAGCTGGTGATCGACCGGGTGCGCGTGGCGAGGGACGACCGGGCACGACTGGTGGAGGCGGTGGAGCGCGCCGTGGCGCTGGCCGGCGGCACCTGCGCCACGATCGTGGGCGATGTGGTGAGCACCCACGCGGTGGAGCGCGCGTGTCCCGACCACGGCATCTCCATCCCCGAGATGGAGCCTCGCCTGTTCTCGTTCAACGCGCCACAGGGCGCCTGCTCCACCTGCATGGGCATCGGCCGCGTGTTCACCGACAGCCGCGGCAACTTCCTTCCCGCGCCGAGCGATCTCGCGCCCGAGAAAAGGCTCCCCTGTCCCGTCTGCCTGGGGAGGCGCCTCAACCCTGTCGCCCTGGCCGTCACCTTCCGCGACCGCACCATCGACGCGGTGGTGTCGATGTCCGTCCAGGAGGCCCTGGGCTTCTTCGATGGCGTGGTGCTCCAGGGGAGCGAGCTGAAGATCGGCCAGGGCATCGTGCGCGAGCTGCACGACCGCCTGCGGTTCCTCGGCGAAGTGGGTCTCGGCTACCTGTCGCTCGACCGAGCCGCCAACACCCTGTCCGGCGGCGAGGCCCAGCGAATCCGGCTGGCCGCGTGCGTCGGCAGCGGACTGGTGGGTGTCACCTACGTGCTCGATGAGCCGAGCATCGGGCTCCACCCGAGAGACAACACGCGATTGATCGGTGCGCTCGACCGCCTTCGCGACGCGGGCAACACCGTGGTGGTGGTGGAGCACGACCGGGAGACGATGGAGCGCGCCGACCTGGTGGTCGACGTCGGTCCCGGCGCCGGGCGCCTGGGCGGCCACATCGTGGGACAGGGGAGTCCCCGCGAGCTGGCGAAGCTCGACACGGAAACCGCGCGCTTCCTGCGCGACGAGGAGCGCATCGAACTCCCGGCCGAGCGCCGTCGCGGGAACGGGCGCACCTTCCCGGTACGCAAGGCAAGGGTCCACAACCTCAAGGGCTTCGACCTCGACCTCGCCCTCGGCACGCTCACCGTGCTCACCGGCGTGTCGGGCAGTGGCAAGTCCACGCTGCTCTTCGACGTGATCGAGCCCGCGCTCTTGCGGGCCAGCACCGAGCGCGGCGCCGCCGTCGACAAGGTGATCGAGATCGACCAGTCGCCCATCGGGCGCACGCCGCGGTCCAATCCGGCCACCTACACCGGCGCCTTCGACCTCGTTCGCGACCTGTTCGCGCAGCTCCCCGAAGCCAGGGCGCGCGGCTACAGCAAGTCGCGGTTCACGTTCAACGTGAAGGGCGGTCGCTGCGAGGACTGCGAGGGCGCCGGAGTGCGCACCGTGGAGATGAGCTTCCTCGCCGATGTCGAGGTGGTGTGCGAGCGCTGCGAGGGCAAGCGTTTCAACCCGGAAACGCTGGAGGTGACCTACCGGGAACGCTCCATCGCCGACGTTCTCGCGATGACGGTGAGCGAAGCCAGCGCCTTCTTCAGTCACCACCGCAAGCTCTCGCGCATCCTCGGGACCATGGAGCGCGTGGGCCTCGGCTACGTGTCGCTGGGACAGACGGCCTCCACGCTCTCCGGGGGCGAGGCGCAGCGCGTGAAGCTCGCCACCGAGCTGCACCGCGTGGCCACCGGCAACACCGTATACCTGCTCGACGAGCCCACCACCGGGCTCCACTTCTCCGATGTCCGGTTGCTGATCGGCGCCATCGGCGACCTCGTACACGCCGGGAACACGGTGCTGGTGATCGAGCACAATACCGACCTCATCAAGGTGGCCGACCAGGTGATCGAGCTGGGACCGGAGGGCGGCGCCGCCGGGGGACAGCTCCTGTTCCAGGGCACGCCCGAGGCCCTCTGCAAGGCCCCCACCCCCACGGGCAAGGTGATGGCCGAGCTGCCGGAGCTCGGCGGTCCACGACGAACGTTCGCGTCCGGTCGAAAGCGCACGCGGCCACCGGGCGAGGCCGACGACCTGGTGGTCAGAGGCGCGCGCTGTCACAACCTGCGCGGCGTGGATGTCACCTTCCCGCGCCACCAGCTCACGGTGATCACCGGCGTGTCCGGGAGCGGCAAGACCTCCCTCGCCTTCGACACCATCTTCGCCGAGGGACAGCGGCGCTACGTGGAGTGCCTCTCCACCTACGCGCGGCGTTTTCTCGGGCGCCTCGACCGCGCGGCGGTCGACGAGGTGAAGGGGCTGGCCCCGGCGATCGCCATCGACCAGAAGGTGAGCGCGCAGACCCCGCGCTCGACCGTGGCCACCGTCACCGAGATCCAGGACTACCTGCGACTGTTGTACGCCAACGTGGGGGTGCCGCACTGCCCGCGCTGCGGCGAGGTGGTGCGCGCCTGCTCGCCGGGACAGGCGGCGGAGCGCTTCGCCGGGCTCGGCCGGGGACGCCTGGTGGCGGCGCTGGCGAAGCCGCGGGCGGCCTCGGAGTTGCTCGCGGATGGGTTCACCCGGGCGTGGGTGGATGGGGAGGAGGTGGAGCTGGATGCGCCGCGCGCGGTGGCCGAGGTGGTCATCGACCGCTTCGACCCCGACCGGGTGGAGCGGCAGCGCGTGTCGGAAGCGGTGGCGCTGGCCTACCGGCTGGGCGGGGGGCGCTGCCGCTTCGTCCACGCCTCGGGGGAATACCCCATCGCCGAGAAGCCGCAGTGCTCGAGACACGGCGCCACCGTGCCCCACCCGCTCAACGCGCGGCACTTCAGCTTCAACCATCACATGGGCGCTTGCCCGGCCTGCGAGGGGCTGGGCCGCAAGCGCGAGCGTGCCGTGTGGTTCAAGGAAGACGACCAGAAGCTACTCGCCGACCTCGCGCCCGGCGCCACCTGCTACGCCTGCCAGGGGCAGCGGCTCCGCCCCGAGTCGCTCGCCGTTTCCGTGGGCGGCAAGGGCATCGGCGAGGTGGGGCGGATGACCGTGGGCGAGGCGCGAGCCTTCTTCGACACGCTCGGCTTGCCGGGCAACGACGCCACCGTGGCCGAGCCGCCGCTGCGGGAGATCCGGGCCCGGCTGGGTTTCCTCGTCGACGTCGGCCTCGGCTACCTCACGCTGGAGCGCCGCGGCGACACCCTCTCCGGCGGCGAGGCGCAGCGCATCCGGCTCGCCTCCCAGATCGGCTCGGGCCTCACCGGCTGCCTCTACGTGCTCGACGAGCCCACCATCGGGCTCCACCCGCGCGACACCCAGATGTTGCTCGGCACCATCGAGCGGCTCCGCTCGCTCGGCAACACCGTGGTGATGGTGGAGCACGACCCGTCCACCATCCTGCGGGCCGATCACGTGGTCGACATGGGCCCAGGCGCCGGCGAGGAGGGGGGCATGGTGGTGGCGGCCGGCAAGGCCGCGGATCTCGGCAACGGCTCGCTCACCGGGGCCTTCGTCCGCGGCGAGCGATCGATCGTCGTGCCGGAGAGACGTCGCAAGGCGAGCGGCTGGATCGAGGTCGGCCCGCTCACGCGGCACAACCTGCGCGCCGTCAAGGCCCGCTTTCCCCGCGGTTGCCTCAGCGTCGTCACCGGCGTGTCGGGCTCGGGGAAGAGCACGCTGGTGATGGAGGGCCTGGTGCCGAGGCTCGGCCACGCCATCGTCGTCGACCAGTCGCCGATCGGGCGCTCCCCTCGTTCCACGCCAGCCACCTACGTGGGCGCCTGGGACGCGTTCCGGGACCTATTCGCGCGGGCGCCCCTCGCGCGGGAACGTGGGTATACCAACTCGCGCTTTTCCTTCAACGGCTCCGCCGGCGCCTGTCCCCACTGCGGCGGCCACGGGCAGGTGCAGATCGAGATGCACTTCCTGTCCGACGTGTGGGTGCGCTGCGAGCCCTGCGGCGGCCGCCGTTTCGAGTCCACCACGCTCGACGTTCGCTACAAGGGCCTGTCGATCGCCGACGTGCTCGAGCTGCGCGTCGACGCCGCCCTCGACCTCTTCGCGGCGCACCGCAAGATCCGCCGCGGCCTCCAGGCCCTCTTCGACGTGGGCCTCGGCTACCTGCGGCTGGGGCAGGCCGCCACCACCCTCTCCGGCGGCGAGGCCCAGCGCATCAAGCTCGCCGTGGCCCTGATGGACAAGCCCGGCAGCGACCGCTTGTATGTGCTCGACGAGCCCACCACCGGCCTGCACCTCGCCGACGTGGAGCGGCTGGTGGCGGTGCTCGACAAGCTGGTCGACAACCGTCACACGGTGGTGGTGATCGAGCACCACGTCGACGTGATGCGGCACGCCGACTGGGTGATCGACATGGGACCCGGCGCCGGCGTCGCGGGCGGTCGCGTGGTGGCGGCGGGCACGCCGGAGGAGGTGGCGCGCAGCGCCGAGAGCGCCACGGCGCCTTTTCTCGCCCCCTGAGGGCCTGACTACCTGATGCGGACCATGCACTCCGAGGGCAACACCTGCTCGCCGTCGGCGGGACGCAACAGCCAGTAGCTGTAGTCGACCACCACCTCGGCGCCCGTCTCCATCACCCGGTTCTTCAGCGCCTCGGCGGCGCGCCCGGGAACGGTCCAGTAGGCCGCGAACACCGCCACGCGCTTCTCGTCGAGCCCCTGCGCCCGGCCCACCCAGTCGAGCACCTTCTCGCTGGGACCGCTGCCTCGCAGGCCCACCGGCGTGCCGATCACCACGCCGTGGTAGTCCTCGACGCTCACCTCGCCCTCGCCCATCGCCTCTGCGGTGACGACGAAACCGCGGTCTTCGAGCATCTGCTTCATGCGCGGCACCACCCGCGCGCAGGCGCCCCGGGCGTCGTCGTAGGCGATGAGGAGTGACTTGGGCTTGAAGGGCACTGCGGTCCCGGAGGGGGCCCACGAATAGCCCTGGGTCAACGGGTGGTCAACCGCCGGCAGGGGTCAAACGGCGGTCAACCTGCTTGACCCGCGACCCCCGCGAGATGTACACCGCGCGGCGTCACGAGGCATTGCATGTCGCGCTGGATGGTCAACGTCCGAGGAAACTCCTTCTCCGCCGGCTCGATGGACGAGCTCAAGGCGCTCGCCAAGAAGGGCGAGCTGGGCGGGGGCGACATCGTCCAGCCGCCGGGAGCGCAGGAGTGGCTCTACGCGGTGGAGATCCCCGAGCTGAAGACGTCGATCCGGGTAGATCCCATGGACGGCCTCGACCTCCCGCAGGAGCAGTCCTCTGGCGTCTCGCCCATCGTCAAGGGCATCGCCGCCGGCCTGATGGCGCTGGTGTCGATCGGCCTCTGGGGCTACGCGCTCTCGGTCAAGAACAGCATGCCGCAGGCCGAGCAGCTCGAGCTGATCGGCAAGCACGGTCTTTCCTTCTCCGAGGTGCTCGTCACCGGCACCGGCGTCGAGTTGCAGGCCGACGCCACGGGCAGCTCCGGCGTGGTGGCGTCGCTCCCGAGGAACAAGAAGGCCGAGCTGCTCGCCAAGCGCGGCAACTGGTACAAGCTCCGTTACGACGGCAAGGAGGGCTACGCCCCCGTCGAAAGCGTCATCCCCGCCTACTACTTCGCCGACGAGCGCACCAAGCTCGACTACGACCCACTCTACAACCCCGACAAGTACGTCTACGTGATGAACAGCTCGTGGATGCTGCCGGCCGAGAGCAAGCAGAAGAACGCCAGCATCATGTCCTTCATGTTGCAGAACGACAGCAAGTTCGGCATGACCGACCTGCGCATCGTGGCGGTGCTCAAGGACGGGACGGGCGGGGTCCTGGAGCAGAAGGAGGTGCCGGTGGAGGGCGTCATGGCGGCGAATCGCAGCGAAATGGTGGGGACGCTGCTCCCCGCCAGCAAGAACGAGCAGCCGCGGGTGATGCTCACCAGCGACATGATGAAGCTGGCGGAAACCGACGACAAGGTTGCCTCCCGCTGGCTCGACGGCGTGGAAGTCATCCTGTCCTCCGCCCAGGTGGCCGAGGCCAGCGTCACGCTCGTCGAGGTCCGCGCCGTCCCCCCCGAGAGCTAGCCACTAGACGTAGTCGGTGACCTTCCGCCGCCGCGCCGGGCCCGTTTCCTGCGCGGCCTGGCAGCGCACGCACAGCGTGGCGTGAGGCAGCAGCTCGAGGCGCCGGAAGGGGATGGGCTCGCCGCAGTCCTCGCAGTCGCCGAAGCTGTCGGGCTCGTCGTCGAGGCGGCGGAGCGCGGCGGCGAGGGCGATGGTCTCCGCCGTCCACGCGGCATTGCGACCGGAGGCGATGGCCTGGTCCATCTGCATGTGCGGGCCGAGGTCGTCATCGTGGGCGGTGGCGCTGGTGTCGACGTCTTCCCGGGCCACGCTCTGCGGACCCTGCGCCAGCCGGGCGTCGAGCCGGGCCTTCAAGAGTTCGCGAAGGCGAGCCGCCTCTTCCGCGTTCATCGGCCTACCAGTTCAGCTCGAACCAGTCAGTGGGGTTGTAGCCGACGTAGGGGTAGCCCCAGCCGTCGGGGAAGTGGTCGCAGTAGTAGTCGGGCTCGCCACACCAGCCCACGCCGAAGCCAAGGGTGAAGGTGTCGAAAGAAAGGCCGAGCGCGGTGATCGACACGTCGATCTGCACCGTGGAACTGTCGGGGTAGCTCACCACAGGATCGGCGAGGGTGGTGAAGCTCGACGTGGCGAAGCTGTAGCCGCGCAGGGAGCCCACGCCCGACTGGGCGACGAGGATGTACAGGTCGTAGTCGGCCCCGCTCGACTCGCCCCAGGCCTCGACGAAGAGCGTGCCGCTGTCGAAGGCGCTGTCGCTCGCCAGTCGCAACTGCAGGTTGTCGCCGTCCACGCGCCAGGTGCCGTTCAACACGTCGAAGCCGTCGCCGCTCACCACGTCGCCGAGCGGGTCGTCGAGGTCGGACATCGACACGAAGGGGCGCTCGCCGAGCGTGAGCGGGAAAACCGCCACGTAGCTGCGCAGGTTGTCGACCAGGGTGAGCTCCAGCACCACGGTGTCGCCCGCCGCGCCACCGCTGACCATCACCTCGAAGTCATCGACGATCTCGGTGTCGCCCACGCCGAGCGAGCCCACCGACTCGGAGTTCTCGCCCGCGGTGGCGGTGGCGGTGCTCGACGCGCCGACGCCGAGCGTGCCCACCACCTGGCCCGACATCGACTCGTCGCCGGTGTTGGTGACCCGGAACGTGAACTCGGCGGACTCGTCGGGATCGAGGATGCCGTCGCGACCGTCGTCGTCGATCTCGATGCCGGTGATCTTCGCCACGGGGAAGGGCACGGCCAGCGACAGCTCCTCGGTCCAGCTGTCGACCCCGTCGGTCAGGGTGAGCGCGGCGGTGACCGGCTCGGGGTGGGTGTGCGACGCGGACACCTCGACCGAGAACACGCCGCTGGCGGTGACCACCTCGCCGGCCTCGAAGGTGTCGGGATCGAAGGTGACCGGCCCCCCGTCGAGCACCACGAGGTCGGCGTGCGTGGAGGCCAGGGTCGCCACCAGCGGGCCGCTGCTCTCGGCCCCGGCGTTGTAGAGCTCCACCGCCAGCGTCACCCCGGTGCTGCCCGGGTCGAGGATCTCGGGGCTGGTGGTGACGTCGAGGAGCGTCGGCGCCGGGGGCTCCGGCAGGTAAATGACACCCTCGTTGTCGCTCGCCACCGCGCTCGGGGTGTCGGTGGACACGTAGTCCTGGCCGTCGTAGTTGATGGCGAAGTCGGTGACGGTCCCGCCCTCGGCGGTGTCGACCCGCAGCCACCAGCGCTCCACCCCCGCCGCGGGCGGCAGCCAGTCGTAGGCATCGGTGATGTCGGCCGAGTAGCTCGTGTCGCCCTCGGCGGCCTCGCCCGCGAACACCTCGAGTTCGAAGTCCGGCAGGTCGAGATCGCCCACGCCCACGCTGATCCGGACGGAGCCGGTGGCGAGGTTGTCGAAGGTGAAGTTCGCGCTGCTGGCGCGGCCGACGAGGAGCTGGTCGTCGAGGACCACCGGGTCGCCGCTCGACGACACGGTGACGGTGAGCGGCAGGTACCGGTTGTCGGCGGTGGTGGCGCCCACGTTGTAGTCGAAGTCGGCCGTGCCGCTGCCGCCGGCCGCGATCTCGCCCAGGAGGTGGCTGGAGCTGGCGAAGGAGGCGCCGCCCTCGGGAAGTTCCACGCTCACCGAGACATCGGTGGCGCCGACGGTCGATGTGTTGGTGACCGTGACGCTGAGCACGCCGGACTCGCCGGGACGCACCACCTCGGGGCTGGTGGCCAGGCTGGCCACGAGATCGGCGCCCAGCTCGGTGACGGCCACGTCGTCGATGTACCAGTCGTCGGCGTCCTGTCCCACGTAGTGCCAGGCGAGGTAGATCACCTCGCCCGCGTAGGCGCCGAGGTCGTAGGCGGCGCTGCGCGTCCACTCGCCGTCTGCCGGGTTGGGGAGCGGGTTGCTGACAGCGGTGTACTCGCCATCGGCGGGGTCGCGGCTACCGGTGCTGACCATCAGCGTGTGGCTCCCCTCGTCGCTCGACGCCCCGTACTCGTACCAGGTGACCTGGGCCGTGCGCGCGGCGCCCAGATCGATGGCCGGGGAGATGAGCCAGTCATCGAGGGGATCGATATCGGCGATGCCGCGGCCATGGCCCACGCTGTAGGTGCCGCCGTTGGCGCGGGCGGTGCTGAGCTCCCAGCCGTAGCCGTTGAAGCCGTCGCTGGCGTTGGCCCAGCCCAGCGACGACAGTCGCGCGCTCTCGCCCTCGCCGGGCTCGAAGTCCTCCACGAAGGGAAAGTCACGCCCCACCACGTCGACCGGCACGGAGAAGGGCTCGCGCTCGCCCTCCTCGGGCAGGAGCGACTCCGTGGAGGGGTCGCCGAGGTCGGCGGCCTCGAAGTAGTACTCGAGAGCGGGGTCGTCGACCGAGGCGCCAGGGATGGTGGCCGTCCACGCGTCCCCGTCGGCGCTCATCGCAGCCGGCGTGAAGGCGGTGGCCGTGCCGCTGCGGTAGTACACTCGGACGCTCGCCACGCCGTCGGGATCGGTTGCGGTCACGCTGAGCGACACGTCGTCACCCTCGCTGGGCGAGGCGGGCGGCGTGTGTTCCATCTCCGGGCCCGCGTACACTGGCTCGGGGACCGAGTCGCTGCCGCTGTCGCACGCGGCGAGGATGACCAGCGCGATCACAGCCGGTCCTCGAAGAGCCAGCAGGCGGTGAAGCAGATGTGGGTGACGATGTTTCCGCTGAGGTCTTGCAGGCCAATACAATCGTAGCCGGCCGGGCAATCCTTCTGCGAGTCGCACTCCACGCCGCAGTAGCCAGCGTAGCAATAGTTTCCACCGCCACCGCAGTCGCCGTCTTCCTCGCAGTCGCGACAGTAGTAGCCGCCCGCCTCGTAACACTCGCCGGTGAGCGAGCAGAACTCGCCGAGCGCACAGTCGAGGTGGGTGTCGGTACACTCCGCCGACACGCAACTGGCGGCCTCGGTGTCGCAGTAGTCACCGAACATGCAGTCGCTGTCTTCCTGGCAACCGACCACGCAGGTGTTGTCGGTGCCGCAATACTGCTCGATGCCACACTGGGCCGAGGTGGCGCAAGTGCTGGCCACGCACTGTCCCTCGATGCACTCCTCGCCAAACGCGCAGGGGGTGTCTTCCGAGCACTCGGCCTTCGTCGACTTGGCGCAACTGAGAACAAGCAGGAAAGCCGCGATCATTGGCCGCTCCGGACCTTGTACTCGACCAGGAGGTACTGCTCCGACTCGGGCAGTTGCTCGTACTCGAAGTGGATGGCGTTGCGCTCTTCCACGTATGTGTAGTCCACGTCGAGCGTGAGATCGCGGATCTTGCTCTCCTCGTCGTCGGTGGCGTAGAGCCCCACCTCCATCGTGTCGAGGTCGGGGTAGGCCGACAGGGTGAACTCGGCCTGCAAGCCCGACAGCGTGAGGCCCAGCTGCGAGACCAGCGGCGAGAAGTCCTCGTCGCAGATGCTGTCGACGAGGCCCTCGGTCTTGGTGACGGCATCGACGTAACGATGGCCGTACGAGGCCTCGCCGCTGTCGCTGGAGCAGCTCGGCTCGCCGTCGAAGGGGGGCGGGCTGTCGCCCACCACCGCCGAGACGTTCATCAGGCTGTGGTCGCGGTACGCGGCCTCGCCCTTCTTGTCGGCGAAGGCGCGAAGGTAGAAGTCAACCGGGTCGGGCGAGCTGTCTTCCTCGTCGCTGACCACGAGGATGCTGAGGTTGGCCTCCTCGCGCACCAGCCCGGCGTTGTGCTCGGCCACGTGCTCGCCGTGGAGCGCCTGGTAGGCGGACTCCAGGCCCATCTCCAGGCCCGACCCGCTCGTTCCCTGCGCCACCATCTCGCTGAACATCTCGGCGGGACTCTCGGTCTCGTCGGTGAGCAGGAGCACGTCGTTGTTGAGCGTGAAGTCGGCGCCCATGGCCACGTCGACGGCCACGCCACCGTTCTGCGCGGTGTCGTCGCTGCGGCCCAGCACGAGGGTGCCGCCAGCGACGATGGTGGTGCCGTCGGGGACGGTGAAGGCGTTGCGGCCGTTGTCGATCACCGTCCACCCGCTGAGATCGACGTCGTCGGCGCCCACGTTGCTCAGCTCGAACCACTCGCCGAGGTCGTCGGCCACGTCGCCCGGGTCGGCCATGAACTCGGTGACGATCACCGAGCCGTAACGATCCGTGGGGCCGTCGCCCTCGTCGATGCCGCAGGCGGCGTTGGCCGCGCCGGGGGTGCCGGCGCCCGCGGTGCACCAGTGAGAGGCCGAGTCGTTGCTCACCGCGTTGAACCAGCTCGGGTCGAGGGCGTAGGCCACGCCGGGAGCCACCGCCCAGTCGTGGTCGTAGTTCACCCGCTCCACCTCGGTGCCGGCGCTGTCGACGAGAACGATCTCGTCGTCGCCGCCGATGAGGTGGCCCTGGAACTGCTCCTGCTCCATGTCGGTGGTGATGACCCCGATCTGCCAGTCCACGTCGGCGCTGTCGAAATACTGGATGAAGCTTTCGAAGTTCGTCGCCAGCTTGCCCTGTTCCTCCACCATCGAGCAGGAGTTGTCGACCACGAGGAGCACGTCGACGGTGTTCTTGCGGTTCTGCTGGAACACGTCGATCTTGGTCAACTGCGTGAAGCTGTTCTCGGTGCAGCCCGCGAGCAGCACGACCCACCAGAGCCTACTCACTTTCAACCTCCGCGCTCTGGCTGCCCGCGCCCGACTCGAGGCCCTCGAGCCCGCGGAACAGGATCGCGTCGGTCACCGCGGGCGTCTGCGCCACGAGGTGGAAACTGCTGAAGAACACCTGGCCGTTGCCCGCCACGAAGCGCACCGCGAGGGGGGCATCGTCGATCTCCTCGTAGAGCGTGGCGCCCTCGGGCTGGTACTGCACGTCGCCGGTGAGCAGCACCTCGACGTCGCTGCCCACCGACTCGATCACCGCGAAGGCCGAGTAGTTGAACACGAGGTTGGCCACGGAGGCCTGCAGGTCGTCGCGGAGGCGCTCGTCGGGCACGTCGGCCTGCACATCGCCCGCGCGACCCACCTGGGCGGCATCGACGGCGCCGTCGTCACCGTAGAACTCGATCGCGTCGGGCCAGCAGGCCTCGACGAGATCGTAGGACCAGTCGCCCACGTAGAGGGATCCGCCGCCCTTCACCCAGTTGCACACGTTGGGGACGGCGTCTTCGTCGACGAGCAAGCTGTCGTCGGCCTCCACGCTCAAGTTGTAGCGGTAGGCGTTGAGCCCCCGCGTGCCCGAGTTGAAGAACACCGCGTTGTAGTTCTCGATCTGCCAGTCGAGGTCTTCGTCGACATCGGTGAGGAGCTGCTCGACACTGCGGCCCGGGTCGCCGCGCTGGGGGCGATCATCCTCTTCCGGCCACCACGTGGCCTGGTCGATGTAGCCGTTGTAGTCGAGGCTCCCCACGTCGTTGCGGGTGAGCGCCTCCTGCACGTCGTCGAAGTCGCCCTGGACCACGGCGATGGCGTCGAGCGCAACCTCGGTGAAGCCCTGGTCGACGCAAGCGAAAAGGAAAAGAATCACTCGAGCACCACCGTGCCCTGGATGTACACGTAGGAGTCGCTCTCGGTCTGCACCGTGCTGAAGCTGAAGCCGACGGCGGGGCCCTTGATGTAGGAGTAGGCCGCGAAGGTGGCCGGGCTCGCCACCAGCTCGCTCAGCTCGTCGGCGGTGTAGGTGTGCTCGCCGTCGTCCCAGGGCAGGGAGCCGACGTAGCCAGCGGCCCCGTTGGGGTCGACCAGCTGTCCCGAGATCGACGTGAAGAAGATGGCGTCGGGGTAGGTCTCCGCCGGGGTCCAGTAGTAGGTGAGGGGCTCGGCCCGGCTGTGGGTGAAGTTGCCCCACCACCAGGGCTCCAGGAGCTCGAAGTCGGCGGGGACGGTGGGCTGCGCGTCCTCCACGATCTCCTCGGGGATGCCGAGGTCGTCGTTGCCCTCCACGTGCAGATCGTACATCTGGTCGAAGCAGTAGTCGTCGAGGGTGACGTCGGCGGTGTAGTAGATGCTGCCCGAGGAGCCGTCAGTGTAGCGGTCGAGGGTGACGATGTTGCAGGCCGACTCGAGCCACACGTGGTCGCCCACGTCGACGGTCTCGTTGCTGGGACAATCGGCGGTGCCGCCCGAGGAGAAGGTCTCGAACACGCCGTTGCTGTCGTAGGGCTGCGGGCCGCCGCCGCAAGCGGGGTCGCTGGCGCAGTCGCTGTCGTAGCAGTCGGTGTAGCCGTCCTCGTCGTCGTCGGCCCAGTTGGTGCAGTAGGCCTCGGGGTCGGGCGGGCAGGGCGGGTCGAGCGGGAGGTAGAAGATCGCGCCCACGCGGGTGTACTCGGTGATGTCGCCGGTGGTGTTGTCGATGCCGCGGATCACGTAGAACCAGCGGGAGATGCCGATCTGGCCGATGTCGATCTCGGCGTCGATCACGTTGGTGGCATCCTCGATGAACACGCCCTCGCCGTCGGTCTCCACCAGCACGTCGCGCGTCCCCAGCTCGGCGGCGTTGGACACGGTGAGCGTGCCGTAGAGATTCTCGGCATCGATCACCGTGAGGTTGTCGATGACGATGTCGTCTTTCTCGTCGCCGTACTGGAAGAAGCGGATCTCGCTGTCGTCGGAGAAGTGCGTGTCCTTGCCGACGATGGTGAAGCTCGCCGTCTGTCCTTGCGACAGCTCGGCGGGATCGAAGGTGGCGGAGAGGCCCACGCGGTCGACGGTGAAGGCGCCGTACTGGGTGACGAGGTCGGGGCCGTTCTCCACGTACACGTCGCGGGCGCCGGGGATGGCGTCGGGCGACACGGTGACGTCGGCGATCATGAAGCTCTCGCTCAGCACGTCGACCGCCGTCACCTCGATGCCGTCGCCGAAGCCGGCCCAGGTGGTGGCGCCCACCCACTCCGTGTTCTGGCCGATGAACTCGACCTGCACCGACTCGCCGATCTTGGCGCGGGCGGGGCTGATGCTGAAGCTGTCGTCGACGATGGTGAGCGCGTCTTCGAGGGTGAAGTCGCCGCCGGTCACGTCGAGCTCGACGTTGCGCGGGCCGAGCTCGGCGTCGGCGGCCACGGTGAGCCGGGCCGAGGCCGTCCAGCCGTCGAGCACGGTGAAGTCGTCGACCGTCACCCCGGCCCCGAGGTCGAGGCCCTCGTCGTCGAAGTCGAAGATCGAGGCGCCCGCGGTGATCCGGGCATCGAAGGTGGTGGCCCGGCCCGCCTCGGGCGGCCAGAAGGCGAGGGTGTTGTCGCTCGACTCGGCGCGGTCCTTCGCCTCGTCGGCGGGACCATCCTCGCAGGCGGCAAGGACGACGGCGAGAAGGGGAACGAGGGCGTGACGCATGCTGCCTCCGGGCGGGGCGCCGCGAGTATACCCGCGGCGGCGCCGCGCTGCGACGCCGGTAGACGACAGCGCCGAAGTGGCGGTACGGTGACGACGCCCCCGGAGCGTCCTGTGATCGCCTGGCTCACCCTCCTGGCCTGCCCGGTCGACCAGGAAACCATCATCGATCTCGACGGCGACGGCGTGGTGCTCGCCGACGACTGCGACGACGAGGACGCCGACGTCCACCCCGGCGCCGACGAGGTGTGCGACGAGATCGACAACAACTGCGACGGCGAGATCGACGAGGGCCTGTACGCCGACGCCTGGCTCGATACCGACGGCGACGGCTACGGCGGCAACGGCAACGCCATCTCGGTGTGCGGCAGCAAGGACGGCTACGTCAACCAGAGCGGCGACTGCGAGGACGACGATCCCGCCATCCACCCCGGCGCGGAGGAGGTGTGCAACCGCATCGACGACGACTGCGACGGGATCACCGACAGCGCCGACGACGTCTGGTATGCCGACGCCGATGCCGACGGCTACGGCGACGACGCCACCGGCATCCAGACCTGCGAGCCCGAGGCCGGCTGGGTGAACCAGGCCGGCGACTGCAACGACGCCGACGCCAGCATCCACGCGGGCGCCGAGGAGGCTTGCAACGCCGTCGACGACGACTGCGACGGCGTGGCCGACCACGGGGTGTCGAACCGCTGGCACCAGGACGAGGACGCCGACGGCTACGGGCACCCCTACATCTACGAGGACACCTGCCTGCCGCAGGCCGGCTGGGTGCTCGACGGCACCGACTGTCGCCCCGGCGACGACCAGGCCTACCCGGGCGCCGAGGAGCGCTGCAACGCGGTGGACGACAGCTGCGACGGCACGGTGGACGAGGGCTTCGACGCCGACGGCGACGGCCACTTCGACACCACCTGCCCCAGCGGCGACGACTGCGACGACAGCGACGACCAGGTGTACCCGGGCGCGCCCGAGTTTTGCGAGTCGGGCGCCGACGAGGACTGCGACGGCGAAGACCCCGACTGCGGCTTCTCCGGCAGCTACGCGCTCGACAGCGACAACGACTTCCTCGCCGAGAACGGGCACTACGGCATGGGCTACATGCTCGAGTCGGGCGCCGACGAGGACTGCGACGGCGAAGACCCCGACTGCGGCTTCTCCGGCAGCTACGCGCTCGACAGCGACAACGACTTCCTCGCCGAGAACGGGCACTACGGCATGGGCTACATGCTAGAGTCGGGCGACGTCAACGGCGACGGCTACGACGACATCTTCAGCGCGCACTACACGGCCCAGGGCGGCATGGTCGTCTTCGGGCCCTACAGTGGCACCTTCGACGCCACCAACCAGGGCACCACGCACACCAGTGATGGCACCGCCTACTCGGGCCCCGGCCGCAGCATCGGCATGGGCGACGTCGACGGCGACGGCCTCGAGGACGTGGGCTTCGGCGCGCCCTACGGCGGCACGCAGGGACTCGTGGTGGTCTTCGGCCCCGCCGACCAGGACACCGCCCTCGAAGACGACTACGGCGCCGAGTTCGTGGGCCACCAGGCCATCTACGCCGGCCACGGCTGCGACATCGGCGACGTGACCGGCGACGGCGTGGACGACCTCGTGGTGGGCGCCTACTACACCGACGAGGGCGGCGGCTTTGGCTCGGGGGCCGGCTACATCAAGTACGGGCCCGTCTCGGGCAGCTACAGCCTGACCGAGGACGCCGAGGGCGTGATCATCGGTCCCGACGCGTCGAGCTACCTGGGACGCTGGGTCCGCGCCGGCGGCGACCACGACGGCGACGGCATTGGCGACATCCTCATCGCCGCGCCCTACGCCTCGACTGGCGCCCCGAGCGGCGGCACGGTCTACATCGTGAGCGGCCCCGCCCAGGGCTCCGTCGACGTCAACACCGACGCCGCCGGCTACGTGTACTCGTCTTCCGCGGCCTCCTACCTGGGCGAGGGTCGCACCTTCGCGCAGGGCGACGTCAACGGCGACGGGCTCAGCGACGCCGTGGTGGGCGGCTACAGCTACGGCGGCGGCGCCGGCATCATGTCGGTGGTGTACGGCCCCGGCACCGGCGGCACCGACGTGGCCAGCGGCGACATCGTCATCACCGGGAGCCGGGGCAGCTACTTCGGCATGGGTCCCTCCGCGGGCGACCTCGACAACGACGGCGCCGCCGAGCTGCTCATCGGCGCCAGCGCCGCCTCGGGAAGCGCCGGCGAGGCCTACCTGTTCTGGTCACCCGCCCCGGGCACCTACGACAGGTCCGATGCCGACGCCACCTTCGAGGGCGACAGCGCCGACGGCGCGGGCAGCAACACCGCCATGGGCGACCTCGACGACAACGGCAACCTCGACCTGCTCATCGGCGCGTCGACCCACGCCGCCGGGCTCGAGGGCGGGGTCTATGGCATGTTGACGTTCTACTGAGGGTGGGAGGGGGCGCCGGCCCAGGCGAGGGCTATCCCAGCACCGCCCGCACGCTCGCGTCGGCGGCGGCGAGCACCGCGCCGGGCACCAGCCCCAGCACCAGGATCGCGACGCACGACACGGCGAGCGCGATGCGGGCGCGCCCGTCGGTGGCGACCTCGGGGTGGCCCTCGCGCATGTACATGTAGATCATCGGCCGCAGGTAGTAGTACACGCCGGCAGCGGCGCCGATGGCGCCCACCATCGCGAGGCCCACCTGCCCGGCGCCCACGGCGCTGCTGAACAGGTAGAACTTGCCCACGAAGCCCATGGTGGGCGGGATGCCCGCGAGCGACACGAGGCACAGCGAGAGCCCCGCCGCCAGCCAGGGGTGGCTCTTGCCGAGGCCGGCCAGCGCCTCGATCCCGGTGTTGTCGTTGCCGTCCTTGGTCATGAGCGAGAGCACCGCGAAGGCGCCCGCGTTCATGAAGGTGTAGGCAAGCAGGTAGAAACCGAGCGAGCCGAGCGCCGGGTTCTGGTCGGCGCCCATGCCGCCCACCGAGGAGAGCGCCATCAGCAGGTAGCCGGCGTGGGCGATGGAACTATAGGCGAGGATCCTCTTGAGATCGTCCTGCACCAGCGCCGCCACGTTGCCGACGAGCATCGTGAGCGCGGCCATGATCCAGAGCGCCATCTCCCAGGTGGCGGCATCGTTACCGAGCGCGCCGACCACGAAGCGACCGAAGGCCGCGAAGCTCGCGGCCTTCACGCCGCTGGCCATCAGCGAGGTGACCGCCGTGGGGGCGCCCTGGTACACGTCGGGCGTCCACATGTGGAAGGGCACGCTGGCCACCTTGAAGCCGAAGCCGACGATGACCATCACGCCGCCCACCGCGAGCACGCTGTTCGTCTCGGGGTGCGTGGCCAGCCAACTCGCCAGCTGCGACAGCGAGGTGGTTTCCGTCACCCCATACAAAAACGACACGCCGTAGAGCATGATCGCCGAGGAGAAGGCGCCGAGGATGAAGTACTTGAAGCCGGCCTCGACGGCGCGGTCGTCGGCGCGCTTGATGGCGCAGAGCACGTACATCGCGATGCTCATCACCTCGAGCGCGATGAACACCATCATCAGGTCGTTGGCGTAGGCCATGCCGAGCATGCCCGACACGCCGAACAACAACAGCGCGTAGAACTCGCCCACGCGCACGCCGATGCGCTCCATGTAGTCGGCGGCGATCAGCAGCGCGAAGATGGCCGCGAGCAGCATCACCACCGCGAAGAAGTGACCGTAGAGGTCGACGCGGAGCATGCCCGCGAAGGCCTCGGCCGCCGGTTCGCCCGCCTGCAGGGCCACGAGCGCCAGCGCCGCCGCCAGGGTCGCGAGGGTGGTGCCCCAGCCCACGGTGGGCGAAAAGGGCTTCATCACCGCGGCGAGCACCATCAGCACGATGCCCATCGCCGACAAGAGCAGCATCGGCGCTGCCATCAGCATCGAGTCGAGGACCAGGGAGGTGTCCACTAGTGACCTCCTTCAGCGGGGGCGTGGGCCTGGGCCTCGGCCGCAGGATGAGACGGCACCTCCCGCTCCACCAGCCACGGCGGCAGGCAACCGTCGAAGTCGGCGTAGGGCGAGCGGTCGAAGTGACCGTCGAATCGCGCCAGCACGCGATCGACCGACGGGTTGATCCGGTCGAGGAAGGGCTGCGGGAAGAGTCCCATGATGAGCGCCAGCGCCACGAGCGGCGCGAGGTAGAGCGTCTCGCGGGCGTTGATGTCGGTGAGTTCCTTGTTCGCCGCGTTGGTCAGCGGGCCGAACATCATGCGCTGGAACACCCAGAGCATGTAGACGGCGCCGAAGATGACACCGCTCGCCGCCACCACGGTGGGGAGGGGCGCGTACTGGAAGGCGCCGATGAGGATGAGGAACTCGCCCACGAAGCCGTTCAGCCCGGGGAGACCGATGCTCGAGAACGTGATCACCATGAAGATGAACGCGAACTTCGGCACCACCTTGGTCAAGCCGCCGTAGTCGGCGATCTTGCGCGTGTGTCTCCGCTCGTAGAGCACCCCCACGAGGAAGAAGAGCGCGCCGGTGCTCACGCCGTGGTTGAGCATCTGGTAAACGCCGCCGGAAATGCCCGGCGCGTTGAGCGCGAAGAGGCCCAGCATCACGTAGCCGAGGTGCGAAACCGAGCTGTAGGCCACGAGCTTCTTCACGTCGTCTTGCACCATGGCCACGAGCGCGCCGTAGACGATGCCGATCACCGAGAGCGCGATCAGCACCGGGCCGCAGGCCGTCACCGCGTCGGGGAACAGGGGCATCGCGAAGCGGTAGAAGCCGTAGGTGCCCATCTTGAGCATCACGCCAGCCAGCACCACCGAGCCGCCGGTGGGCGCCTCGACGTGGGCGTCGGGCAACCAGGTGTGCGCCGGGAACATCGGCACCTTGATGGCGAAGGCCACCGCGAGGCAACTGAACATCCACAGCTGCGCGCTCGGCGTGAGCGAGAGACGCAGCAGGTCGGGCAGGTCGGTGGACCACTCGCCGGTCTGGTCGTGGTGTGCCCAGTACAGCCCGATGAGCGCCACCAGCATCAGCAGCGAGCCGGTGACGGTGTAGATGAACAGCTTCACCGCCGCGTAGATGCGACGCTCGCCCCCCCACAGGCCGATGAGGAAGTACATCGGCAGGAGCACCAGCTCCCAGAACACGTAGAACAGGAAGGTGTCGAGCGCCACGAAGGTGCCGATCATCGCGCCTTCGAGCGCGAGCATCAGCGCCGCGTAGGCGCGGTAGTTTTGAGACACTCCCGAGAATGCGCTGAGCAGGATGAGCGGGGTGAGCGCGGTGGTGAGCAGCACCAGGAGCAGCGACACGCCGTCGAGGCCGAGGTGGTAGCGCACCCCCCAGGCCTCGATCCACGCCATGTTCTCCACGAACTGGTACTCGGCCCCCTGCGGGTCGAAGCCAAACCAGAGGGGGATCGACGCGAGGAAGATGGCGAGCGAGGCGCCGAGCGACAGGGACTTCGACACGCCCTGCGGCGCCGCCGCCACCACGATGGCGGCGAGGATGGGGAGGAAGGTGACCAGCGAGAGCATCATCGGTTCACCCGAGCGCGTAGGCGGTGACGAGCAGAGCCGCGCCAGCCGCGATGGAGAGGGCGTAGGCCTGCAGCTTGCCGCTGCCGAGCTTGCCGTGAGCCTCGCCAGCCTTGCGGGCGACGGCGGCCACGCCGTTGACGGCGCCGTCGATGACCTGCGCGTCGACCACCGCCCAGAGAACCTGCCGCGAGGCGTGCAGGATGGGGCCGATGACCGCCCGCTCGTAGATCTCGTCGACGTACCACTTGTTGAGCGAGCCCTCGTAGAGCGCCTTCATCTTCGCGGCGATCTGCGCGGGCAGTTCCGGTTGCTGCACGTAGAGGCGATAGGCCAACGCCACGCTGGCAACGACGCCGAGGAGCGTGATCCCCATGAGCGGGAACTCCAGGGGGTTGTCGGTGGGGAAAGCGATCATCTCCTCGGAGTGGTGGAACACCGGCCCGAGGAAATGGTGGAGGAAACCATGCTCCGCCGCCCAGTGCGGCAGGTTGAGCGCGCCGCCCACCAGCGACAGCAGGGCGAGCACCGCCAGCGGCGCGACGATGATCATCGACGACTCGTGCGGCTTGTGCCCGTGCCCATGACCGTCGTGACCGTGCGCATCGTGGCCGTGCCCGTGATCGTGGTGGCCGCCGCGGTAGGTGCCCGCGAAGGTCATGAACATCAGGCGACTCATGTAGAAGGCCGTCAACAGCGCGGTGGCGGTGGCGATGGCCCAGAGCACCTTGGGCATCACCGTCCCGAGCGGCAGGCTCTCGAAGGCCGGGGTGATGAACGTGAGCCAGAGAATCTCGTCTTTCGAGAAGAAGCCGCTGGTCCCGGGCACCCCGATGATCGCCACGTAGCCGCAGGCGAAGGTGAAGAAGGTGAGCTTCATGTACTTGGCGAGCCCGCCCATCTTCCGCATGTCCTGCTCGTGGTGCAGGGCGTGGATGATCGAGCCGGAGCCGAGGAACATCAGCGCCTTGAAGAACGCGTGGGTGACGACATGGAAGAAGCCGCCCACGAAGCTGCCCACGCCCACGCCGAGAAACATGAAGCCGAGCTGCGAGACCGTGGAGTAGGCGAGCACCTTCTTGATGTCGTTCTGGGTGACGGCGATGGTGGCCGCCAGGAAGGCCGTGAGCGCGCCGATGGTCGCGACCGCTGCGAGCGCGGCCGGCGCCAGCACGTAGAGGAAGTTGAGCCGGCAGAGCATGTAGATGCCGGAGGTGACCATGGTGGCAGCATGGATGAGCGCCGACACCGGCGTGGGACCGGCCATCGCGTCGGGCAGCCACACGTAGAGGGGAATCTGCGCGCTCTTGCCCGTGGCGCCACCGAAGAACAACAAGCAAACGGCGGTGACGATGCCGCCGCCGACGCCGCCCACCAGCTCGGGATGCTGGCGGATCACCTGCTCGAGCTCGGCAAAGTTGAGCGTGGCCTTGTCGCCCAGCGACCAGAAGAGCAGGAACAAGCCCAGCACGAAGCTGAAGTCACCCACCCGGTTCACCACGAACGCCTTCTTCCCTGCCTTGGCGTAGTCGGCGTTCTCGAACCAGAAGCCGATGAGCAGGTAGGAGCACAGCCCCACGCCTTCCCAGCCCACGAACATCACGAGGAAGTTGTCGCCCATCACGAGCAACAGCATCGCGAACACGAACAGGTTCAGGTAGGCGAAGAAGCGCCAGGCGCTGTCAGCGTCGGCCTTGTCGTCCATGTAGCCGATGCTGTACGCGTGGATCAGGAAGCCGACGCCGGTGATGACGCACATCATCGTGGCGGCCAGGGGATCCACCCGGAAGGCCATCTCGGCCACCACGGGACCGGCCTCGAACCAGGTCCACAGCTTCTGCGCCACGTGGGGCACGGCGCCCTCGGCGGGATGCTCGCCGAGGAGCCGGAAGAAGGTGGCGAAGGACACGACGGCCGAGAGGCCGACCATGGCCGACGCGATACCCCCGGCCACCACGCGCGAGGCGCGGCGGTTTAGGAGGCCGAGGAGGACCGCTCCAAGGAGCGGGAAGGCGGGTACGAGCGCGATCATCAGCCCCTCAGCCGGTCGAGGTCGTCGAGTTGGACCGTCACCCGGTTGCGGAAGAGCAGGATGACGAGGGCGAGGCCCACCGCCGCCTCGGCCGCCGCTACCGCCATCACGAACACGGCGAACACGTGCCCGTCGAGGTTGCCGTGGTGGCGCGCGAAGGCCACGAAGGAGAGGTTCACCGCGTTGAGCATGAGCTCGATGCACATGAAGACGATGAGCGCGTTCTTGCGCGTGAGCACCCCGAGCACGCCCAGCGTGAACAGGCCCGCGCTGAGCGCGAGCACGGGGGTGAGACCGACAGCGTCCATCAGATCTCCCGCTTGGCGAGGACCACCGCGCCCACCATGCCCACCGTGAGCAAGAGCGAGACGGCCTCGAAGGGCAACAGGTAGGGGCCGGTGAACAGGGCGCGACCGAGGGCGTCGATGGTGCCGAAGCCCTCGGGCAAGTGCGCCGCGGGGCGGTGCACGAGCCCGTCGAGCGCGGCGATGGCGCCCACGCCGAGCAGGCCGGCCGCGAAGAGGCCGAGGCCGGTGCGCCGCGTGAGCGCCGGGAT
>VGRE01000017.1 GCA_016875435.1 Deltaproteobacteria bacterium | reverse complement strand
GGGGTGAGTGGGTGGGCGCGGGCGCGCTGCACGACGAGGCGGGCGAGGCGGCCGGCGCCGGCGTGGCCGAGCGCACCAACCTCCGCCTCGGCGAGCTGTCGCTCGCCCTCGTCCGCGGCGAGGGCAGTCGTATCCGGAAGGCACTTGACACCCTCGAGGCCACCGCCGGCGACGACGCTCTCCTCCGCGCGAACCTCTGGCGACGGCGCGCCGACGCGCTCCTGCGCGGGGGCGACCCCGAGGGCGCCCTGATCGCGGTCGATCGCGCCGTGGGCCTCTACGGCAACCTCGGCGAGTTCGTGGCCCGCGGCGCCGCCCTCCGCCTGCTCGGCGACATCTGCGGCGTGTGCGGCCGTGCCCAGGATGCGCGCGAGGGCTACGCGCGCGCGCTCGACCAGCAGATGCGCGTTCGCGACTGGCGGGGTCTCGCCCGCACCCTCGACCACGCGGCCGCCCTCGAGGAGCACCTCGGCGCGATGGAGCGCGCCCGGATGCTGCGCGACCAGCGCGCCGCCGTGGTTCGCGTGTCGGCCGAGTCGTGAACTGCGCGTGGTAAGCTCACGAGATCGTTCCCGGTGGTCTCGCATGCCGCAACGCACCCTGGTCCTCGCCTCCAGCCTCTTTCTCCTCGCTTGCAACGACGCCACGCTCTCGGTGCAGAAGTCGCCGCCCACGGCCGAGATCATCTCCCACGCCGACGGCGACGCCGTCCAGGAAGGAGAGACCCTCACCTTCCGCGCCATCGTCTCCGACAGCGACGACCAGCCCGAGGAGCTCCTCGCGAGCTGGGTCGCCGGCAACCGGGAGCTCTGTCCCGCCGCCCCCCCCCTGCTCGACGGCACCTCCCTCTGCCAGGCCGCCCTCGACCCCGATGAGGTGACCGTGGCCGTGGTGGCCCGGGACCCCCAGGGCAACACCGGCGACGATCACGTCACGCTCGCCATCACGCCCACCTCGGCCCCCACCGTGGAGATCAGCGCCCCCACCACCGAGGGGGTGTATTACTCCGACCGGCTGGTCAACTTCACCGCGACCGTGAGCGACGCGGAAGACAGCCCCGAGCTGCTCACCCTGGCCTGGTCGGAGTTCAGCCTCGGCGAGCTCCCCATCGACCTCACCGTCGATACCAGCGGCGCGGCGAGCGGCGTGATGTACCTCGACGCGGGCGACTACTACGCCACGCTGACCGCCACCGACACCGACGGCAAGTCCGGCTCCGACGCCGTCACCTTCCGCGTAGGCCCGCCCAACAGCGCGCCCACCTGCGAGATTACCTCCCCCACCGATGGCGACCACGCCGCCGAGGACGAGGTGGTCACGCTGCGGGGCCTGGTGGCCGACGTCGACGTCCCCGAGGACTGGATCACGGTCATCTGGTCGAGCGATCTCGACGGCACGCTCGGCAGCAGCACCGCCGACAGCGCCGGCAACTCCGTGCTCACCACCAGCACTCTCTCGCCGGGCACCCACACGCTCACGATGGTGGCCACCGACGAGGTAGGCGCCACCTGCACCCAGTTCGTGCTCTTCGCGGTGAGCACGCCCCCCACGCTCGACCTGCGCGCCCCGCTCGACGGCGACGAGTACGAGGAAGGCGACAGCGTGTTCTTCTGGGCCGAGGTCGACGACGGCCAGGACGCGCCCGACGACCTCTACGTCACCTGGGAGTCCGACCTCGACGGCATCTTCTCCACCGAGGGCGCCGACTCCTCCGGCTCGATCCTGTTCTCCTCCACCGACCTTGCCGTCGGCACCCATACCGTGCTGGTGACGGTGACCGACACCACCGGCCTCACCGCCACCGGGCTGGTCAGCTTCGAGATCAACGGCGCGCCCACCGCGCCCACGGTGTCGCTCAGCCCCGACCCCGCCGCCACCGGCGACGACCTCGTGGCGAGCATCGACAGCCCCAGCACCGACCCCAATGGCGACAGCATCAGCTACAGCTACGCCTGGTACCGCAACGGCGCCCTCTCCGCCGCGTCGACCAGCGACACGCTCCCCGACTCGGCCACGAGCAAGGGCGACACCTGGCGCGTGAACGTGACCCCCAACGACGGCAGCGTCGATGGCCCCGCCGGCTCCGACAGCCTCACCATCGGCAACACCGCCCCGAGCGTCACCCGTGCCGACATCACCCCCGACCCCGCCGACGTGTCCGACACGCTCACCTGCACCGCCACCGGCTTCTCCGACGCCGACGGCGACTCCGACCGTTCCACCTACGCCTGGACGGTCAACGGGAGCGCGGCGGGCTCGGGATCCTCGCTGTCGAGCGGCTTCGACAAGGGCGACACCGTGGTGTGTACCGTCACCCCCTACGACGGCGCCGACTACGGCACCGCCGTCACCGACACCATCGTCATCGACAACGCGCCGCCCGCGGTGACGAGTGTCACCTTGTCCCCGGCCGACCCCACCACCGACGAGACGCTGAGCACCACCGTGTCGTCGAGCGATCCCGACGGCGACCGGGTCACCCTCTCCTACACCTGGTACGTGGATGGCACCCTCATCGGCAGCACCGCCACCGCCATCTCCGGGCTCACCTGGTTCGACAAGAACGAGGTGATCACCGTGGTGGTCACCCCCTACGACGGCACCGACTACGGTACCACCGGCACCGACTCCGTCACCTGTGCCAACACCGCGCCCACCGCGCCCAGCGTGTCGATCGATCCCGACCCGCCGGCGGGCAACGACGACCTCGTGTGCGTGATCGACACCGCCAGCAGCGACGACGACGGCGACAGCATCAGCTACACCATCGAGTGGGAGGTCGACGGCACCCCCCACACCAGCGCCACCACCACCTACGAGACCGGCGACACCGTCGATGCCGCCGACACCACCCGCGGCGAGGTCTGGACCTGCACGGTGACCCCCAACGACGGCGACGACGACGGCACCAGTGACAGCTACAGCGTGACCATCGGCAGCGGGGACTGCGACAGCCCCGGCTTCGGCGGCACCTACGGGACGACCTGGACGCGCCTCTCCTCCGCCCCGGACGCCACTTACTCGCTCATGACCTGGATGGGCGACGACATGGACTACCTGTGGAACAGCTACGGTAGCCGCATGCAGTACTACACGCCCTCGTCCGGTACCTGGACGCGCGTGGCGAGTGGCACGCCCTGCAACCGGCCCTGGAACAGCATGGCCCCCTACGACGGCGACCTGTGGATGATCGGCTGCGGCGCCGTCTACAACTACGATATTGCCACCGACGCCTGGACCATGATGGCCACCCACGGCGGCGGCGACGACTACAACCAGACGGTGGCCGACTGCGACGGCAACATCTATGGCTACAGCAACAATGGGCGCATCATCATCTACAACGTCGACACCGACACGGTGAGCGAGGTGAACTCCGGCCTCGGGAGCCTCTACGAGACACGCCTGGCCTTCGACCCCACCGAGGAGGCCATCTACTTCGGCGGCTACGCCTCGCAGGACCTGTACCGCTACGACATCAGCGCCGGCAGCATCAGCCGCATGACACGCATCCCCGAGCCGCAACTCAACGACATCTTCTGCGGCGACTGGTCGGGGCATCTCTACGCGGCCGGCGGCTCCTCGGGCAACTCGCTGTGGCAGTACGACATGGCCAGCGACTCGTGGTCGACCATCACCAACTTCCCGACCGACCACGGCAACAACGGCTCCTGCACCGTGTCGAGCGATGGCTACCTCTACATGTCGAGCGGGTCGTCGACCGAGATTCACCGCCTCACGTTGTACTGAGCGCCCCTACTCCCAGCCGGTCTGCGCCACGCCCGCGTCGAGGAGGCAGCGCGCCACCACGTCCTGGTTCTCCGCCATCACCAGCGCGTACTCGCGCCGATCGGTGGCGTCCCAGCCGCCGCCGCTCGGGCCCACGATGTCCTCGTAGGCCAGCGGGCGCGCCGGGAAGTCGAGGGGGTCGTCGGCGGCGCCGATGAGGCCGTCCTCGTCGTGGTCGATGCCGCTGATCACCAGCAGGCCGCGGTCGACCTCGAAGCCGAACCGGTCGCCATCGGTGGGCGGCAGGGTGCCGCCGACGATGAAGAAGCTGATGGCGCCGGTGTCTGACAGGTAGCGCTCGTCCGTGTAGGCCCGGCCCTGCTGCTCGCCGGAGAATGAGCCCTCGACAATCCAGCTCACCGAGGCGCTGTCGTAGGTGACGGTCCAGGCCTCGCCGCGGGCCACGCCGCCGCAGGACGACACCGCCACCTGCTCGCCGGTGCTGTCGTCGACCGACAGTTCGGCGTCAGACGCCGGGCCCTGGTCTTCCAGCACGGCGTAGGCGTAGGCGTCGGAGCTGTCGATGATCTCATTGGGACCGTGCGGGCCGCGCAGCGAGGTGACGGCGCACCCCGTTCCCGCGTCGATCTGGAACACGAAGCCGTCCTGGGTGGCGGCCACCACCGTGGGTACGCGCGGGGTGGCGCCCCAGGCGTTGGGCTGTTGCAGCCACACCGTGCCGGCGCTGGCCGCCAGCCCGGAGATGGGCGATCCCAGGTCGACGCCCTCCACGGGAGCGTCGGCCGGGTTGGGGTCGACCCACTGTCCCGTGGCGAGGTCGTAGACGTCGACCCGGCGAGCGCCAAGCGGGGCGACGAAGAGGCGCTCGAAGGGCGTGCCGCTGGCGTCGTCGCCCGCCTGCCAGGCCACGTCGACCACCGCCCCGGCGGTGACGATCGTCTCGACGAGCGCGCCCTCGCTGAGCACGTACACCCCGGGCGAGCGGCTGTCGGCCACGAACAAGCGCCCGTCGTCGCTCGCCGCGAGCCGCCAGGGGGCGGCCCCGGCAGGGAGCGCGACGGTGACGAGCGTGGCCCCGGAGGCCGGGTCGAGACCGTGTACGGCGGGGGCCTCGCCCTCGACGGACACCCACAGCACGCCGTCACCCCCGAGTATCGCCGTGGGACGACCGGACAGGCTGAACTCGCGCAGGCCGGTGTCGGTGGCGAATTCGAAACGGTCGCCCGCCGTCGCCTCGCCCTCGATGAGGAACTCCACCTCGCCGAAGTCGGACTTGAAGCTGGTCCCGCCCACCGGCTCCGTCTCCTGCGTGCCCGAGCGGCTCCCCACCGCCCACCAGCGCGAGCCGTCGTACTCGATCGACCAGTCCTCGGTGGTGGTGTAGCCCTCGCGGAGCACCAGCCCGCTGAGCGTGGCGCTGTCGCCGCTGCCGTCGGCGTCCACGAAGGTGGCCTCGGTGGCCTCGGGCGCCACCTCCACCGGGCTGCCGTCGTCGCCCGCGCCCGTGAGGTAGGGCGCGGCCACGAGCTGGTCGCGCGAGGCGTCGAGCGCCCAGAGCCACACCTCGCCACGACCATCGTCACCCCCGAGCACGAAGGCGGCCAGGTCGCGGAGCTGGCGCGACTGGCCGGTTGCCACCGCACTCGCGCGCAGGAACGAGGCCGTGGGGTCGTCGGTGAGGATGCGGCCTTCCTCGAGGTCGAGGGGGACGATCGTGCCGCTGCGGCTGTTGGCGACAAAGCCGATGGGGCCGCTGAAGGGCGTGCGGCCGTCGGCGGGGATCACCGCCGCCGCGACGGGGCCGTCGAAATGCTGCGGGACCCTGGGCGCGTCTTCGCAGCCGACCAGGCCGAACAGCCCGTGGATCGCCAGGAACGAGGTCATTGGTTGGCGATCCAGGTGAGCGGCTCGAGGAAGCTCGGGCTCGCGGGGTCGGCGTCGAGCACGACGAGCGTGCTCGAGACGTGCTCGCCGACCTCGCCGCTGTAGTTGGCGACGATCGCGTGGGCGCCATCGGGCGAGATCGCCACGGCGTAGGGGTTCTCGCCGATGTTGTCGACCTGCCCCACTTGCGTGCCGAGCGGGCCGAGCGTGAGGTCGTACACCGACAAGCTGTTGTCGTTGAAGTTGGTGACGAAAAGCAGGCTTTCCGTGGGATGCATGGCCATCTGTCCCGGGCCGACGTTGGCCTGGGTGGCCACGCCCTCGTCGCGCACGATGCCGCGCGGCAGCGGCAGCATGCCGATGAGGCGGTCGCGCACGAGGTCGGTGGTGGCGTCGTCGACGATGTCGTCGGTGCGGATGGCGTAGAGCGCCTCGGGCTCGTCGGCGATGCCCCAGAGCCACCCGTTAGCGCGGTCGACCACGAGGTCGCGCATGCCGCTGTCGGCTCCGGACGAGCTCTGGACGACGAGTACGGACTCCACGCCCAGGTAGTTGAGGTCGGCGAAGGTGCTGGTGCTGTCGTCGCGCACGTCGAGAGCGAAGAGCACCGGGACGAGCTTGCAACCCACGTAGAGGAAGCCCGCGACGTCGTCGAAGGCCAGCGAGGTGCAACCCCGGCCGGTGAAGTAGGCGCCGTCGAGGTAGAAGTCGAGGGAGATGGCGTCGCCCTCGCTGGGCGGCACCACGGTGAAGCCCCAGGTGTCGGCCACCGTGGGCAAGGCCAGGTTGCGATGCAGCCGGTCGGCGTCGCGGGCGGTGGCGAGGCCCACCCGCGGCGTGGCGCCGTCGATCGCGGTGTAGGACAGGGCCCACCCGGTGGCCGTGGTCCACACCACCGGGCGCTGCAGGCCCTCGGCCCCGAGCGCGCTGCTGCCCACGAGCATGACCGGGCGAGGCTCGTCACCGGCCCCGAGGGAGGTGATCCACTCGCTGCTGCCCACCTCGCGCTCGGCGTAGCCGATCTGCCAGGTGGCGCCGTCGAAGCCCGAGAACCACATGCGGTCGAGGTCGCCGTCGCGGATCACGAAGGCGTCGCGCGCGCCGGAGTCGTCCCAGCTGCCGGGCGCCTCGCCGTCGAAGCTCCAGGCGGCGGTGGCGCCATCGACGCGGGCGAAGCTGTCGCCGTCGTCGGTGCTCTCCAGGCAGCCCACGCGCCAGGTGTCGCCGTCGTGCGCGGAGTACCACAGGCGCACCGTGCCATCGTCGAGCACCTGCACCGACGAGGGGCTCACCTCCACCGACTCGAAGCTGTCGATGCCCTCGTAGAGCGGCGCCTCGTCGATGCTCCAGCTCGTGCCATCCGCCGAGGTGGCGCGGCCGATGCGGGTGACGCCCTCGGCGTCGCCGGCGAAGTACATCGTCAGCGTGCCGTTGACCTCGGCCACCACGGCGTCGTGGACACCATCGGCGTAGAAGGTGCCCTCGGCCACGTCGACCAGCGCCTCGTCGTCGGCGAGCAGCACGTCGTCGTCGAAGCTGGCGGTGCCGATACGAGTCGTGCCGCCATCGCCGACGAGGTCGAGGAAGGCCTGGTCGCCGAGCCGCGAGGTGAGCGCCACGCCGCCCGGCGCGAGCGTCGGCGCGTCGTCGGGACCGAGCACGTGGCCGGCCGCCACCTGCACCGACCAGCCCTCGGCGCTCTCGCTGTAGGTGACCCCGGCGCTGACCGCGTAGGGGAACACGGCGCCGTCGAGGTCGACCATGCGGAAGGCCGACTCGTCGGCCACCTCAAGCGCCACGCCGTCCTCCGGGTGGCTGCCGGCCTCGGGGACGAAGCGCAGCCCCTGGTCTACCCATGTGTAGCCATCCACCGAGGTGGCCTCGTGTACGCCGTCGAGCCCGGCGTAGAGGCAGCGGAAGCGGCCCGACCAGTAGGCGACGGCCGGCGCGGCGAGGCCAGGGGTGGCGCTGTCGTCGACCGTCCACGCGAGCAGGTCGTCGCTGTAGGCGTGGCGCAGGCTCGAGGCCCCGGCGCTGTCGGTGGCGGAGAACCACATGCGCCAGCGCTCCACCTGCACGTCGTACATCACGCTCGGGTTGCCGAGGGCGAAGCCCTCGATCTCCACGACGCTCCCCACGCGGTCGTAATCGGCGCCGTCGGCCGAGGTCGCGACACGAATCGTGGAACGCGTGCCGTCGCCGCCCGCGTAGAAGAGGCTGAAGGCGCCATCCTCGTACACGAGGAAGGGGTCGGCGAGCACGGGCTCGTCGTCGCTCGGCTCTACCAGGGCGTAGTCGTAGCTCGTGTAGGTGGTGCCGTCGCCGGCCTCGAAGGCCGAGCGGATCGCGCCCTCGCTCACGAACACCATCGTGCCGAAGCCGTTGGTCTCGGCCCAGGCCGGGTCGCGCGTCTCCGCGAGCGGCACACGGCCGCTGTTGACCTCGATCTCGTAGGGCACGCCGCTGCGCACCCACTCGCTCTCGCCGTTACCCACGGTGCGGTAAATGCCCTCGTCGTGACTCGACCAGGCACGCACGGTGGCGGCGGCCCAGCTGAGCGACCAGGTGTTCGGCGCCACCCCCGAGTTGGCCTCGACCTCGAGCCGCGCGAAGCTCGCCTTGCTGCCCGAGCCGTCGACATCGACGTAGTCGCTGGGCGTCAAGCGACCGTCGCCCCCCGGCGGCACGAGCCGGGCCGGTCGCGACGCGAGGTCGATACTCGCCACGCTGTGGTCGGTGCGGTTGATGGTCCAGGCGATGTCGGTGGCCTCGTCGTAGACCACCTCGTTCGGGTCGTAGCCCACGGCGATGCTGCCACCGTCGTCGTCGGGGCCGATCTCGGTCGACAGCGACAGCTGTCCCGCGGCGGACACCTCGACGAAGTACAGGCTGTCGGTGGCCTCCCGGGTGCGCCCGTCGCCGCTGAAACGGTTGGTGACCAGCAGGGCGCCGTAGGGCTCCGCCCAGGTCGAGGCGCCGCTGAAGGTAGGCAGGGCAACGGCGCTCGCGTCGAGCTCCGACACGAGGTTGCGCCCGGCGGCGAGGTCGACGTTGTCGAAGTCGAAGGCGAGCACGCTCCCCGAGGTGAAGTCGAGCCAGGGGTTGGCGTTGGTGACGGCCACGAGGCTGCCGTCGCCCACCCAGCTCACCGCCGAGGGGCCGGCGAGGCAGGTGCCGATGCCCACCTGGCCGTACTCGTACACGCCGCTCGGGTAGTCCGCGCAGTCGCCGAGGTCGGGGAGTGGCGCCGGCTGCACACAGGCCAGCGCGAGGTGGAGCAGGGTCAACGGCCTTCGGCCTCGAGCGCAGCGTGGGCGGCCGCCAGTCGCGCCACCGGCACGCGGAAGGGGCTGCACGACACGTAGTCCAAGCCGATCTTGTGGAAGAACTTCACGCCCGTCGGGTCGCCACCGTGCTCGCCGCACACGCCGAGCTTGATGCTCTTCTTCGCGGCGCGGCCCCTGGTGGCCGCCATCTCCACGAGCACGCCCACCCCCTCGCTATCGAACACCGCCAGCGGTGACTGGGTGAGAACGCCCTTCTGCACGTAATCGCCGAAGAACTTGCCCATGTCGTCGCGCGAGAAGCCGTAGGTCATCTGCGTGAGGTCGTTGGTGCCGAAACTGAAGAAGTCGGCGTGTGCCGCGATCTTGTCGGCGAGGATGGCCGCGCGGGGCAACTCGATCATCGTGCCCACGCGGTAGTCGATCGACACCCCCGACTCGGCGAGCACCGCGCCGGCCGCCTCTTCCACCTGCTCGCGGCAGCGCTCGAGCTCGGCGGGAATCGACACCAGCGGGATCATCACCTCCGGGATGACCACCTTGCCTTCCTTCGCGCACTGCACGGCGGCCTCGAAGATGGCGCGCACCTGGGTGTTGTAGACCTCCGGCGTGGTGACCCCGATGCGGCAGCCGCGGTGGCCCATCATCGGGTTGGCCTCGTGGAGCTGGCGCACCCGCTCCTTGAGCTTCTCGACGCCGACGCCGAGCTCGTGGGCGAGGCCGCTCATCTCCTTGTCGTCGCTGGGGACGAACTCGTGGAGCGGCGGGTCGAGCAGTCGGATGGTGACGGGCAGGCCGTCCATCGCGCGGAAGATGTCGACGAAGTCCTGCCGCTGGATGGGCAGCACCTGCGCGAGCGCGCGCTGTCGCGACAGCTCGTCGTCGGCGAGGATCATCTGGCGGATGGCGCGCAGCGCGGTGGGCTCGAAGAACATGTGCTCGGTGCGGCAGAGGCCGATGCCCACCGCGCCGAGGTGGCGCGCGTTCTCCGCGTCGGGACCGGTGTCGGCATTGGCGCGCACCTTGAGGCGGGCGCGCTTGTCGGCCCAGGAGAGGAGGCGTCCCATGGCGCCGGCGTCGGTGGGCGGGGCGAGGGTGGGAATCCGTCCCTCGAACACCTCGCCGGTGCCGCCGTCAATCGTGATCCAGTCGCCCTTCTTCACCACGTGATCGCCAGCGTAGAACAGCTGCCGCTGGTAGTCCACGAGGATGTCGGTGCAACCGACGACGCAGGGCTTACCCATGCCGCGGGTCACGACGGCGGCGTGGCTCGTCTGTCCCCCGCGGGCGGTGAGGATCCCGCGCGCCACGGTCATGCCCTGGATGTCCTCGGGGCTGGTTTCGAGGCGCACGAGGAGCACGTGCTCGCCCTTCTCGGCAAGCTCCTGCGCTTCCTCGCTGTGGAACACGACGCGACCGCTGGCAGCGCCGGGCGAGGCGTCGAGGCCCTTGGCGATGCGCTTTTTCACGGCGGCAGGGTCGAGCACCGGGCGGAGCACCATCTCCAGCTCGGCTGCCTTCACCCGCTTGAGGGCTTCTTCCTCGGCGATCAGTCCCTCGTCGACGAGGTCGACCACGATCTGCACCGCGGCGGCCGGCGTGCGCTTGCCGGTGCGCGTCTGCAGCATGAACAGGCGGCCTTCCTCGATGGTGAACTCGATGTCCTGCATGTCGCGGTAGTGGGACTCGAGCTTGCGCTGCACCGCGTCGAGCTCGCCGTACACGCTCGGGAGGAACTTCTCGAGGGTGTCGGCGGTGTCGCCGTTGATCGGCTGCGGCGTGTGGGTGCCGGCCACCACGTCTTCGCCCTGCGCGTTGGGCAACCACTCGCCGAAGAACACCTTGCGGCCAGTGTTCGGGTTGCGGGTGAACGCCACGCCGGTGGCGGAGCGGCCGCCCATGTTGCCGAAGACCATGGTCTGCACGTTGACGGCGGTGCCCACGTCGTCGGGAATGCCGTTGGTCTTGCGGTAGTAGCGGGCGCGCTGGCTGTTGAAGCTGCGGAAGACCGCCTCGATGGACAGCTTGAGCTGTTCCTGCGGGTCGACCGGGAAGGCCCCGGCGGTCCCCGACACCACGGCCTTGAGCTTCTCCACCAGCGCCTGCAGCTCGGGGACGGACATGTCGCGCGGCTCCTTGCCATGCGCGTGCTCCTCGATCACCTTGTGGAACTGCGTGTAGTGGATGCCGAGCACCACGTCGCCGAACATGGTGATGAAGCGACGGTAACTGTCCCACGCGAACACCGCGTTGCCGGAGAGCTCGGCGAGGCCGAACACGGTGTCGTCGTTCAGGCCGAGGTTGAGGACGGTGTCCATCATGCCGGGCATCGACTGCGGGGCGCCGGACCGAACGCTGAACAGGAGCGGGTTGCGCGCGTCGCCGAAGCGGCGGCCCATGCGCTCCTCCACCAGCGCGAGCGCCGTCGCGACCTCCTGCCAGATGCCGCCGGGGTAGGATTCCCCGTTCTTGAACCAGAAGTTGCAGGCGTCGGTGATGATGGTGAAGCCCGGGGGAACGGGCAGGCCGAGCTTGGTCATCTCCGCGAGCCCGGCGCCCTTGCCGCCGAGCGTCTTCTTCATGCTGCCATCGCCGTCGGCCTGACCGTTACCGAAGCTATAGACCCATTTCATGGAGAGCGGACCTCGCGCGGGGGGGCGCGGGCCTAACGCGGGACGGGGCCCGGCGCTTGGTTGGCGACGCGCCGGGGGCGCCGTCGTGAGATGAGTTGTCGGAGGCGGCGGCGGTCCCGGGGAAAACTGGTGGGCAGCAGGCGCGCCCGAGGCGGGCACCAGCGACGAGGGCGCCGTGTACCTCGTCGCCGTCCCCTAGCTCGCTACTCCGTCGCCAACCTCGAAAAATCCGCGAGCGACGCGAACCTTGCCACCAGCACCCGGAGCAGGCCGAGCCGGGCGGCGCGGTCGGCCGGGTCGTCGGCCATCACCATCATCGAGTCGAAGTAGGTGTCGACGAGGGGGCGCAAGGCCAGGAGGGCCTCTAGCTGTCGCGACACACCGCCGTCATGGGACGCGAGGTGGACGGCGCTGGACAAGGCGCGACCGGCGTCGCCCAGGCGTGACTCGTCGAGCGACTCCAGCGCCGGCGCGTCGCCGGGGTTCTGCTTCACGAGTCCCGCCACCCGGCGGAAGGTGGCGCGCACCGCGCCGAAACGACCGTCACGGACCAGCGCGCCCAGCGCCCGCGCTCGCTCCGCCATCCCGAGCAGGTCGCCGGGCAACAAGGAGGCCCCCATCGCCGCGTCGACCACGTCGGTGGGGACGCCTTCCTCCTGCAAGCTGGCACGCTGCCGGGCGAGCACGAAATCGACCACGTCGTCGCGGGGCTCCAGGCCTGCCGCCCGGGACAGTTCCGGCAGCGAGCAGCCCGCGCCCGGGAGCAGCGCCACCACCCCGTTCGCCGCGCGCCGCAAGCCGAGGGGATCGGCGCCGCCCTTGGGTTGCAGCCCGGCGGCGAAGGTGCGGTCGAGCAGGGTGAGGCGCTCGGCCAGGGCGAGCGCGAGGCCGGCCGCCGAGGTGGGGAGCGTGTCGCCGGTGAAGCGCGGGTGGTAGTGCTCCTCGATCGCCACCGCCGCCGCCACTCCCTCGCGCGCGGCAAGCAGGTGCCCCACGTGGCCCTGCAGCTCCGGGAACTCCCCCACCATCTGCGTGGCGAGGTCGCACTTGCACAACCGGCCCGCCGCGAGCGTGCTCGCCGGGTCGGCCCCCACCGTCGGCGCGAGGCGCTCGGCCGCCGTCGCGACCGCCACCTGCCGCTCGGCCATGGACCCGAGCCCGCGAATCCAGATCATCCCCGCGAGCCGCTGCCCGTGCTCGGCCAGGGGCTTCTTGCGGTCTTCCTCGAAGAAGAACTTCGCGTCGGCGAAACGCGCCGCGAGCACGCGCGCGTTGCCCTCGGCGATGAGCGCGGCGTGGCCGTCGGGGTTGTTGCTCGCGAACAAGAAGTGCTGGGTGAGCGCACCATCCCGGTAGGTGGGAAAATAACGCTGGTTCACCTTCATGCTCTCGACCAGCAGTCGCGGCGGCAGGTCGAGCAACGAGTCGTCGAACGCGCCGGCCAGCACCCGCGGGGCCTCCACGAGGTTGACCACCTCGGCGAGCAAGTCCTCGTCGATGCGCAAGTCGACGCGGAGGCGCGCGGCCTCCGCGTGCAACCCGGTGATGATCGTGTCGCGACGCTCGACGATGTCGACGAGCACCCGCGCCGCGCGACTGTCCGCCACCCAGCCATCGGCCGAGCGGACCCTGAAACGGCCCGGCGAGAGGAGCCAGTGTCCATCGCTGTCGTCGACGGTGCGAAGCCCGCACACCGCGGCATCGACGCGCTCGCCGTCGAGCACCGCGCAGACGTGACGGATCGGCCGCGCGAAGGCCTCGCGGCGGCTACCCCAGCGCATCGTCTTCTTGAACGGGATGCCGAGGATCGCCGCCTCGAGTCCCCCGGCGACGATCTCTTCCAGCGCCTGTCCGCCCTCCACGCTGCGCGCCGCGATCACCTCGCCCTTGGGCCCCTGCACCCGCTCGAGCTGCTCGGGCGCGAGTCCGAACTTGGCGGCGAAAGCCACGCCCGCTGGCGTCGCGACCCCGTCGCGGAAGGCCACGCTCAGCGCGGGGCCCGTCACCAGCTTCTCGGTGCGCGGCGCCCGCGCGGCCACGTGGTCGAAGGCCACCGCGAAGCGACGCGGCGTGGCCCATTTACGCGCGGGCGACGAGGCGAGGCCGCCCAGCAACTTCGCCAGGTTGGCGGCGAGGCCGTCGACCGCGGGGCCCACGAAGCGCGCGGGCATCTCCTCGGTGCCCACTTCGATGAAGAGCTCAGGCATCGAGCACCTCCGCGCCGGCCCAGGACCGAGCCACGTTCACGGCGAGGTCGCGCACGCGCTTGATGTAGCCGGCGCGCTCGGCCACGCTGATCGCGCCGCGAGCCTGGAGCATGTTGAAGGTGTGGCTCGCCATCACCATGTGGTCGTAGGCCACCAGCGGCACCCCACGCAACAGCCGCTTGCACTCGCGCTCGGCGGCCTCGAACTGGGCGAGGAGCGTCGCGACATCGGCGAGCTCGAAGTTGTTACGACTCTGCTCCACCTCGTTGCGATGGTACACGTCGCGATAGGTGATGCGCACGGGGTGGTCGACCCACACGAGGTCGTACACGTTGTCGACCCCCTGGATGTACATCGCGAGCCGCTCGAGCCCGTAAGTGAGCTCGGCGCTCACCGGGTCGCAGTCGAGGCCGGCCACCTGCTGGAAGTAGGTGAACTGCGTGACCTCCATGCCGTCGAGCCACACCTCCCAGCCGAGGCCCCAAGCGCCCACCGTGGGCGACTCCCAGTCGTCTTCCACGAATCGCACGTCGTGCTGGCGCAGGTCGAGGCCGATCGCCTCCAGGCTCCCCAGGTACAGCTTCTGGATGTCGGGCGGGCTCGGCTTGATGAGCACCTGGTACTGGTAGTAGTGACCGAGGCGGTTGGGGTTCTCGCCGTAGCGCGCGTCGGCCGGGCGGCGGCAGGGTTGCACGTACGCGCAGCGCCAGTGATCGGGACCGAGCGGACGCAGGAGCGTGGCCCAGTGGAAGGTGCCGGCGCCCATCTCCTTGTCGTAGGGCTGCAGGATCGCGCAGCCCTGGGCGGCCCAGTAGTTCTGCAAGACCAGGATCAGGTCCTGGAAGGTCTTTGGCTTGGCCATGGGGCCGCGGGCCTAACCTCTGCCGAAGATCACCGTCGCCTTCTCGTCCATCAACTTCCACAGCACCCAGGCCCCGAGCGGCAGGCCCACCAGCCAGCAGGTGCCCACGCAGGGCACGAGGCCCACCGCCGCGCAGATCCGCACCAGCCACAGGTTGCGCAGCGCGCGGAGCCGGAGGCCGCCGAGCACCTGGGCCACCCCGTAGAGGCTGCCGCCGAGGAAGGCGAGGAGTGGCAAGAGGTTGGCTTCCCAGGCCTCCAGCACCATCACGTCGACTCGCTGGGAAAATACGTTGTAGCCCGCGATCGTGAAGCTGATGGCCGCCACCAGCAGGCCCACCAGGCCCGACACGAACATCACCGTCCCCAGCGTCTTGAGCGACTCGGCGTACAGCCGGTACTCGGGACGGTCGTGAATCGGCGCCTCGGCGCGCAGCCGGTAGGTGGGATCGTTGCCTACGCCCGTGGTGATCTGCGCGCCCCGGGCCTGTCTAGACATCCCCGCGATCCACCAGCCCTGCGAGGGGCCCTCGACCAGGAGCAGGTTCTGGCGATATCGCCGTTCGAGGAAGTCGCCGAGGTCGCGCGAGCACTCGATGCCACGCGCGCCGCCGATGGTGCGCGACTCCGCCACCGACACCTCGCCGCCGCCCGCCCGCCAGCGCACGAAGGCCTCGTTGTGGACACGCACATCGAGCAACACGCGCGCGGCGATGGCGTCGATCGGGAGGCCCGCGTAGGACTGCGAAAACAACGTGTCGCGACAGCGCACGTGAACGGCCGACGCGGCCCCGGCTACCGCCACCCCGTACACCCACTCCTCGCCCGGCTCGAAGCCCGGGAAACAGAGGAGGACCCCCTCGACCCCGCGATTGAGTCGAATGTTCTCGGCGTTAACTGCGCCACCCTCGGGGACGGTGCCCCCGAGGGTGACGTCGGGCAGCCCGCACTCCACGAAGCCGCGGAGCAACCAGGCATGCACGCACGAGGCGGCGCCGATGGCAGGCGGGATGACCGTGGCCACGGGCGCCGCTCAGCTCGCCGCGGTCAGTCCTTGAAGATCGCGTTGAGGAAGTCGAGGCCGTTCTCGTTCTCGCCGATCGACTGGCCGGCCTGCAGCTTCTGGCCGAGCAGGTAGGCGTCGTAGACGAAGACGAAGTTGATGAAGAGGAGGATGCCGCCGAGGCCGAAGGTACACACCGCGACCACGAACAGGGCCACACAGATGCCGAGGGTGATCATGAACTTCTTCTTCTGGCCCATGAGGAAGTAGCCGAGACCGGGAACGAACCAGTTGGCGACTGCGAGGATGATGGGGTTGGCATCGGGCTTGGAAATCATTTCGCCCATAAGAAACTCCGACGGGAAGGAAGGTGGCCTACGCACCGCGGCTTGACGCCGTGCGGGCGGCGGGAGAGTAGTGCGGGCTTGGTTGCCGGGCAAGGGGACTAGCCGGGTTTTTCGCCCGGCCGGTCAGAAGAGCGGGGGGTTGACCCTACAACTCTACCGGCGTGGGGAAAACCGGGATCAGGCCGTCCTCGAAGGCCACGAACTGGAAGAGGTCGGTGCCAGCCTCGCCGTCACTCCGCGCCACCGTCAGCTCGATCACCACCTGGCCCGCCGGGACGCCGAAGATCGCGTACTCGCCGGTCTTGCCCGTCGACTCGCCCTCGGCGAGGACCACGCCCTCGTCGTCGAGGTAGCAGGCGGTCAGCGCCTCGTCGCCGGAGACGTACGCGAGCAGCGCGGCGTCGGGCAGGGGCGGCCAGGACGAGAAATCGTCCGTTCCTGCCACGATCGCCAGCGCTTGCCCCGACACGAAGCCGCCCTCGTCGATGTAGCTCGCGCAGCCCTCCCAGCGGGCGCGCTCCGCGTCGGCCCAGCCGACGGTCGACAGCCAGGGGTAGCCCGCGCCCGCGTCGAAGTCGCTGACGCCCGCCGTCCCGGAAAATGCCGTGGGCACGTAGCCGTCTTTCTCCACGCCCACGAAGAAGGGGCCGCCCGCCGGCACGGTGACCGAGAAGCTGCCGTCGCTGCCGGTGGTCGCCACGCCGAAGGGCTCGCCCGCGCCGTTGAGCGAGGTGACGGTAGCCTCGCCCACCGCGTTGCCCTCGTTGGCCGGCGCGTCGAGCACCGTGCCGGTCATCTGAACATCGGTGGTCATCGGGTCGCAGGCGAGAAGCAGGAGGAGACTCACGACGATTCTCCGAAGAAGTACAGGGCGAACACCACGTCGCCCGCGTCGGCAACATAGTGTTCCGCCGCCTCGCCGGCCCGCACGAACACGTCGCCCGGGGCGGCGATGGCGGCGAAGTAGGTGAAGACCCCGTCCGTGGCGCGCGTCACGCTGCCGTCGTCGGCCACGACCCAGCAAATGGCGGCCTCGTCGTTCACCGTGAGCGTGGCGCAGTCGATGTCGGCCGTGGCTGGCGTGCCGAGCACCAGCACGCCCCCCTCGCGCGCGCCGTCTACCCACAGGTCGCCGTCGCCGTCGAGCGCGTCGAAAAGGTCTTCGAGCCAGGCGTCGTCAGCGGCAAAGAGGGCGCCGCTGAACCAGCTCCCGTCGTCGGCCGGCACGTCGCCGGCCCACACTGCAGGTCGCGACAAGTCGCTACTCACGCGCACGTTCACCGCCGTGGCGGGCGCCAGCTCCACCTGCCAGTAGCCCGGGTAGTCCTCGTAGGGCTGGCTCGCCGCGATCGGGTCCGCGTCGAAGGGCTCCGCCCAGAAGCTGACGTGCCCCTCGGCGAGCACGGTCTCCTCGCTGGCGTCCGGGCTGGCGTACACCCAGCCAGACCACGTGACGGCGGTGTCGATGTCGTCACTGCTGTAAATGCAGGCCGCGAGGAGGAGCACCATGCGCTCAGCCTAGCCCGGCGACGAGGGCGCGCGCGCCGAGTTCGTGCCCCAGGTGGGCGCGAACCGCCTCGTAGACGAGCGCCTCGGCCTCCGCGTCCAGGGGCTCGTCCACCAGCTCGCGCAGCGGCAGGCGACGCACCCGTTCGAGCCGCTCCATCGCGCGGAGCACCTCGGGACCCACGCCGGCGAAGGTGAGCGTCTTGAGCTGGAGCGCGGCGAGGAAGGCCCGCCCTGGCGTGCCCTGCGCGGCGTCGAGCACCAGGAGCGCCGTCTCCAGCAAGGCGAACAGCCGCGGCTCGGGCTGTCCCTCGTGGACGAAGGCGCCCACCAGCTCGCAGGCATACTGTGCCAGCGCGAGCCGCCCGTAGTCGGAGCGCAGGCCAAGTCGCGACTCCTCGACCTCGGCGTCGACCAGCGTGTCCATGCCGCCCTCGCGGCCTCGGAGCCGAACTCGCGCCCGTGTCGCGACATCAAGGCCGCGCGGCCGTTTCCGTCCCCCGCGGAGGAAGGCCACGACGCGCCCCTCGTCGGGCAGGACGAGGCGGAGGATGAGATCGTTGTCGCCGTAGGCTTGCCGCGCCACCACCACGCCCACCCGCTCGCGCCCGGGGTCGCGCATCAGGACAGGAGCAGCGCCGCGACGCTCAGGTAGATGGTCAGCCCGAGGCCGTCCATCAGGGTGGTGACGAAGGGGCCGGTGGCGATCGCCGGGTCGACCCCGAAGCGTCGCAAGGTGAGCGGCACGAGCGTGCCGACCAGCGAGGCGCTGGTCATCCCGGTGATCACCGCCACCGCCACGCTCGCCGCCACGTCGACCTGCCCGAAGCGGAGCAGGCAGTAGCCGCCGATGGCGAGCGCGAACACCACGCCGAGGAATAGGCCGTTGAACACCTCGGCGCCCACGGCGCGGCCCACGCCGGTATCGATGCGCCCGGTGGCGATGCCGCGCACGGTGACAGTGGCGGCCTGGATGCCCACGTTGCCCTCCATGCCCATCACGATGGGGATGAAGCCCGCGAGCACGATCTCGGCCCGGATCATGCCGTCGAAGGCCGAGATGAGCTCGCTGATGAGGAGCCCACCGAGCAGGGTGACGGTGAGCCAGGGCAACCGTCGCAGGGCGTTGCGCACGCGGCCGCCCGGCTCGTCGACCGTCTCCCGCACGCCGGCCATGAGCAGCATGTCTTCCGCCGCCTCGTCCTTGATGACGTCGATGACGTCGTCGACGGTGACGATGCCGAGCAGGCGGCGCGCCTCGTCGACGACCGGCACGGCGAGGAGGTCGTACTTGGCCGCCACGCGGGCCACCTCCTCCTGGTCGGTCTCGGCGCGCACGCTGAGCACGTCGGTCGACATGATGTCGGAGAGCTTGGTGCTGGGCGGGTGGGTGAGCAGGTTGCGGAGCGAGGTGACGCCGACGAGCTGCCCGTCGTGGTTCTCGACATAGGCATAGTAGATGAGCTCGTGGTCGGCCGCCTCCTGCACGGCGGCGATGGCGTCGCGACAGGTGATCTCGTCTTGCAGGCGGAAGGCCAGCGGCGACATGATGCCGCCCGCCGTGTCGGAGGCGTAGCCGAGCAGCTCCTCCACCTCCTCGCGGGCCTCGCCCTTCATCCGCTGCAGGATGTTCTCCCGCAGCTCCTCGGGGAGCCGCGCGAGCAGGTCGGTCTGGTCGTCGGCGGCGAGGTGCTCGAACAGCGCGACGAAGCGGTCGGGCGAGAGATCGGTGGCGATGTGCAGCAGGTCGTCGCCTTGCAGGGAGGTGAGGACAGCGGCGGCCATGGCGTCGTCCTTCACGTTGGCAAAGACGAGGCGCTGCTCCGGCGCGGTGAGGTGGCCGAGGACGGCGGCTAGGTCTTCGGCGCGCGACTTGGCGATGACCTTGGCAAGCGGCGCGGCGTGACCGCGTCGTGCCAGGCGCCGGATCGCGTCGACCCGCTGGACGAGGAGGTTCTCGGCCATCGGCTACCCTCCACGGTCGTCCTCGAACACGATCCGCCGCGGTCGCGACTGCGCGCCGAGTGGCCGGAGGGTGTTCCCGTTGTACACCAGCGTGACGCCGCTCAGCTCGTCGAGCTCGACCTCGAGGCGGTCGTGCGCCGCGAACTTCACCTGCTTGCCCGGGGTGAGTTTCCCCTCGTGTACCGGGCGGCCATCAGCCGTTACCCGCGCGCCCACGCCGCTCGCCGAGGTGACCAGCAACACCTGGTCGGGCGGCACGCCCAGCGACTCCTCGCTCCCGCCGCTCATGCCCCGCGCCAGCAGGAACAGGGCCAGCAGGGCCGAGGCCGCGAGCGCGGCGTATAGTCCTTGTCGCGACATCCGTGAGACGCGATGACGCGGGCTGGTGCTCGTGGTATCGGCGAGATCAGGGCCCTCGGCCCCCTCGGGGACGAGCACGCGCTCCCTCCGCGGCGAGCCGCGAGGGGTGGTCGGCGGCGGCAGCGTCTCGCTGGCGGCGAGCGGCAACGACGGCGTGTCGCCCAGGCCCAGGAAAGCTCGGTACTGGCGGGTGTAGCCGCCGAGGAAGGGACCAGCGGGGAAGGCGTCGGTGTCGCCCCGCTCGAGGGCGTCGAGCCACTTTTCCTGGATCCTCAGCTTCTCGGACACGTCCTTGAGGCTGAGACCCATCTGCTCGCGGGCGCGGCGGAGCTCCGACATCTCACCCACCCACCTGGGCGAGGCAGGCACGGGCCTCGTCGGCAAGCGGCGTGCCGGCCGAGTGGCCCACCACGTGGGACAGGGCGATGTCGGCCCCGATGCTGTCGCCCCGGTGGGCCATGAGGCAGCCCGCTCGAAGCCAGCCGCCGATGGCCTCGTCGGGGCAGGTCTGGGTGAGCGTGTCGTAAGCGGCGAGCGCCGCGTCGACCTGCCCCCGCGCCTCCTCCGCGAGCCCCAGGTGGTACCAGGCCGGGCAGAGGCCGGGCACGCGCTTGACCGCCTCGCGCGCGTGGACGACCGCCTGCTCCGGGTTGCCCGACTCGAGGTAGGCGAGCGACAAGTTGGAGAGCACCATCGCGGGGTTGCGGTAGTCGAGGTCTTCCCGGGCCTTCTCGAGCACGGGAACCGCATCCGCCGCGCGCGCGTGGGCCACCAGGAAGGCCCCGTAGTTCACGAGGATCTCCCCCTCGCCGGGGTTGAGACGCAGGGCCTTCTGGAAGGACTCGTCGGCGAGCTCGGGCTCGCCCTTGGCAGCGTAGGCCATCGCCAGCGCGGCGCGGGCGCGCCAGTTGCGGGGATCGAGCCTCACCGCCTCGCGCAGGGTGGCCACCGCCGCCTCGGGTCTCTTCTCGTTGAGGTAGGCGATGCCGAGGTCGACCCGGGTGCCGGCCTTCGCGATGCGCGCCTCGGAGATGCAGCCACCGAGCGAGGTGGCCGCGACGAGGGCAGGAAGGAACAGCAGACGGCGCATCGACAGCTCCTAGGCGGGCATGTACTTTCCGAGGATGGGCGCGAGGTCGCGCTTTCGCGACATGGGGACGGCTTCCTTGTGGGTGAGGATAGCGGTGGCGAGAGCGTTGCTGCACGGCGCAGGACCGCCGAAGGCCGCGATCTTCGGCGCCGCCTTCGCCACGATGTCGCGCGCGAGCGAGGCGTTCTTCAACAGCACCGCCACCACCTGCTCGACGGTGACGTGGTCGTGGTCGGGGTGCCAGCAGTCGTAGTCGGTGGCCATCGCCAGCGTGGCGTAGGACATCTCGGCCTCGCGGGCGAGCTTCGCCTCGGGCATGTTGGTCATGCCGATGACGCTGGCGCCCCAGGAGCGGTGCAGCAGCGACTCGGCCTTGCTGGAGAAGGCCGGGCCTTCCATGCACACGTAGGTGCCGCCGTCGTGGACGGTGGCGCCGGCCTCGCACGCCGCCGCGAGCAGGATCTTGCGCAGCTCGCCGCAGACCGGGTCGCCGAAGGCGACGTGCGCCACCAGGCCCTGCTCGAAGAAGGTGGCCTTGCGCTGGTGGGTCTTGTCGATGAACTGGTCGATCACCACCACGTGCCCGGGGACGATCTGTTCCTTGAGCGATCCCACCGCGCTCACCGAGATGCACCACTCCACGCCCAGCGTCTTGAGCGCAAAGATGTTGGCACGGTAGTTGACCTCGCTCGGGTTGAAGCGGTGGCCCCGGCCGTGGCGGGGGAGGAAGGCCATGTCGATGCCGCCGAGGCTGCCCAGGATCACCGCGTCGGACGGGTCGCCAAACGGCGTGGAGATGCGCTCCTCGCGCACGTTCTCCAGGCCATCCATCGCGTACACCCCGCTGCCGCCGATGACACCGATCCGCATGGACGCTCCTCTTGACGCTGAAAGCCGCCATGCGGGCTATCCCCGCCACGGGACGCGGACTACCACCAGGCCGGCTTTTCCGTCCAGGTGGGCTCGCCCCACGCGAGATCGCCGCTCTCTCGCAGCGAACCAAGCACACCGGCCACGTTCTCGTCGCCCGTCCAGTCGATGTGGGCCAGCGTGGCGTCGTCCTCGTCGGCGTAGGTGGTGCCGCCGAGCTGGGCGGCGACCGAGGCCGCGGCGCTCTCGGTCGTGAGCTTCACGTGCACGCTCCCGCCCCGGTGGTCGTCGCCCTGCTCCATCCACTCGAAGCCCGCGTCGACGCCGTCGTAGTGGCTCACGAAGAGGTCGCCCGGCTCGCCCGAGAAGGTGGACGACGTGAACGTGCCGCTTCCATCCGGCGTGTTTTCGCAGTCATCCCAGGTGATGGTGGCCTTGTACTGCTGCCCCTCGCCGAGCGGCAAGGCCGCCCACAGGCCACCGTCGAAGCCACCGATCACGCCGGTGGTGGCGAGTGCGTTGCCCGTTGCCGCGTCGACGAGGTCCATCTGCATCGAACAGGTGCTCTTGAAGGCGTCCTGGTAGGTCGCCCCGGCCACGGCGGCGTAGGCCGGCGCGAGCGGGATCTCCACCGGGCCGGTGTCGTCAGCGTCCTTCGCCTCGTCGGCGGGCGGGCACGCCAGGACCAGGAAGATCAGCATCGGACTACCACCAGTCGGGCTCGGTGAGCCAGGTGGGCGTGCCCGACACGTACTCGTCGTCGAGCCGCTTGGTGAACGTGGACAGGACCTCGCCGACGTTCAGCTCGGTGTCCCACGAGAGGAAGTAGATGTTGCCCGAGGCGTCGGTGGACTGCAGCGCGGCGCTGAGGCCGAGCTCCGCGGCGAGGGCCTGCACGTTGGCGTCGGGCGTGCTGTTGGCCACGGTGACGGTGGCCTCGCCGCCCCGGAAGTCGCCGCCCTCGGTGCCCTGTTCGAGCGCGTCGTAGCCCACGTTCACCCCGGTGTACCAGAGCACGAAGAGGATGCCTTCCTGGCCGGAAAAGGAGCCCGAGTCGTAGGTCTTGTCGTCGCCGGCGTTGCACCCGGTCTCGATGAAGTTCGCGGTGTACAGCGTGCCGCCGACGAGGCCCACGCCGGCCCAGTCGCGACCCTTGGCCTGCAGCGCGAGGGTAGCGGCCACGGTGCCGTCGCTCTTGTTGGTGAGCGTGAGATCGAGCTCGCAGGTGCTGTCGAGGCTGCCGGGCGAGGTGGCGGCCACCATCACCACGTAGGGGTCGCCGAGCACGATGTCGGGCGGCTTCACCGAGCCGCTGTCGCCGCTGTCGTCAACCGAGGTGTCGACGGAGATCGACGCGCCCTTGCCGTCGTCACCGGTACATGCGAGGAGAAGAAGGAGCATGGGCGCCACCATAGCCCAGCCCCGGGGCCGCGCCCCGCCCCTTCGCCCAGGATCACGGGTCGGGAAGGAAGCTCGCGTCGTAGCCCTCGCCCTCGCGACGGATGCGCACCGCCGCCACCTTCTCCCCGGGCGCCACGTCGCTGCGCTCCGCCGCCTTCCCGAGCTGCCCGCACGCCGCCGAGATGTCGCGACCGCGCGTGACCCGCACGCTGGCCTGGATGCCGTGGTTCACGAGGTAGTGCTGGAACTGTTTCACGCGACTGTCGGGCGGGCGACGGATCTCGCGGTCGGGGTTCTCGTTGTAGGGGATGAGGTTGACCTTCGACTTGATGCCGCGCATCAGCCGGGCGAGGCGCACCGCGTCGTCCATCGAGTCGTTGAAGCCGGCCATCATCACGTACTCGAAGGTGATGCGCTTCATGTTGGGCAGGGGCAACTCGCGACAGGCGTCGAGCAGCGCCATCATCGAGTACTTGCGGGTGATGGGCATCACCTGTCGGCGTTGTTCCTCGGTGGTGGCGTTGAGCGACACCGCGAGGTTGACCGGCAGGGTGTCGGCCAGCTTCTGCATCTGCGGCACGAGCCCCACCGTCGACACGGTGATCTTGCGATGCGAGAAGTTGAGCGCCTGCTCGTCGAGGTAGATCCTGAGCGCGGGGATGAGGTTGTCGACGTTGTGCAGGGGCTCGCCCATGCCCATCATCACCACGTTGCTGATGCGGAGCTGAGCCTCCAGCGCCTGGCGTACCTGGAGGGGCTGGTTGGCGATCTCCGAGGGCCGCAGGTTGCGACGGAGCCCCAGGTCGCCGGTGAGGCAGAAGGAGCAGGCCATCGCGCAGCCCACTTGCGTGCTCACGCAGAGCGTCATGCGCTCGTCGTCGGGGATGAGCACCGACTCGATGCGATGGCCGTCTTCCGTTTGCCAGAGGAACTTGTGGGTGCCGTCCACCGACTTCTGAACCGCCAGCGTGGTGAGCCACGAGATGTAGAAGCGCTCGGCGAGCAAGGCGCGGACGGGCTTAGCCACGTTGGTCATCTCGTCGAAGGAGCGCACCCCGCGCTGCCAGAGCCACTTGTACACCTGGAGCGCGCGGAAACGCTCCGAGCCCATGCCCTGCAAGGCCGCCTCGATCTCGACGAGCTCGAGACTCTTGATGTCGATGCGGCCGTCCGGCCCGGTGAAGTGGGGCATCTCGCCCGCCCCCTACCCCGCCAGCCCTGCGGCCGTGAATGCCTCGCCGAAGGCGCGGACGGTGGCGGCGCTGAGCGTGCGGCCCTGCGCCCACGGGGTCCTGCGCCCGGCGAGCACCGCCACCAGCGGCTCGAGCAGGCACGCGTACACGTGGCCGTGGCCGTAGCCTGCCACGACGTGGAACAGGCGCCCCCACAGGTCGCGACGGTAGCCGGGGGGCAGCGGCAACTTCTCGCCGGGGACCACGGTGATCCCGGGCGCGGGCCCCGAGAGCGTGGCCGGGAGCGCCACGTCGACGAGGGTCGTCCCCGGCGCCAGCGCCGAGGGATCCACCGTCCCACCGGTGGTGTGCGCGCCCACCACCACCGGGAAACGCCGCAAGTCGGGCGGGTCGGCCGCGGCGCCGAGAAGCTCCACGAGCGCGCGTCCCACGCTGCCCCTGGCGCCCACGACCGCCACCTCCCGACCGGCGCGAAGCCGCTCCACCGTCTGCCACGCGGCCCAGGCCGTGGCGGCGTTGCCCGTCGTCACCGGGATGCCGGTGGCTTCCTGGAGCGCCGTCCCCCGCCCGGCCACCACGCTCAGCGCGCTGCCGAGCCCCACCACGCTCACCGGCTGGATCACCTGCACCGCGCGGGTCATCGAGCGCAGGGCTTGCTCCTGGTCGGCGAGCAGTTGCGACGGCAGCATCGGCACGCCGACGATCACGCCCTCCACGTCGCGGTAGCCCACGCGGGCGATCACCGACACGTCGTCGGGGCTCGTCCCGTCGCGACGCCCGAGCAGCAAGCCCGGCCGCCCCGTCCGCAGCGCGTACACCTGGCGCGCCAGCGGCACCAGCGGGTGGACGATGAAGGCGAAACGCCGCGTCGTGGCCTTACCCGGCGGCCTTCTGCGCCATGAGCCCGGCGGAGATGTTGTAGAAGGTGCCCACGCGCCAGAGGGTGGCCACCTCCGACACCTTCAGCCCCTCGCGGAACTCGGCGGCGGGCACCTCGGGCATCATCTCGGCGAGCTTGCCGAGCGCGATGGCAGTGAGGACGCCGTTCACCTCGTACCGCTCTCCCTCGGCGAGCCCCTGGCGGCTGTTCTGCTCCATGCCGCCGCGCGGGATGCGGATGTCGAAGGCGCGCTCCAGGCGGAAGGCGATGTCGAGCAGGTCGAGACTCTCGGCGCCGAGGTCGGCCAGCACCGTCTTGTCGAACGCCACCTCGTCGGCGTCGAGGCCCAGCGCGTCGGCGAAGCAGGCCTGGACCCTCGCGAAGATGGCGGGGTCGGTGTCGCTGACGCTTCCAACGGGCTTGAACATCGAGTCCTCGGCGACCGCCCCCTTTACCCGATGAACGCGCCCCCTGTCACGCAAAGGGTTGGTCAGTGACCGACAGGGCGAAAGCGCACGCCTCCGGCGGCGACGTCCCCGGGCAGCCCGAGGGCGAGCGAGGCGGGGACCGCTACCGCGCCCAGCTCCCCGAGGTGGCTCGCGGCGCCCTGCTCCCCGGGGACACCCGCGGTGGCGAGCCAGGGCCCGGGCACGGCGCTGAACACGAAGAACACCGCCCCCTCGCCACAGGGCCGCCCGAGCATGGGCTCGGCTCCTCGCAGCGCGTCGGCCCCACCGCCGATGGCGATGTCACAGCGAGCCTCGGCCACGGCGTGGATGGCGGCCGCCACCGCCACCGCGCCGCCGAGGCGCCCGTCGCACCAGTTGCCGTTGTCGCCGCGCAGGTCGTGGTTGGCGCTGGCGTAGCCGAGCACGTTGTTGGACAGGCCCTTCACCAGCCACAGGGGGGGCACCAGAGGCACGCCGCGCTCGGCGAAAGCCAACAAGTCCGGCACGGGACCGGTCGCCTGGAGCGCGGGCGCGAGATCGCTCGCCTCGCCCTGCTGCGGCGAGGCCCCCACGAACAGGCCGCGGCGCTCGGGCGGGATCGACGCCCAGGCAGGGTAGCCCTCGAGCGCCTGCCGCACGCAGGCCACCCCGAGCTGCACCGCCCGGGTCATCGTCTTGAGCGACTTCCGGGGGATACCCGCGTCCACCGGGTCGAAGCCCGGCACCGCGCCCCCGGCCTCGGCGGGGAGCAGGGCGGCATACGCCTGGAGGTAGACGGGTCGCACGGCGGACGGGGGGCTATCATGGCCGCCCATGCTCCTCCTCCTCCTCGCCTGCGACGGCGGCGACACCGGGAAAGACCGCGATTACCTCGACACCGCCGACACCGGCGACAACGCCGACACCGGCGACACCGGCACCCACAGCGGCGGCCCATTGAGCGGCGCCGACCTCGTGATCGACGGCGAGGCCAGCTCCGCCACCGGCTTCGGGCTCGCCTTCGCGCCCGGAGCCTCGGGCACCGGCGAGGCCTGGGTGACGGCCTACTTCACCAGCCGTGCCTGTCGCTTTTCCGGGCAGGTGGGCACCATGTCGATCCTCGACGCGCCGCTGTGTGTCACGAACACCGGCAGCGGCGAGTACATGGGCGCCAGCATCGCGGTGAGCGGCCAGCAGGTGGCCCTCGGCGCCGTGGGTGGGCGCGAGGCCGGGGCCTACGCCGGAAAAGCCTACGTGTTCGACGTGACGGGCAAGAGCGGCGAGATGACGGCTCAGGACGCGATCGCCGTGATCTACGCCGAGGTGGCCGGCGACTACCTCGGCAACGCCGCCGCCTACGTGGGCGACCCCGGCGGCGACGGGCACGACGACTTGCTCCTCGGCGCCCCCGCCAACGACGACTACGGCCCCGGCGCCGGCCGCGCCTACCTGTTCGCCAGCGGTTTCAGCGCGGCGGAACTCTGGGCCAACGAGGCTGACACACGGTTCTACGGGCAGAGCAACGAGAGCGCGGTGCGTCACGGGGCGCCCGAGGCGGGCGACGGCGTGGGATCGGTGCTCAACGGCGCCGGCGACCTCAACGGCGACGGCCTGGGCGACCTGGTGCTCGGGGTGAACGGCGCCGACGAGGGCGGGGCGGACGCGGGGCTGGCGGCGGTGTTCTTCGGTCCCGCGCCCGCGGGCGACGTGTCGATTCGCGACGCCGATGTCATCTACGTGGGCGAGGCCGACGGCGAGTACGTGGGCGATTTCGCCGACGGCGTGGGCGATCTCGATGGCGACGGCCACGACGAGATCCTGGTGTCGGGCGACATCGCGCTGGCGGGGAAGGCGTGGCTGTTCCACGGGCCCGGCACGAGCGGCGCGGTGAGCACGGCGAGCACGATCCTCGCCGGGGAGAGCAACGACGACCAGTTTGGCGCCTCCCTCGCCGGCGCGGGCGACGTCGACGGCGACGGCACCCCCGACATCGTGGTGGGCGCCTACGGCTCCGACCGCAGCGGTCTCGACGCGGGGGTGGCCTACGTGTTCCACGCGCCCCTGGCGACGGGCACCGTCTCGTCGAGCGCCGCCACCGCCGTCTGGACCGGCCTCGTGGAGGGCGACGGGGCCGGGCGCGCCGTGGAGGGAGGCGGCGACTACGACGGCGACGGCAAGGCCGACTTGCTCGTCGGCGCGCCCTACGCCGACGTGGACGACCTCGCTTTCTCCGGCCAGGCCTTCCTCGTCCTCGGCCAGTAGGCCAGGAGCAGCAGGAGCGAGGCGCTGCCGCTCTCGCAGCCGCACTCGTCGCCGGGCGGAGGTGGCGCCCTGCCCGTGTCTTGCTCCACGTCGCACTGGCCACCGCCGTAGGCCCCGGCGCTCACCCAGGCGTCCACGTAGGCGCCACACGTCGCCGCAGCGCAATCAGCGGGCAGCGCCTCCTCGATGCAGGATCGAGGCGTGAAGTTCTCGCCATCGGTGCTGACCGCGAGGTCGAAGCCGTCGGCGAGGTGATCGCCGCAGGCGTAGGAGGTGCCGTCGAGATCGAGGCCGCAGCGCACCGAGGGCAAATCGGGGCTGCGCTCCTCGAAGGACTGGCCACCGTCGGTCGATTTCCAGGTCCGCGCGCCGTAGTAACTACCCACCAGCACCGTCTTACCCCCGTCGCGCACCAGCACGCCCGGCGCGGCGTCGGTGTAGTAGCCCGTCTCGAAGGTGGCCTCGAAGCTCCGTCCCCCGTCGGTGCTGCGCGAGAACGCGGGGATGGCGGCGTCGCTGCGCGGCTTGGTCCACAGGTACATCGTGTCTCCGCTGGCCCAGAGGATGCGCGGGTCGGTGTCGCCCAGCGGCCAACGGTAGCGGGTGTCCCAGGCGAGGCCGTCGGTGGTGGCGTAGAGCTCGGCGGCGAGGCTCTCGGTGTGGACGACGGTGACGTAGAGCGTGTCGCCGTCGACGAAGGCGGTCTTGGGGAAGTAGCCATCCCCGTAGAGCGGGGTCGCGACGCAGTCGAAAGCGTCACACGTGAACACCCCGCCCACGCCGTCGCCCACCCAGAGGGCCACCGCCTTGTCTTGCCAGCGCTCGGCGCGGAGCACGAACCCGCCGTCGAGGCCGGTGTACGGCGTGACGGCGCAACTGTCGTCGACCATCGCCATGCCCTCGCGCGTGCCGAGGATCGCAGTGTTGTCGGCCCAGGCCTGCACGTCGTACACCGCCTCGGTGCCGAGGGCTTCCTCGCAGATCCAGTCCCAGCTCTCGCCCGCGTCGCCGGAGTGGAGCACGCCCCAGCCCTCGCTCAGCATCCACAGCTCGGCCGGCGCCTCCGGGCGCCCGCGAACCAGCGTGCTGCCGAACTCCGCGGAGTGGGCATACACGAGCGCGACGGCAACTAGGGACAAGCGAGCACCAGGGCGCAGTTCTGTCCCCCGAAGCCGAAACTGTTCGACACCATGAGCCGCGGCGAGCGGTCGAGGTCGCGCGCGATCACCGGCACCCGGATCGCCGGGTCGACCTCCTCGAGCCCCGCGGTGCCGAAGGTGGTCCCCTCCCCCATCATCCGCACGCACCAGGCCAGCTCCACCGCGCCGGCGGCGGCGATGGTGTGGCCGAACGCGCCCTTGAAGCTCGACACCGGCACCTCGCCGAGCACCTCGTGGATGGCGAGCGCCTCGGCCACGTCGCCCACCGGCGTGCCGGTGCCGTGGGCGTTGACGTAGTCGACGTCGGCGGCGGCGATCCCAGCGTCGCGCAGCGCGCGTCGCATGGCCAGCGCCGCGCCGCGGCCCTCCGGGTGAGGCGCGGTGACGTTGTAGGCATCGACCGAGCTGCCCGCGCCGAGCAGCCGCGCCAGTACCGGAGCCCCCCGGGCACGCGCGTCGTCCTCCCGCTCGACCTGCAAGACGGCGGCGCCCTCGCCGACGAGGAAGCCGTCGCGCGCGCGGTCGAAAGGGCGGCCCCGCGTGGGGGAGAGCGCGCCGAGCACCACGAATGACAGGTAGCCGATGGGGTGCAACATCGAGTCGTGGCCGCCGGCGTAGGCCACGTCGACATCCCCTCGTGCGACGGCGCGCGCGGCGGCCGCGATGGACTGGGCGGCAGCGGCGCAGGCGGAGAAGTTCGTCTCGGCGCGGATGGCTCCGAGGCGGGCGCCCAGCACGCGGGTGACCCGATCGGGCTCGTGGCGGCGCGGCGCGGCGCGCGTGGGGTCGAGGTCGGCGGCGAGCGCGGCGCGGTCGAAGCGGCCGCCGCGGAGGTAGGGGTAGAGGTCGGCGGCCAGCTCGGCCGGGGTGAGAGAGGAGAGTCCGGTGCCGAGGTAGATGCCCACTCGAGCACCATCAGGTCGCGACAAGTGCGCCAGTGCAGCGCTCGCTAGGCTGCCCTTGCGGTCGTCGGGGAAGTCGGGGTCGTCGGCGACCCCGCCGACCCGTGCCACGGCGGGCACGCCCAGCGCCGCCGCGTCGTCGTCGGGCTGGCCGTGGTGACGATCGGGCCGCCCCGCGGAAACGACCGCGGTGGCAGTGATGACGACCGGGCGCACGGCCTAGTGTACGCAGGCTTTCGCGTCGCCTGCGAAGCAGGTGTAGGTGCCCGCCGAAGGCGAGGCCACCTCGGCGATGACGCGGCTGCGGTCCTTCTTGACCAGCTTCACCACGCAGGGGCCCGCCACCGGCCCCGCCACCACCACCGACCCGTCGCCCGTGGTGTCCTTCCCGCCGCACGAGGCGGTGATCTTGAGCGTGTCGGCGGCGGCGGACACGAAGGTGACGTCGTCGGGCCCGGCGGCGATAGCGCTCGCGGCCGCCGGGGCGGGGGAGGGCGAGGGGGACGGTGCGCTCGCCACGGGGGCGACCGCCGGGGCCTCGCGCGACGAGTACCAGGTGTAGCCGAGCACGGCCGCGGCGATCAGGAGCCCCCCGAGCACGCCCGCGGCGACGGCGGCTCCGAGGATCAGCATCCCCGACCTGCCCGTTGCGGGCTCCGGGGGCGGCTCGTCGAGGGGCGACCGAGGCTCGGGCGGCCGGGCCGGGCTGGCAGCGGCAGGGCTCGCCGCCGCGGGCCGCGCCGACGCCGAC
>VGRE01000016.1 GCA_016875435.1 Deltaproteobacteria bacterium | reverse complement strand
GTCGCAACCGGCCGAGCCCCTCACCCGCGCCCCGGGACGGCGGGGCCGGATGCGCGTGCCCTCCGCGTGGTCGAGCGAGAGTCGCACCGGCTTTCCCGTGGCCTCGGCCAGCGCCACCGCCCAGGGTTCTACCTGCGGCCGGTCCTTGGCGCCCGCGTCGCCCCCGGCGGCCATCGGCTCGATCCGGGTGACGGTCGGGCAGGCGGCGGCCACCGCCTGGATGTCGCGACACGCCGTGTAGAGCACGAGGCCGTCGAGGGTGGGGACGGCGAGCGCTGCCTCCGGCTCCAGGGGCACGGCGTCGGTGGGCGCGAGGTGGATCTCGATCTCGGCACGGTGTCGACAGGCGGCGAGGGCGGCGTCGACGTCGCCGTCGCGTCGGCGAGCCCGGGCCACGGGCGCCGGGGGCTCAGCCGGGATCGGCGCCAGCTCCAGCGTGACCGCCTGCGCGAGCGCCCGCGCCTCGGCCATGGTGGGCGCCGCGAGGAGCGCCACCGCCTCGCCGGCGTGGTTCACGATGCTCCCCTCGCCCCGGAGCACCAGCGCGTGGCCCCCGGTTGGCAGCGAGAGCGTCGTCACCGTCCCCCGCGCCACCGGCGCGAAGACCGGCACCGCGTGCAACATGCCCGGGCGAACGAGGTCGTCGACGAAGGGCGTCTCCCCGGTCACGCGCTCCACGGCCTGGATGTCGACCACCGGCCGGCCGGCCTCCCCGCGCTTCACCGCCGCCGCCTGCCTCATCCCCTCCAGGATCGCGGCGTAGCCGGTGCATCGGCAGGTGTGGGGCGCCAGCGCGCGGTGCAGCTCGTCCTCACTCGGCGAGGTGTTGGCCTGCAACAGCGACACGGTCGACAGCGCGATCCCCGGCGTGCAGTAGCCGCACGGCGCCGCGTCGCAGGCGGCGAAGGCCTCCGCCACGACCAGCCGGTCGGCCTCGGGCACGCCCGCCAGCGTGGTGATCGACTTCTCGGCGATCGACTTCACCGGCAGCGTGCAGGTGAGCCGCGCCTTGCCGTCCACCAGCACCGTGCAGCAGCCGCAGAGGCCCCGGGGGGCGCAGCCGGCCTTCACCACGTACACTCCCAGTTGTTCGCGGAGAACGTCGAGGACGCTGGCCTTCGGATCGGCCTCCACCTCGGTCTCCACGCCGTCCAGCAAGAATCGGTAGCTCGGCATCGGGCCGGCCTATCCGGCGCGACCCCTACGGCGCCCCGGCCGGGAAGCGGTAGACGGTGCTGTTCTCGGGCACGAGCAGCAGTTCCTCGGCCGCCGCTCGGCGCCGCGTCACGTCGTCATCGCGCAGTCGCGACACATCGCGTGCGAGGCCAGCGTTTTCCTCGGCGATCACCGCGAGGCGGCGCTCCACCTTGGCGAGGTCGGACTCCAGCTCCCGGTGGCGGATGAGGCCGTTCTCGCCCCACACGGCGAGGGCCAGGATCGTGAGCACCCCCAGCATGGGGAGCGCGATCCACAGGAGCCGGGAGACAAGTCGGTCCATCTTGACGTGTAAAGAGTATCACGCGATCGCGCCGCGAGCTACTAGCCGAAAACAATGTCGCCACGTGCACGCCGGCTGGGGTTGCTGCTCGCCGCGGGCCTCGCCGCCGCCACCCTCTTGCCGAGCTGCGGCGCTCGTTACGTGATGGTGAGCGCAGCGTACCAGGCCGAGATGCTCGCGCGGCGCGAGCCGGTCGACGATCTGCTCGCCAGCGGCGCGCTCTCGGCCGGCGAGGAGCAGCGGCTCCGCCTGTTCCAGGAGGTAAAGGCCTTCGGTCGCGACATCGGCCTGTCGGCGACCGACAACTACAGCGGCTACTCGCGCACGTGGACCCGGACCATCTGGAACGTCTCGGCTTGCCCGCCGCTCTCCTTCCAGCCCCGCACCTGGTGGTTCCCGATCGTCGGCACCGTTCCCTACCTCGGCTACTTCAGCGACGAGGAGGCGCACACCGCCCGCGTGCGGCTAGAAGCCGAGGGCTACGAAGTCCACATGCGCGTGGTCAACGCCTACAGCACGCTCGGGTGGTTCCAAGACCCGATCCTGCCCGCGATGATGAGCTGGACCGAGCCCCAGGTGGTCGAGACGGTGCTGCACGAGCTGGCCCACGCCACGCTCTGGATCCCGGGCAGCGTGGCCTTCAACGAGAGCTTCGCCAACGTGGTGGGTCAGGCCGCCGGCGACCAGTTTCTCGTCCACAAGTACGGCCAGGACAGCGCCGAGCTGGCTTCCGCGCGCGAGGCCGACGCCGACTGGCTCGCCTTCCGCGACATCCTCCAGGGCCTCTACGCGGAGCTCGACGCGGTCTACACCAGCAGCCTGGCCGATACCGAGAAGTCTCGTCGTAAGGAGGAACTATACGCCTCCCTCGACGACCGTGTTCTGGCCAGCCCGATCCGCAACAAGGCACGCTACCTCCAGGTGGTGCGCACCCAGGCGTGGAACAACCCCCGGCTGATGCAGTTTCGCACCTACAACTCGGGCGAGGCGGAATTCGCCGCGCTGATGGCGGGTTGCGATGGTGACATCCCCACTTTCATCACCCGGGTGCGCGAGATCACCCGTGGGCCGGACGATCCCTTCGCGGCGCTCCGTGGCGCTGTCACGGTCCCTTGACGCGCGTACAAGAATTTTGACATCGCCAGGAATCGCGACACCGCCACCGCGAATCAAGTCGAAGAGACAAGCCTCATGTGGGGTCGACAGCCTACCGATCAACGGATCGGCGGCCCTTTTCCCTCCCACTTCCACCGCCGGTGACGAACGATGACTCTGCCTCTCTTCGTTGGCACGCGCTTTGCTTTCTCCCGTGACGCGCCCCTTCGGCGCGACGGAGGAACGTCAATGGGCTTCGCGTCCCCCTCTCTGCGGCAGGCTCCCATCGGGGAAGGCAACGTCCTCCTCAACAAGTACCTCAAGCGCATGGGCGAGATCCCGCTGCTCAGCCGCGACGACGAGGTCGAGGTGGCGCGCCGCATCGACGCGGGTGGCCCCGACTCAGATCTGGCCAAGGCCGAGCTGGTCAACGCCAATCTCCGCCTCGTGGTGAGCATTGCGAAGCAGTACACCTACCGCGGCATCCCGCTCTCCGACCTCATCCAGGAGGGCAACATCGGCCTGATGAAGGCCACCGAGAAGTTCGACCACACGCGCGGCTTCAAGTTCAGCACCTACGCCTCATGGTGGATCCGGCAGAGCATCATCCGCGCGGTGGAGAGCCAGTGCCGCACGATTCGCATCCCCATCTACAAGCTGGAAGTCGTCAACAAGGTGCACCAGCTCCAGAAGGAGATGTTCCAGCAGATGGGTCGCGAGCCCTCGATGGAAGAGATCGCGATGAAGCTCAACATCGACATCGACAAGCTCGAGGCGCTGATGAAGCTCACGCGCGAGCCGTTGTCGCTCGACGCCCCGGTCAACGAGGACAGCGACTCGACCGTGGGCGAGTTCGTCGAGAACCCCAACGCCGAGCTGCCCAGCGCCGCCATCGAAGACGCCGCTCTCCGCGAGGAGATCGAGGAGGTGCTCGCCACCCTGTCGCCGCGCGAGGAGAAGGTGGTGCGCATGCGCTACGGCATCGGCGAGCCGATGTGCTACTCGCTGGAAGAGATCGGCGCCCAGTTCTGCCTCACCCGCGAGCGCATCCGCCAGATCGAGATCAAGGCGCTGCGAAAGCTGCGCACCTCGCGCCGCCGCCGGAACCTTGAGTCCTTCGTCGACTAGGGGCTACCACACCACCACGACGCCGGGGGGAATCGGCGCGCGCGGGTCGCCGGATGGGTCGAGCTCCCTCTCGGGGAGCAGGCCGTACCGGGCCTTCAGCGCGCGCGCGACCTCGGGGGGGGTGCGGTCGGTGATGAGCACGAAGGGGTAGCGCACCCCCAGCTCCTCGCCCCGGGGCGGGAACTGCACGCGCCGCACGGCGTCGGCCACGCAGGCGGCCGCCTCGTCGTCACCGAGCGTGGCGAAGGCGGCGCGGCTCTCGGTCACCAGCCCGGCGGTGCCCACGGTGAACTCCACGACCACCTCGCCGTGCGCGGCGGGCGTGCGAGCGAGAAGCGCCTCGAAGCAGGGACGAACCGGGGTGGTCGCGACCGCCTCGGTGATCGCCTGGCGATCGGCAGACGCGGCCTCGCTGGCCTGCATCTCCACCACCGTGGCCACGCCCCTGGGCGGCTCGGGCGGCACCTCCTTGGGCGCGCAGGCGAGGAGCCACATCATCGGCGGCGACGAGCGAACAAGAGGCCAACCGCCACCGAGGCCGCTCCCGCCGCGGTCGCGCCCGCGTCGCAGCCGCAACCCGCGTCCACCTCGTCTATCATCACCGGCTTGCCCGGGTTCGGCAGGTCATCGGTGCCGCCGTCGCCCGGCCCGTCGGTGTCGACGCTGGGGCCGGTGTCGCCCTCCTCGCCCGGGAAGAGCGCGATCGAGCACCATTGCTGCGACGACGTCAGCTCGGCGGCGCAGGTACCCTCGAGGTAGCCGTCGACGTCGGCGTGGATGGTGTAGTTGCCGTAGGGGAGCCCCGGGAACTCGTAGAGGCCGGCCGCGCTGACAGTGGTGGTGTCGCCCGTTTCCTCGATCCACACCGTCGCCCCCACGAGGTTGCCGCTCTCGTTGTAGATGTCGCTCTCGCGGACGAAGCCGACGATCTCTCCGGTGGGATCGCCCGTCTCCCCGCCGACGAGCGACATGTAGTAGTCCCAGTCCCAGCAATCGCCCGGGTCGGTGTGGTGACCGGAGCCGCCGTAGCCGGAGCCGTCGGGATCGGGCACCTCGTTGTGGCCGATGATGTGCGAGCGATCGAGCGGGACGCCCTGGCGCGCGGCGATGTCGGCGGTGAGCGCCGCCGACTCCCGGTACATTGCGTCGGTGTAGTAGGAGCAGTCGTCGACGTAGCCCTCGTGCTCGATGCCCACGCTGCGCAGGTTGTAGTCCCAGTTGCCGGCGTGCCAGCCCACGTCGGCCTCCCACACCATCTGGGTGATGGCGCCGTCGGACGACCGCACCACGTAGTGCGCGCTCGCGCCGGCGTCGCAGTTCTGGAACCACGAGTAACAACCCGAGTAGCTGCCCTGGACCGTGTGGATGACCACCATGTCGATGTCGCCCGCGGCGCGGCTGTAGTCGCTGTAGTTGCAGGAGGCGGCGGCCACGAACTGGTCGTTGAGCGAGCTGTCGCCGCTCGCGGGCGGCGGCGCGCCGCGCTCGGGGTTCACCGCCTGCGGATCCACCCGGATCTCGCCCATGGACGTGTCGGCGACAAAGCCGTCCTGGAGCAGCTCGTAGACATACTTGACGTACATCGCCTGGTGGGCCGGCTCCTCGCGGCCGGAGAAAGCCGACACCGCGCTCTGCCAGGCGTCAAGATCGCCTCGCGACGGCAAGCTACCGCCGTTGTGGACCCGGGCATAGTCGGCGAGCAAGGCAGCGGCGCCCCGGACCTGGAGCGGCCAGGCGCGCGCGACGAGGTTGGGGTTGGTCTCGATCAGCGCCGAGGCGGCCTCGAGCGAGGGACCACCCGTCTCGTCGGCCTCCATGAAGTCGAACATGCCCTGCCCGCCCCAGGTGGACTCGGCTACCGGATTGAGATGCGACGCCTCCCAGCCGATGGCGTAGAGCAACTCGACCGGCACCTCGTGCTCGGCGGCGGCAAGGCGGAACTCGCGCTCGAGGGGTCCCGGGGCGGCGGCGGCGGCGAGCGAGACGAGGATCACGCGGGCTCCGTGGAGGGCCGCGGCTTTATCACGAGCGGCGGCGATCCGCGCGGGGAGAATCAGGGCGCTCGGGTTAGACCCGCCGGCCTCGCCCGGGTGCCCCCATGACCACGCTCGCCGACCTCGCCGCCTCCCCCGATCGCTTCGTCACCCGCCATGTCGGACCCCGCGGTCGCGACATCGAGGCCATGCTCGCGACGGTGGGCGCGCCGAGCCTCGACGCGCTGATCGACAGCACCGTCCCCGCCTTGATCCGCACCGCGCGGCCCCTGGCCACCGGCGCCGCGCTCTCCGAGGTCGACGCGCTCGCGCGGGCCCGGGGCTACGCCGACGCCAACCAGGTGTTCCGCAGCTACCTCGGCATGGGCTACCACGACACGGTGACCCCGGGCGTGATCCTGAGGAACATCTTGGAGAACCCAGGCTGGTACACGCAGTACACGCCCTACCAGGCGGAGATCTCGCAGGGCCGCATGGAGGCGCTGCTCATCTTCCAGACGATGGTCGAAGACCTCGCGGGCCTTCCCATCGCCAACGCCAGCCTGCTCGACGAGGCCACCGCCGCCGCCGAGGCGATGACCATGAGTCATGGCCTGCGCAAGGACGACGCGGTCAACGCCTTCTTCGTGGCCGACAACTGCCACCCGCAGACCATCGAGGTGGTCCGAACCCGGGCGGCGCCGCTGGGCATCGAGGTGCTGGTGGGCAACCCCGGCAGCTTCGCCTTCGACACCCCGGTGTTCGGGGTCTTGCTCCAGTACCCCGCCACCGACGGCGCGATCTACGACGACCGGGCGCTGGTGGAGCGCGCCCACGCCCACGGGGCCATCGTCACCGTGGCTGCCGACATCCTCTCGCTCACGATGCTCACCCCCCCGGGCGAGTGGGGCGCCGACATCTGCGTGGGCTCGGCCCAGCGCTTCGGCGTCCCCCTGGGCTACGGCGGCCCCCACGCGGCCTTCTTCGCCTGCAAGGACGAATACAAGCGCGCGATGCCCGGCCGCCTCATCGGCGTGTCGGTCGACGCCACCGGCAAGCCCGCGCTGCGGCTCACCCTGCAAACCCGCGAGCAGCACATCCGTCGCGAGAAGGCCACGTCCAACATCTGCACCGCCCAGGTGCTGCTCGCGATCATCGCGGCGATGTACACGGTTTACCATGGCCCCGAGGGGTTGCGACGCATCGCGGGACGGGTGCATGGGATGGCGAGCGCCCTCGCCGCCGGGCTTGCCAACGCCGGCCACGCGGTGTCCGAGCTGCCCTTCTTCGACACCGTCCGGGTACACGTCGGTGCCAGGGCGCCGGTGGTGCTCGCGCAGGCCCACGCGCGCGCGATCAACCTGCGCGACCTCGGCAACGGCACGCTCGCGATCGCGCTCGACGAGTGTACGTCGGTGGCCGACGTGGCCGACATCCTCGCCTGCTTCGGCGCCAGCACGCCGGCCGCGGCGCTGCCCGCCGACAACCGCATCCCCAGCACCTTTCGGCGCAGCACCGCGTTTCTGACACACGCGCACTTCAACCGCTACCACAGCGAGACGGAGATGCTGCGTTTCATCTCGCGCTTGCAGGGTCGCGACCTGTCGCTCACCGCCACGATGATCCCGCTGGGCTCGTGCACCATGAAGCTCAACGCCACCGCCGAGATGATCCCCGTGACCTGGCCCGGCTTCGGCAGGATCCACCCCTTCGCCCCGGCGGCGCAGGCGCGGGGCTACGCGCAGCTCTTCGCCGATCTCGAGGGCTGGCTGGCCGACATCACCGGCTTTGCCGCCACGTCCTTGCAGCCCAACGCGGGCTCCCAGGGCGAGTACGCCGGCCTGCTCGCGATCCGCGCCTACCACCTGTCCCGGGGCGACGCGCACCGCGACGTGTGCCTGATCCCCTCGTCCGCACACGGCACCAACCCCGCCTCGGCCGCGCTGGCCGGCATGCGGGTGGTCGTCGTCAAGTGCGACTCGAGCGGCAACATCGACGTGGCCGATCTCCGCGCCCGCGCCGAGGAGCACCGGGCTCAACTCGCGGCGCTCATGGTCACCTACCCGTCCACCCACGGTGTCTTCGAGGCCGCCATCAAGGACATCTGCACCATCGTCCACGACAACGGCGGCCAGGTGTACATGGACGGCGCCAACCTCAACGCGCTCGTCGGCCTCGTGCGTCCGGGCGAGCTGGGCGCCGACGTGTGTCACATCAACCTGCACAAGACCTTCTGCATCCCCCACGGCGGCGGCGGCCCCGGCATGGGACCGATCTGCTGCGGCGCCCACCTCGCCCCCTTCCTGCCCGGGCACCCGGTCGTCCAGACGGGGGGCCAGACGGGCGCGGTGTCGGCCGCCCCCTGGGGCTCGTCGAGCATCCTGCCCATCTCGTGGATGTACATCGCGATGATGGGGGCCGACGGCCTCGCCCTCGCCACCAAGACCGCGATCCTCAACGCCAACTACGTGTCCACCCGCCTGTCGCCTCACTACCCGGTGCTCTACACCGGCGAGAACGGCCGGGTGGCCCACGAGTGCATCCTCGACCTGCGCCCGATCAAGGCGGCCACCGGCGTCGAGGTGGTCGACGTGGCCAAGCGGCTGATGGACTACGGTTTCCACGCGCCCACCGTGTCGTTCCCGGTGGTGGGCACCCTGATGGTGGAACCCACCGAGAGCGAGTCGAAGGAGGAGCTCGACCGCTTCTGCGACGCGATGATCGCCATCCGCGAGGAGATCGCCCGCGTGGAGCAGGGCGAGTGGCCGCGCAACGACAACCCGCTGAAGAACGCGCCTCACACCGCGGCGGCGGTCACCGCCGGCGAGTGGACGCGCCCGTATTCCCGGGAACTGGCGGCCTTCCCCAGCCGCCACCAGCACGCCTACAAGTTCTGGCCGCCGATCGCCCGGGTTAACGACGTATACGGCGACAAGAACGTGATGTGCGCCTGCCCCCCGGTGGAGAGCTACTCGTCCTAGCGATTGAAAGCGGCGGCGTGGCCGTGCGCGATGACGACCGCGAGATCCGCCTCGGAGAGCCCGCAGCGCCGGTGCTCCTCCGGGCTGGTCACGTCGGAGAGCAGCGTGTTGTCGGTGTTGACGCAGGCGCGGAGACCGCGGCGGAGCCAGGCCTGCAGTGGGTGCGCCGCCACGCTCGGCACCACCCCCGTGTGCATGTTCGACGTGGGACAGGCCTCGAGGGTGACACCCCGTCGCAAGGCAAGATCGACCACCGTCTCGTCGTCGAGGATGCTGGTGCCGTGGCCGATGCGATGCGCGCCGAGCACTTCGATGGCCACGGCGATCTCGGCCGGTGGCCGCCCCTCCCCCGCGTGGACCGTCACCCCGAGGTCGAGCCGCCGGGCCCGTTGACAGGCGCCCGCGTAGTCCACGAGCCCGAAGCGGTGCACGGGCGACGGCCCGCCGGCCACGTCGACGCCCACCACGCCGGGTCGCGACGCACCGATGTCGACCAGCTCTTCCAGGACACCCGGCGCCTCGCCGTAGAGCCCGCACAGGATCAGCCCCGCGCGCCCGGCGATGCCGTCGAGCGCCGCGTCGACCACCTCGGGTACCGGCTGGCCGTGAAGCTGCGGCGCGAAACGAAGCTCGAGCGTGCTCACGCCCTCGGCGGCCGCGTCCTCGCAGGCCTCCGCCGCCACGCGGCGCACCGCGTCGAGCGACTGCATGAGCGACAGGGTGAACTCGAAACAGCGCAGCGCCGCCGCAAGGCCCATGCCGGCGCGGAAGCGGTAACCCTCGGGCATCGGCGCGCCCGACAGCGCCAGCACGGTGGAGGGCCGGAGCGAGCCGTCGAGGTGGCGGTGAAGGTCGGGGTACATCCCCCTCAGCTATCGACGAACTTCACCCCGGCCACGTCGATGGCGTAGCCCTTCTGCGGCCCCACGATGGTGGAAGGGTCTCTCCCCGCGTCTTCCGCGTAGTGGCGGGCCTCCTCTTCCGGCGTTTCCACCAGCGCGAAGTTGCCCTTGAGATGCACCTTCTTGCCCGCCGAGTCCTTCGGCAGGAAGATCTTGTACTCCTTGTCCTTCACCATCACCGCCACGTCGGGGCTCGCGGTGGCGATCGTGTGCCAGCATCCCTTCTTCTGGCACACCTCCTTCACCGTGCCTTCCACCACCACGTCCTTGCCGTCGTAGTCGGCCGCGGTGGCCAGCACGGTGTCGATCGGCACCACGCCAGCGCTGTCCACCGCTTCGCCCAGGTTTACCTCCACGGGCGGCGGCGGCGCCTCGGCCGCGGGCGGGGGAACCGCCGCGGGCGTGGGTTTCGTCTCGGGGGTGGAACAGGCGAGTAGCAGGGCGATGACCATTCGCCCTGCCTAACCCGCGGCAGTTCGGTGTCGGAGGTTAAGGGTTAAGACTTGGCGGGGCGCGGCTCGCGATGCGTCGATGGCCACGTGTCGCGCTCGTCGCCACGCTCGCCTTCGCCCTGGTCAACGCGCTCGCCGCCTGGACCGCGTCCGGGCGCGACGCGCTTTCTAGACGGGGGAGGGTGATCGGAGCCGGGCGCCCGGTTCAGGGCTCGAGCGAGCCGTCGAGGATCATCGCGTAGAGCGGCTCGCCGGGGCAGGACGTGCCGGAGAGGCCGTCACACAGCGGGCGCACGTCGCGATGGCCGTTGATGTAGAGGAAGTTGGGGTTGCCCGCGGCAGCGGCGGCCTGCCTCACCCGGAGGATGGCGGCGCGTGTGCCCTCCACCTGCGCACCAGTGGGCGCCGCCTCTGGGCTCGTGGTGGGGACCTGGATGGTGTAGCTCGGGTCGTTCACCTCGCTGCACCCGTTGGCCGCGCTCTCGAAGTCGTAGCCGCGGATCTCCCACTCGTCGCCGTCGGGCGCGATCTCGCTGTTGTAGCCGTAGGAATAGCCCCGCCCCTCGATGTACTGGCGCTGGGAGTCCTGGAGGCTCTCGATGGTGTCGGCGTCGGTGTACACGTCGTCGTCGCCGTCGAGGTCTTCGGTGACACCGTTGTAGTGGATGGTGATGTACTCGAGATCGCGGAGGTCGAGCGAACTCCCGTCCACCGGGTGGTCGGCGGTCTGCCACTCGTACCGCGTGTGCACGGTGAAGGGGCCGTAGCCGCCCTCGATGAGAACCGAGGCCACCGGCGCGGGATCCTCGATCCAGCGGACCCACTCTTCGAGCATCTGCCAGGCCCAGGGGTGGTCGCCGTTGACCAGCGGCGCCGTGCCCGTCCAGGCCAACCGCACCGCCTCGCCCGGCGCGATGTCGCGAGGCAGGAGCACGCGAGAGTGGTCCCACGTGTGCATCACGGTGTCGCTCACCGCCCCGAGCTTCACGCCGCTGACGCTGTCCTCGGCATCGGCCACGACCCAGGCGCTCGCGCCGCAGTGAGCGAAGACGATCTCGCCGGAAACCGTCGCGCCGGCGGTCACCGGCCCGACCGGCGGTGACGCCGACAGGAGCTTCGCCTCGGGATCGCCGGCCACGCAGCCGCCGTAGCTCGCCACGTCGCCCGACCAGTCGAGGCCGGTGTCGGCGGGACGAGCGGTGTCGCCCGAGTCGGCGGACACCGGGGAGGCGCCGGGGTCGCCGGCCCGCGTCGTACCGCCCGGGGAGCACCCTGCGGCCAGCAGGGCGACGACACTGGCGGAGGTAGCTGAGGTCGGCATGGTGACGCTCGGGTGGGTGCGCCAGTCTACTTCGCCAGGGCGGGCGGGTGTGCACTTGCGGCGGGCGGGGCGCGAGCCAATGCCAGCGACGAGGCCGCCCGGGCGCGGAAGGGCGGAGAGCCGCCAAGTCGGCGCGCTACTCGCGGCGGCTTCCTCGCGCCCGCAGCCCGCGGGGCGCGCGAGGTCGGAGGCGCTAGGGGGAAAGCCGGACGGTTTCCCCCCTAGACAATATTGGGGCGGTAGGATTCGAACCTACGAATGCGAGAGTCAAAGTCTCGTGTCTTACCACTTGACGACGCCCCAGTGGTCCGCCGTGGCTAACCACGGGGCGCACCCACGGCGAGCGGCCTTGCTCGCTAGGGCCGGGCCAGCGATCGGCGCGCTTCCGATCTCGCTCGCGGCGGAAGCCGCCGTCGTCGCTGGGCTCTCGCGAGCGCTCGGCGGCGGGATGAAGCGACAGGCTGGCGCACGACCTTCCACCCCGAGGCTGTCGAAGCCCGCCACCCAGTCAATGTACGTCGTGACCAATACATGGTGATACACGCGAACAGGTACTCGACATCAATCTGATACACGCCGGATATATCAGCGCTTGGCAGCACCGGGCTCGCAGGTTGGGCGGCGGCACTCCTCAAGAACGGCGATGACTCGTCCCCTAACCCTCGTTGCCGCCGTCTTCGTCATGGGCCTGGCCACCACCGCCCTCGCCATCGCCCCGGCGGAGATCATCGCCGCGCGGAAGACCCCCTCGTCGAAGGAGGCCATCGCGCTCCCGATGGCCGAGAAGCCGCCGGCCGACCGCGAGGCCGCGCGCGCCGGCTGGATGTACATCGACGTCGACATGCGCAAGGGGGGCTCGCAGGCCTGCGTCTGCCTCCAGGACAACGACGCCACCTTGAAGTGGTCCACCTTCGGCGGCACCAACTACGAGTGCGACTGAGGTCCCGGCGAGACTCGCCGACGCCCTAACTTGACAGTGCTACGTAGGTGTGTAGATTCTACACCGATGGACGAGTACACCCTTCTCGACCTGTGCGAGGCGGCCGACGTCACCCCGCGCACGGTTCGCTACTACATCAGCTCCGGGCTCATGCCGCCCGCGGCGAGCCAGGGTCCCCGGGCCACCTACCCGGCCGACGCCCTCCAGCGGCTCCGGCTCATCAAGGCACTTCAGCGCCAGCACCTCCCCCTCGCCGAGATCCGGAGTCGCCTCGACGCCATCACGCCCGCCGAGCGCGCGCAGCTCCTCGAGCCGGGCACGTCCAACGCCCTCGACTACATCAGCCAGGCGCTCAGCAGCGCTCGAGGGGGCGACCGAGGGGGCTGTGGCCCGAGCGGCACCGCGTCCCCACCCTCCGCGGCGCACCAGGCGGTGTCGATCCTCTCGGGGCCGGCGGTCCAGCCCTACACGCCCGCCCGGAACACCTGGGAACGCACGACCGTTCACCCCGACGTGGAGATCCACGTCCGCCGGCCGCTCGACGCCGACACCCGGCGCAAGCTCGACCGCCTCCTCGAGCAAGCCCGCACCCTCTTCACCGAGAAGACATGAGCCTCATCCTCGACACCGAGCGTTCCCTGGTCTGGACCGGCGGCGGCAGCCACCGCCACCTGCACGTGCGCTACGTGGCGCCCGTCGTCACCGACGCGCGGCCCCGTCCCCCGGCGCGGATCGGCTTCTGTCTCGACCGCTCGGGCTCCATGGGCGGCGGCAAACTCGACACCGCGAAGGCGGCGCTCCTGGCCTGTCTCGACCGCCTGCTGCCGTCCGACCGATTCTCGGTCACTACCTTCGACGACACCGTGCTCGTCGACGTCTCGTTGATGCTGGCCACGCGCACCAACGTGGTCAGCGCCAGCGCCCTGCTCGCCGAGGTGCGCCCGGGTGGATCCACCAACCTCTTCCGCGGCTTTCTCACCGCGTGCGCTTCGATCGCGGAGGGCCTCGATCGCGACACCTTCGCCCGGTGCCTGTTGCTCACCGACGGGCAGGCCAACTGCGAGGTCACCAGCGCCGACGACCTGTCGCGACACGCGCGCGAACTGCGCCAGCGCGGCATCACCCTCTCCACCTTCGGCGTGGGCACCGACGTCGACGAGGACCTGCTGCGCGCCATGGCCGACGCGGGCACGGGCAACTACTTCTACGTGCAGTCGGCCGCCGACATCGAGCGGCACGTGCGCAACGAGCTGGGCGACGTGCTGGAGGTGAGCCAGCGCGACGTGATGCTCCAGCTGGATCTTCCCCCGGGCGTGGAGGCCCGCTGGGTGGGGCCCCAGCTCGGGTCCTTCACACGCCACCGGCTCAGCATCCCCCTCGGCAACCTCGCCAGCGCCGAGCAGAACGACACCATCGTGCAGCTCCGGTTTCCCCTGGGCCGCGAGGGCGAGGTCCTCGCCTGCACCGCCTCCGTGGCCGACCGCGATCATCCCGAGGTCGCCACGGCCCGGCTGGCCTACACCTTCGCTGCCGGCGAGGAGAACGACGCGCAGCCCAGGCGAGTCGAGGTGGATCGGCTGGCGGCGGGGCGCCACGCTGACCTCGCGCGGCTGGCCGCCGTGCGCCTGAACCGGCAACGCCGCTTCGATCTCGCGCCCGCCGCCATCCACGCCACGCGGCTCCACCTCTCCCGCTACATGGGCGAGGATCCCGCCCTGCTCGCCCTGCACGCCACCCTCCTCGCCGAGGAGGCGCGCTTCAGCGTGGACATGAGCGAGCACGCGCGCAAGCAGCAGCAGTTCGAATCCACCAGTCGCAGCCGTAGCAAGACGGCGTTCGGCACCTCGTCGCGCGCCTCTCTCCCCCGGTCAGGTGACGGTTCGTAGTCGCGACATCGCCCGGCGCAGGCCGTCGAGGGTGAGCGGGAACATCGGGATCGACGAGCCAATGGCCCGCACGGTGGGGTGGTCCCAGTACCGAACGGGATCGGGATTGAGCCAGACGCTGGCCGGGCAACGCTGGGAGAAGCGCTGCAGCCACTGGATCCCTGTCGGTCCAGGCTCGCCCCAGCCTGCCCCCTGGAACAGTTCCCACGGCGCCATGCTCGCGTCGCCCACCCACACGCAGCGGTGTTGTGGCGTGAGCTTCTCCAGCACCTGCGCGGTGGGGGTGCGCTCGAAGCTGCGGTAGTCCTTGTAGAGAAAGCCGTAGGGCGCGTTGTGGAAGTGCCAGGCGTCGAAGCTCTTGAAGGTCTTGAGCGCCTTCGCCGCCGTGAACAGGCGCGACACCAGCTGGGTGTGCGGCTCCATGCTGCCGCCCGTGTCCATCAGGAGCACCAGCTTCACGCGGTTGATGCGCTCCTTCCGGATGTCGAGCTCGATCTCCCCCGCGTTCTTCGCAGTCTTGTCTATGGTGCCGTCGATATCCAGCTCCTCCTTCCCTTCGCGGCCAAACTTGCGCAGGGTCGCGAGCGCCGTCTTGAAGTCGCGAGTGCCGAGCGTGAGGTCGGTGCGGTAGCCCGCCCAGCGACGCTCCCCCGCCACCTGCACCGCGCTGCGGCCACCGCCCTCGCCGCCGATGCGGATTCCCTGGTCGGCGCGGCCCGAGTTGCCGAAGGGCGAGCTGCCCCCGGTGCCCACCCAGTAGCCGCCGCCATCGTGGCGCTCCTTCTGCTCCCGCAGTCGCTTCTCGAGTTCCCTCCGCATCGCCTCCAGCGAGTCGAAGTCGTGAGGCACCCGCTCGCCGATGGCCTGCTTGGCCTCGGCGAGCCAGCCGGCAAGCTCGTCCTTGAGCTTGGGCGGAAGCTCCACCCCCTCGAAGGCGGCGGTAAAGGCCACGTCGAAAACGTCGTAGTGCGCCTCGGTGTGTACCAGCACCGCGCGGGCCAGGAAGTACAGGCCGTCGAGATCCTCGGCGAGCCCTTGCTCCACGCCCCGCAGGAAGGCCAGCCACTCCCCGGCGCCGACCTTCAGGCCCTGCGCGCGGAGGTTGTAGAGCAGGGTGAGCAACATCAGCGGTGGCCCTTCACCGCCTCCAGGTCGGCTTCCTGCTTGAGCAACACGCCGGGGAAAGGGAAGCGGGTGGTCACCTCTTCCGGCGGCACGCCGGCGCGCACGAGCACGGTGAGCCAGTCGATGAGCTCGCTGGTGGATGGCTTCTTGCGCAGGCCCTCGCGACCACGCAGCCCGTAGAAGCGCTGGAACGCGGCCTCCACCAGCTTCTCGGGCAGGTTTGGCAGGTGCACGTCGACGATCCGCTTCATCCGCTCCCGGTCGGGGAAGGCGATGTAATGAAACACGCACCGGCGCAGAAAGGCGTCGGGCAGTTCCTTCTCGGCGTTGCTGGTGATGATCACCACCGGGCGGTGCACGGCCTTCACCGTCTCGTCGAGCTCTGGGACGTGAAACACCATCTCGTCGAGCTCGCGCAAGAGGTCGTTGGGGAACTCGAGGTCGGCCTTGTCAACCTCGTCGATGAGCACCACCGACCGCGCGGGCGCGGCGAAAGCACCGCCGAGCACGCCGAGCTTTATGTAGCGGCGGATGTCCTTCACGTCGCCATCGCCGAAGCGCGCGTCGTTGAGGCGTTGCACCACGTCGTAGGTGTAGAGCCCCTCCACCGCCTTGGTGGTGGACTTGATCGACCACACGTGCAACGGCATCCCGAGCGACTCGGCCACGGCAGCGGCGAGCATGGTCTTGCCCGTTCCGGGTTCGCCCTTCACGAGAAGTGGGCGACCCAGCACCATCGCGGCGTTCACGTCGGCCGTCAGGCCCTCGTCGGCCACGTAGCGACCGGTTCCCTCGAAGCGCGTAGACATCGGCGCGGGCTATCGCGATCGGCTCTCCCGCGGCGCCAAGGCATTCGCGCCCGGTCGGCACCTGCGTTATCGCCCGGCGCCCGCCTCCCCTCCCCTCCCCTCCCGGATACCCCGTGGAACGCAACCTCTGCGTACTCTTCGACTTCGACAACATCGCCAAGGGCTCGCGCCAGGAGGGCCTCGGGGAGTTCGACGTGCGCGTGGTCATGCGCCGCCTGAAAGACCTCGGGCGCATCCTCGTGGCCCGCGCCTACTGCGACTGGGACCGCTGGCAACGGCACAAGACACGCCTGGCGGAGCAGGGGGTCACGATGGTGGAGCTCCCGGCCACCGGCCACGGCGACAAGAACCGGGGCGACATCGCGCTGGTGGTCGACGCGATGGAAATCGCCTTCAACCGTGAGTATCTCGATACATTCGTGATTGTATCAGGTGACAGCGACTTCACCCCGCTGGTCACCCGCCTCAAAGAACTCAACCGCAGGGTCATCGGCATCGGCACCCGGGGCAGCACCAGCCGGCTCATCGCCAACGTCTGCGACGAGTTCATGTTCTACGACACGCTGGTGAGGGCCACCAAGGTCACGCCCGTCAGCACGCCCGACAACGAGGACGACGACGACGACGACGGCGCGAGCGCCGGGGCCAAGCCGAAGCTCGACATGGCCTTCAACCTCCTCGTCGAGACACTGCAGAACGTGCAGCGCGACGAGGGTGGGCCGGTACACGCGAGCGTGCTCAAGACCTCCATGAAGCGGAAGCTCCCCACTTTCGACGAGGACGACTTCGGGTTCTCCACCTTCGCCCGCTTTCTCGAGCGCGCGCAGGCCGAGGGGCTGGTGTCGCTCCGCCGCGACGACCGCGCCGGCGGCTTCCGCGTTGAGCTTCGCAACGACCGCGCCTCGGCCGAGCCCGAGGCTGGCCCGTCGTCGGCGCCCAGCTCCTCCACCCCCGACGCCGCGGCCCTGCCTGCGGAAGCCCCGGCGGAGAGCCCACCCCAGCGCCGCCTGCCGCGGGTGGTGGTGGAAGCCCTCGACGCGCTGGTGGCAGAGGGGCTCGACATCGGCCTCGCCGTGGAGCGCCAGCCCATCCTCGAGGCCCTGGTGGCCGCCTGTAACGACCGCATCGCCAAGTCGCGCCGCCTCGCCGTGCAGTACCTCCAGGGCGACCTGGTGCAAGGTGGCTACGACCCCGAGGCGGTACGCGCCGTGCTCGGCTCCCTCGTCCGCGTGGGCGCGATCCTGCACCCCGACGGCGAACCGGTCCGCGCCCCCACCGCGCCCATCCAGCCGCCCGCCTCGGCGGCCGAGCTCAACGCGCTCCTGGAGGAACGCGCCCTCGAGATCCTCGGCAGCAAGCGCCTGCGCGTGGGCCCGCTCATCCGCCGCTCCATCTTCGCCGAGGAGACGGCCGCCGCCCAGCCCGACACGAGCGCCCCCGCCGAGATGCCCAGCACGATGGAATCCACCGGCGACCACGACAGCGCCTGCCCGAGCGCGATGGTGGTCGACGCTGATACAAATGATACAAATATCATCACTGATGTATCACATGTATCGCCCGGGGACGTGCCTCCATCCGCCGACGAGGTCCCCTCTGCCGCCGCGCCGAGCGCCGACGCCCCGAGGACTAGGTCCCCTCGAAAGCGAGCCCCCCGAAAGAAGAAGTCCCAAGTCACGCCGGAGTAGACGCCCCGGGGCACCACCGCTGGTTCCCCGGGCGCCTTCCTCCGGCCTGACTCCTACGGCCTCTACAGCCTAGCGGATCATCCACCGCTCGCCGGTGTGCTTCACCTTGCGCTCGCGCTCGAGGCGACGGAGCTCCGACTTGATCTCGGCCTCGGTCATGTCCTTGAAGGGGCTGCGGTGCTTGATGCCCGCCACGAAGATGCTCTCCTTGAGCCCCTTCTCGCCGTACTCCTTGAGCCGGCTGACGGCGTCGTCGCGCACGAAGGCGGCCCGGCGGGGATCCACGTCGGCGGCTGGGGTCTTGGCCGCGAAGCCACGCCTGGGCGCGCCCACCGCCTTGCGGGGCGCGGCGGAGGCCTCCGGGGCGCTGGCACCGGTGACGGTCCTGGTGGGCCGCGTGGGCAGCACCACGTTCTCGGCCTCCTCGGCCTCCCACGCCTGCGCCAGTTCATCGAGCGTGGCGATGGTCGCGGCGGAGCCGTTCCCTGCCATGCCCTTGATCGCCTCGCGCAGCCGGTTCGCCACCTTGCCGGCGGGCAAGGAACCAACCTCAGCGAGGAAGGCGCGCCGCGCCGGGCCCTCGGGCAGGTCGACGATGTCGCGCGAGGCGCGCGTGGCCCAGTTCTTCACGTCGGCCGACAGAGCCGACGGGAGCTGCGCGTCGGCGAGCGCGAACAGGTCGGCCACGCAGGCCGTCTCGATGCGCTCGATGTGGAGCCGAAGCAGGTCGGCCACGAGCACGCTCACGGTCGTGGCGTCCGACCGACGCAAGTTGTCCACGTTCTCCTTCTGCACGCCAAGCTCAGCCACGAAAACCTCTCAGGGGCCGAACGGCTAACTCGCCTCGCCCGCCGGCGTTGCCGGTGCGGGCCGCTCCCAGAGCAACTCCGGCTCGCCGAGGTGCTTCGCGGCCCACCTTCCCAGCACGAACAAGAAATCAGAGAGCCGGTTGAGGTAGGTCATCGGGCCTGCCCCCGCCTCGGGCTCCTCGCGGAGCAAGCGCACCACCTCTCGCTCGGCGCGGCGGCAGACCGTGCGGGCCTGGTGGAGGAAGGCCCCCACCGGCCCGCCCCCGGGGAGGATGAACTCCCGCAACGGGCCCACGTCGTCGTTGAGTGCGTCGATCCACTCCTCGAGGCGCTTCACATCGTCAGCACCCACCCGGTACATGCCCGGCCAGCGGTCCTCGCGGCGCGTTGCCAGGTCGGAGCCCACGTTGAAACAGTCGTTCTGCACGCGGTGAAGCATCGCGTCGATCCGCGCGATCACCGCGGGCTCAGCGTGGGATTGCCCGTTCATCACGCGCGCGATGCCCAGGATCGCGTTGAGCTCGTCGACGGTGCCGTAGGCGGCGATGCGAACGTGGTCCTTCGCGACAACCTGACCGCCCACGAGACGGGTCTGCCCCTCGTCGCCGGTGCGGGTGTAGACCCGGGTGATGCGCATCCGGCCGCTGTAGCACGCGCGCTCGGCCGTCGCCCTCAGTCAGCGACGCGGCACTTACCGAATCCACACCGCCACGTGAGCTCCTCGCCCGGCTCCACCTCGAAGTCCCCGTGCGACACGAAGCTGCCCCCCTCGCCGGTGGCGGCGAAGAGCTCGTAGCTCCCGGCGGGCACCGTCCCGGGGGACCGGCGCTTGCCCCCGCCCACGAGGTAGGACTCCGCTCCGAAGACCATCACCAACGCAGGCTCCCCTCTCGCCCGGGCGGCGGTGGCGCGGGGCTTCGGCACCTCGGCTGGAGGAACCGGCGCCACCTCGCGCTCCACCACCGCGGGCTCGGCCAGGATGGCCTGGGCCTCGGCCGGGGTGGGCGCCGGGCGAGCGGAGCCGCTCGCTGCCTGCATCGACACGTACACCGCCCAGCCGAGGCCGAGACACCCGAGCGTGACCATGCCGCCCATGCCGACCAGGGCCGCCCACGCCACGAGCCCCTTCACCCAGCTCCCGCTCGACGCGCGGCGGGCCGGCGCCGGTTGTGGAGGCGCACGGGGCGCGGGCGCCGAGACGGCCGGCGCGTTGTCGCGGGGACCGCTGGGCCCGCCATCGACGCGAACCGCCAGCTCCTTCCAGCGAGTGGCGAGCGCCTCGAAGTCGCTCGCCATCTCGAGCGCATCGGTGTAGCGACGCGCAGGGTCGATCTGCAAGGCGCGGTCGAGCAAGTTGATCGTGTCGTTCCCCAGCCTCGCCTCCAGGCGCTCGTTGCCGAGGGTGCCCCCCACCGCGGCCATCACGGCCCCGCGATCGCGGTCGGGCAGTCGATCGGGGCTCGGGAGCGCGGCCGGGTCGAGCTCACGGTCGGCGAAGGCATTCGGCTTCCGCAGGTGGAGGTCGGCCACCAGCGCGGCGCGGTGGGTACGGAAGTGATGCGCGTGAGTGCCGTTGGGGGGCATCTTGCCGCCACCGCGCAGGAGCACGCGCATGCGCAGGAGCGCGAAGAAGGTACAGCCGAGCGACCAGGTGTCGGCGGCAGCGGGATGCGTCTTGCGGGCGTTGAACAGGGCCTCGGGCGCGATGAAGTTCTCCGTGCCGAGGATCATCTTGGTGGCCGCCCAGTTCGGGTCGTCGACCGACCGCGACTTCGACGCCCCAAAGTCGGTGAGCAACCAGCGGCCCGGCTCGTTGAGCAGCACATTTCGCGGCTTGATGTCGGCGTGGATCACCCGCCGCCCCAGTTCCATCTCGGCCACGGCGGCGTACTCCTGCACGCGGCGACACACCTCGGCCAGCACGCTACACAGCTCGCCAAAGGAGGCGGGGTCGGCACACCGGCCGACCCACCATCGCTCGAGGTCGGAGGGGCACCACTCCATGAGCAGACCAGCCGCGGGGCTGCCCACGACGTCGTAGAGGCGCGGGCAGGGCGGCTCACCGGGCGCGCGGCACAGGGCCTCGAAAACCTCGACCTCTCGACCCAGAGCCTCGACCGACAGGGGATCGTCGGGCCGCGCCAGCTTCAGCGCCACCAAGACGCCCTCCCGTGGCGACGACGTCGCGACGGGCGGGCCCACGGGCACCACCGGGCGCACCGAGGCCATCCCGCCGTCCACTCCCGCGTGGCCTGGCGCGGGGCGGTAGCGACGCCCGCTGCGACCGACCCAGCCCTCAGAAGTGACCGGAGATCCCGACACCCGCTCCGCCGTCCAGCACGATGCCCCAGTAACCGATGCCCGCTCCGATCAGGAAGACACCGCCCGAGGTGAGGACCAGCGCGTTGGTGAGCGTCTGGGCAGCCACGAGGTCCTCGGTGCTGTTGGCGTTCTCGAACTGATCGTGAGTGGCGAAGGTGGCGGCGTAGATGCCCGCGGCGCCCGCGATGCCGACGGCACCGATCACCATGAGCGGCGTCTTCTCCGGTGGGCGAAGGCGCTCCACCTTGACCGCGCCGGAATCGGTGTACTCGACCTGAGCCATCTGCTCCTTCGACTTCTTTTCTTTCACCAACTTTTTCGAGGCCTTCTCCGCCTTTGCCGCCTCCTCGGGGGTGGGACCGACAAGGTCGGCGTCCTGCAGGAACTGCGCCGGGATGTCGTTGCCCTGGATCACCCAAGTTCCACGGATGGAACGGTCGCTCGTGGCCACCTGCTGCAAGACGTGCGGACGATCGGGCGTGGCGGCCGCCTTGTCGAGCGGGCGACCGTCGAGCGACAGGGTGGAGCCCGCGGGTTGGGCGAGCACCTTGCCGGGGATCGGGACCACGGGCACCTGCGCCCGGGCTCGCTCTTCCTCGAACACCTGCCGCATCGGGCTGTCGAGCTCGAGCTCGGAGGCGTCCCAGTTGTAGGTCGGATCAAGCTCCAGCGAGGACACGAACCACAGGCGCGCGTTTGCCGTGTCTTTTTGAAGGTAGCGGTAGGCGCCGATGTAGCGGTAGGCGCTGGCGAAGACCATGGCGGGCACCGGGTTGCCCACGCAGCCAATGCCGGCCTCGAGCCTCGCGCCGGCCGCGTTGAAGGAGGCCTCGTCGAGGTTGCGCAGCGCCAACTGGAGCATGGTCAGGTCGTTGACCAGCTGCTCGCTGGTGTATGCGGCCGGGCAACCCGCGACGGCGCGATGGGGCACCAGCGCAGCGCATCCGAGCAGGGCAGCGAAGGCGACGGTGCGGAGCGGCGGAGAGCGCAGCATGGATCCTCGCCGCCTCAACATAGCACCCCGCTCCTACCGCACGTCGAGTTCGAAGGGCCACAGGGCGAGCGCCTCCCCCGGCGCCTCCGCCAGCAAGCGCGCCGCCAACGGCGCGCGATCGAGGAGCGAGAGTTCGGGCAGCAGGGCCCGCGCGTGGCCTCGCAGCGCGCGGAGGATCCAGCCGCCGCGGGGCGCCACGCGCACGTCCCAGCTACGGCACTGCGACACCCCGGCCAGCTCGCTCGCCCGCCGAAGCGCCACGTCGATGCCGCCGAGGTGATCGACCAGGCCGAGGGCCTGCGCCCGCCGACCCGACCACACCCGTCCCCGCGCCATCGGCTCCACCTCCTCGTAGGGGCGCTTGCGGCCGGTGGCCACCCGGTCGACGAACTGGCGGTACATCGCGTCGAGCCCCGCGCGCACGCGAGCCCGCGTGCCCGGCGAGAAGGCCGTCTCGGCGAAGACGTCGGCGTGGGGCGAGGCCAGCAAGTCCTCGCTGTGCACGCCGTGCCGTTCCATGGCTGCGCGCAGCACCGGCTTCCCGGCGATGACGCCGATGCTGCCGGTGATCGACGAGGGCGCGCAGACAAGCTCGGTGCAGGCCGCCGTGAGGTACACCCCGCCCGAGGCGCACACGTCCCCAAAGCTGGCCACGACGGGCTTCTTCGCCGCCAGCCTCGACACACCTCGCCAGATGATGTCGCTCGCCGCTGCGCTCCCGCCCGGCGAGTTCACGTGCAGCACCACCGCCCTGACGGCGTCGTCTTCTTCCCAGCGGCGGAGCTGCTCGATGACCACGGCGGCGGGGACCACCGGCGCCCCCGGCTGGCCCTGCCCGTCGACGATCGCGCCCTCGAGCCGCAACACCGGCACGGCAGCGTGCCCGAGCATCCAGGCGCCCGTCGCCCGGTGACGGCGAAACTGCGCGTACCAGGCGCCAAAGGGCACCACGCGCGGCGCAGCGCCCACGAGCTTCTCGACCTCGGCCGCCACCTCGTCGGCGTAGGCCACGCCGTCCACGAGGCCCGCGTCGCGGAGCTCCTCGCCGAGACTCGGCCCGCTCCTGATGGCGTCCCCGACCTCGGCCGCCGGGCGCTGCCTGCCCGCCGCGATCGCCCCGATCCACTCCGCCTGCAGGTCGTCGATGAGCGTGCGCATGGCCTCGCGGTTCGGCGCAGAGGCGAAGCCTCGCGAGAACTGCTCTCCGAAGGCCTTGAACTCTCCTACCGCCTCCACGTCGAAAGACACGCCGTGCCGGCCCAGCAGGCTGCCGAAGAAGCGCAGCGTGCCGCCGAGGCCCACGCACCAGGTCTGCGAGCCGGGACGCACGTAGGCGCGGTCGCAGGCGCTGGCGAGCAGCAGCTCGGCGTTGCCCATCCAGTCGAACTCGCCCACCACCAGTCGCCCTGCGGCACGCGCCGCGCGCAGCGCCTCTGCCGCCGCCACCAGCGTGGCCTGCCCGCCGCCGAGACGCTCGACCTTGAGCCAGAGCCCGCGCACGTCGGGGGCGTGTACCAGCGCGCGCAACACCTCGGGGGGAGGCAGGCTGGCCCGGCCACCCACGCGCAACTCCAGCATCGGCGCGCGAAACTCGGCGATGGCGCGACGCGCCCCGAGCAGCCCCCACCAGGGAAGCGCCAGGAGGCGCGGGCTCAGCGGAAGGATCGCCATCGGTGACGCGGCGCGTACGCCCGAGAAAGAAGGGTGTCAATGGCCGTTCGCCGCGCTTGACAGCTAGGGGCGCCTTCTCTATGAATGCGACCTTCCCGTCCGGAGCCCGGGTGTCCACCAAGATCTGCCCGAATTGCAACGCCGAGGTGCCGCAGATCGCGAACCTCTGCAGGCACTGCTTCCACGACTTCCACGTCGTGGCGCCGAAGCGCAAGTCCCCCTGGTGGACCCTGCTCTTCCTCGGCGTGGGCACCTCGCTGGTAGCCTCGCTGGCCTTCAACTACATGTACGGCCAGTTCCGCACGCAGAACATCAGTATCGACAAGGAAACCGAGTCGATCGTGTTCACCACCAAGACCCCCGACAACATCGACGCTCAGCGCGTTTTCTGGAAGGATGTGGCGTCGGTGGAGTACGTGCGGAACACGCGACCCATGACCTTCATGGTCTACGTCGTCACCAGCAGGGGCGAGCGCCACGTCTACGCGGGCGGCAACGACCCGATCGACTTCAAGGCGCGCGAACTCGCGGAGCTCATCGGTAAGCCGGTGGTGGAGATCGACGAGTATGATGGGCCGAAGATCGAGCGCCGGAACTGACGGGACGCGCCCAGCGAGCTAGGCTCCCCGCACTCGGAGTCAGGCTTGCTCGAATCGGCGCTCGGCATGTTCTCCAGCGACCTGGCGATCGACCTGGGCACGGCCAACACCCTCGTCTACGCCACCGGGCGCGGCCTCGTCGTCGACGAGCCTAGCGTGGTGGCCACGCAGAAGGGGCCGGGCACGGTGACCGGCAAGGTGCTCGCCGTGGGCGCCGAGGCCAAGCGCATGGTGGGGCGCACCCCGGGCAACATCGTGGCCATCCGTCCCCTGAAAGACGGGGTGATCGCCGACTTCGACACTACCGAGTCGATGCTGCGGTACTTCATCCAGCAGGCGCTCGGCAAGCGCAGCGTGTCCAAGCCGCGCGTGGTGGTGTGCATCCCCTTCGGCATCACCGAGGTGGAGAAACGCGCGGTGCAGGAGTCGGCCCGCTCCGCCGGGGCGCGCGAGGTGCTCCTGGTCTCCGAGCCTCTGGCGGCCGCCATCGGCGCCGGCCTCCCCGTCACCGAGCCCGTGGGCAGCATGGTCGTCGACATCGGCGGCGGCACCACCGAGGTGGCGGTCATCTCGCTCGGCGGCATCGCCACCAGCCAGTCCCTGCGCGTGGCTGGCGATGCCATGGACGATGCGATCGCCGCCTACGTGAAGCGTCGCTTCAACTGCCTCATCGGCGAGCGCACCGCGGAAGACGTGAAGCTCGCGGTGGGCTGCGCGGCGCCGCCGCCGTCGCGGCTCGCCATCCGCGTGCGCGGTCGCGACCTGAGCAACGGCACGCCGCGGGAATTCGAGCTCACCGGGGAAGACACCGCCGAGGCCCTCTCCGACAGCGTGGCCCAGATCATCGAGGCCGTACGATCCACCCTCGAGCGCACCCCGCCCGAGCTCGCGGCCGACATCATCGACCAGGGCATCGTCGTCGCCGGCGGCGGCTCGCAGTTGCGCCACCTCGACGAGGTGCTGCGCGACGCGACCGGCCTCCCGGTGGTGGTGGCGGAAGACCCGCTCCGCTGCGTGGTCATGGGGGCGGGCGAGTGCCTGGAGCGCCCTGATCTGCTCAAGCGGGTAGCCCTGTAGGTGGGCTTCTTCCTCCGCCGCAGCTTCAAGGTGGGCCCGCTCCGAGTCAACGTGTCCAGTGGCGGCGTGGGCTACTCGGTGAGCTTCTGGTTCCTCACCGTGGGCAAGAACGCGCACGGGCGCTGGTACTTCCGGTTCGGGAAGTGGGGGATCGGGTACTACGACGAGTTCTAGTCCCCGCTGTCTCCCTCCACGTACTCGTAGTACACCAGGTCGCGCTCGACCCCCGCCACCGCGGTTCGGACCGGCCCGAGCTCGCGGGCGAAGACCCAGGGCCCGGCGAGATCGCCCACCGGCACATCGGTCGACACCGTGTCGGGGAAGGTGCCGTAGTAGGCGGTGTAGTCGCTCGACTTCGCCGGCGCAGCCGGCAAGAACTCCACGCCGTCCACCAGCAGGGGACCGTCAACCGAGATCTCGTGTCGCGACAGCACCGTCGCCTCGTCCCAGGCCGTGCCCTCGCGGAACTCCCACGCGGCGGCGTCGATGGCGAGCCAGAGGGGCGCCTCGTCCGGCGTGTCAGCCGGCGCGTAGGCCAGGTGCGTCCCCGCCTTCCCGGCGTAGTCCACGGCGCGGCGCTCGTTCTCGGCCTCGACCGGCGCGTCGCCACACGCGAGGAGCAGCCAGGTCACTCGGCCCACATCGGGATGTGGTTGTTCTGCGACGCGTCCTGTCCCGGCAACCAGAACGCCGGCCACGAGGGGTCGGTGCCCGCCGCGGCGCGTACCGGGTCGAAGCCGGCCACCCAGAGCTGCGGGTTCCCCGCCGTCACGTTCCCGTACACCCGGTTCGACGAGAAGGCGAGCCACATCACGTCGTCGTCGGGCAAGGGTCCCCAGCGGGGCAGGGAGTTCGTCAGCCCGGTGACGAGGTTCGCCGCCGCCAGCTCCACCACGATCGACCCGTCCGGATTGCTGACGTACACTGCGGCGTCCGGATCGGCGTAGCTGTCCTCCGTCGACACGTTGAAGGCGATCCACTCGCCATCGGGCGACCATGCCGGGTAGTAGGCGTTGTAGGGGTCGGGCGGGTCGTACACCACGACCGGACTCGACCACGTGCCGCCGGAACGCTCCATCACCGCGATCTTGCCGCCAGAGAAATACCAGTCGCCGCCGTCCCCGTTGTTGAGCACCATGGCCACGCGGTTCCCGTCGGGCGACCAGTCGGGGTGAGTGGCGTAGGCGCCGGCGGCAAGGGACTCGAGGGCAACCCCGGTCTCGGCGTCGTAGAGGGTCAACTGGCCCATGTAGGCGACGAGCAACTCGGAGGCGTCCGGCGAGAAGGTGTTGAAGTTGCCGTACGTACCGGACGCGTAGGCCACGATGTCGCTCTGGTCGACGAGGCGCTTGACGCCGAGCGGGCCGTTACCGCCGTCGTAGGTAAACGCGATCTTGTCGCCGCGCACCGAGTGACAGCCCACGCAGTAGCCGCTGGAAGAGGCGGTGAGGAAGTCCACCGCGCTCTCGCCGTACGGGATCTCGCGGATGCCGCTGGCGGATGTCGACCAGTAGTAGATGCTGCCGCGCGCGTCGAAACGATTGACGTTGATGGTGACGATCTCCTCCGACCACACCTCGCTCCCCACCACCATGGATAGCTCCACCTCCACCGAGCCGCCGGCGTTGGTGCCCACCAGGGCAGCCCAGGTGGCCTCGTCGGCGGTCCAGCTCGTGCCGCTGGTGTACACGCTCAGGTCGGTCACCTCGCTACGAAAACGAAGCTTCACGGCAGACTGTCCCACCTCGTTCCACATGAAGCGAATGGACGGCGTGTTGCGGGGGAGATTGACGTTGTCTTCCGGGTAGAGCCAGAGCCCGTCGTGCGGGAAGCGCGGCGCCTCGAAGAGCGCGGGGTCGATGCCCTCGTCGACGAGCGAGTTCTCGAAGACGACGGTGACGAGCGCGTTGGCCTCGAGGCCAGCGTACCGGGCGGTCACGTAGCTCACCCCGCCATTGCTCGCCGAGGGCGCGAAGAGGCCGGTGGCATCGATGTCGCCGACGGTCCGGTTGGACAGGGTCCACTCGGCCTCTGGGAGTTCCTCCTCCTCGCCGCTCGCACGGACGCCGGCCACCACGAACTGAGTGGCGTCGCCACCCTCGGGGCCGGTGTAGACCGTCGTCTCGCCCGGCGCGACCGTCAACTCGGCGTACTCGCCCGGGCCGGTGCCGGGAAAGGGCTTCGAGCAGGCGAGAGCGAGCAAAATCACGGGCGCACGGTATCCCAAGGCGAGGCTATCGGCCCGGCGCCCGCAGAGAGCCGAGGCGCGCGCTCTCGCAGAGTTGGACGTTGGTGCCAGAATAAGCGAAGCAGTCCAAGGGCAGTAGCGCCAGCGCGGCGTCGTAGCGGCGCGCGTTGAAAAGAGCCACCGCGGCCGCGAGGCGCGCCACCGAGGTCGATGGCAACTTCGCCGCCAGCGCGGTCATCTCTGCATCGCGACCCATGGCCTGCAAGGCGCGCAGAGCCACCTCCGCGGCCTTGCTGTCTTCCATCACGATTGGCTCGACGAGGTCGTAGGCCGCCTCGTTGGCGCCCTGCGAGAGCCAGATCTCGGCGTGCTCGGCCATCACCCGGGCGTCGAGACCGGTCGAGCCCTTGGCCACGATGGCGCTGGCCCGGTCGAGGTCGCGCCCGGTGACGGCGCAGCGGTAGCTCGCGGCGCGCAGGCGACCGGCGTAGTCCTCCGGCACGCGCACGCTGTCCACGCGAGCGAGGCAGTCCTTGCCGCGCCCGGCGCGCGCGAGGCCAATGAGCACGTTGAGCTTCGCCGACGGCCGCCCACGCACGAGCACGGCGTCGATCACGTCGGCCGGGGCCCGAGCGCCATCGTCAAAGACGACCAGCGCCACCTGCTCGAGCACGTCGGCGTCTTCGGGGTAGGTGTACAGGGCGGTCGTGGCCGGGGTCCACGCCGCCGCAGCGCCGTTCTGGCCGCGTTCCACCACCACCTTCGCGGCGGCGAGCGGCGCGGAAGCACCCACTCGCTTGTCCATCTCGTAGAGCGCGACCTGGGCGTCGGACCACCGCTTTTTCTCGACGAGGGCGCGCACGAGGAATCCGCCTGCCACCTGGGCTTCCTTGAGTAGCTTCTCGCGGTCCCCGGGCTGCGTGTCGCGACGCCTGAGCAAAAGGCCTGGATCGAATGGGGCGCCCACCTGGTAGAGACTCGCCAGGTCGGCGAGGGCAGTCTCCAGGGCGGCACCGCCCACGCGACAACCGTCGAGCGCCACGCGGGCGGCGAGGTCGTCGGGATCGCGATCCACTCGGTCGAGGAGCCGCGGCTCGGCGCTGGGACAGTTGCCAAGGGCGGCGCGGGTCACACTGTCATCGGTCACGATGTCGAAGGTTGCGGCCATCGCCGTGACGAGGAGGGCGAGCATGGCGGCGGAGTGTAGCAGAGCGCCGTGGACGCAGGCCGAAGTCTTAACCCTTAACCTCCGGCACCTTTTTCGGCACCTTTTTCCGGAACCCTTTTTCTACTTGGCGTAGGCGTTGAGCTGGAGAATCTCGCCGTCCTTCGAGCGTAGTTGGTAGGCGCTAGTCGCCTCGCCCCCGGTCTCGACCTTGAGGGAGGCCTCGGCAGCGGCCACCTCGCTGCGGCGCACCTGACCGGGCACAGAGCGCCGCGAGCGTGGCAGCGTAGGTCTTGCCGACGCCAGTGGGCACCGTCAAAACAGGCGGCTCTCGCCCCCCCCGCGCCCTTCCATCCAGGTCTCCGCCCGCGCGAGGGCATGTGGATAGGCTTCACGCACGATGCTCATCGCGCTGATCGCCCTAGCCTGCACGCCTGACGAGAAAGACACCGCCGTGCTCGATTCCGCCGAGGAGGTCGACTACCCCGCGGTGCACGAGTGCGCCGAGGTGGTGCTCGAGTTCGACGGCAACGACCCGCCGCGCGTTGGCGACCTCTGGACCATCTGGCTCAACTGCGACGGCACGGTGCTGATGGGCGCCTCGCGCATCGCCGTCGACCCTGTCGAGGCGGCCACCCTCGACGAGAACGAGCTCACCTGGGCCCTGGCCGGCGAGGCGACGATCGACATGCAGACCGGGCAGACCAAGGGCAGTCGCACCGTGACCGTGCAGGAGTAGCGCTCAGCTTTCGCTGCCGAACACCTCGGTGAATTCGGCGGCCATGCGGGAGCCGGCGCCCACGAGCTTGTCGGCCTGGGGCCCGGTCTCGCCGATGGCCTTGATGCTCTTGGTCACAGTGGCCGAGGCCTTTGCGGCGCCGAGGGGGTTGCCCTTCACCTCAGCCACGAACTGCGGAGGGGAGTCCCTCGACTTCTCCACCAGTGCGAGGGCGTTTTCCTTGAGCCTCGCCCCCCGGGTGACCGTGGCGGCCGAGGCGTCGAGCAGGCCGTTCACCGCGTCGATGCCGGCCTGCACATTCTCGGCGACGGCATCCCTGGCCTCGAGCTTGGGCGTGGTGCCTTCCAACGCCACCCCCAGATCGTCTCCTGGAGCGACTCGAAGGCGCTGGTCATCGGGGCGGCGGTGCCCACGCCGACGGCGGTCTTGGCGTTCTGCCACGCCGTCTTGAGCGACACGCGCTGCTGCTCGAGCTTGGTTTGCGCGTCCTTCGCCTCGCGGAAGATCGTGTCCATGGCCTCGATGGCGCGGTCCTCGATGGGGTTCAGCTCGGTTTCCTTCTCCTCGTCCTTTTCGCCGTTCTTCGACTTCTTGGTCCTGGTGGAATTCGTCTCGGTGGAGGCGTCGGCGCTGGTCTCGGCGGGGGCGGCGAGTTCTTCCAACTTGGGCTTGGCCGCGGCCTCTGGGGCGGGGAGCAGCCCTGACGCAGAATCGAGCCTCGATCCCTCGCCCCCGCCGCTGGATAGGATCGGTGCCCGGGAGCGCCCATCACCCCCCCCTGGCTACCTCTCGCCCCCAGCTTGCCGGGCCGCGACGACACGATCCGCGACGCGCTCGCGGCGCTGGCCGAGGCCCCGGCGCTCGTGATCCACGGCCCCCCCGGCATCGGCAAGACCTCGGTCGCCGGCGCGGTGGCCCGAGCGAGCGGTCGCCCCATCCTGGCGTTCTCGCTGGCCGGCGCGGAAGACGGCGACGACGCCCTCCGCGCCCTCGGCGCCGCGCTGGGCGCCCTGCCCTGCGGCGACGAGGCAGCCATCCTGGAGGCCCTGTTCGGGCTCGACGGCGCCCTGGTGGTGGCCGACGACGTGGCCAGCGACGCGGCCCTCGCGGCCGTGGAGCGCGTCGTGGCGAACATCGGCGAGGGGCGCCTGCTGGCCGTGGGCGAGGCCGCCCTCGGCCGGCCGGAGCTCGCGCTGGGACCACTCCCCCCCTCGGTGCTGGGGGACGGCTCCGGGAACCCGCTCTGGGCGCGCCTGAGCGGCGCGCTGGGCGTTCCCCTGGAGGAGTCGCTCGCCGCGCTCGGCGACGACCTCGCGCTCCTCGCCGCCTTCCCCTGCGGCCTGCCCCGCGCGGCGGTACCCCGGCTGCCCTCGGCCGTACTGCGGCCCGACGATCGCGACCGGGCCGTGCTCCGGAGGGGGATCGCCGCTGCCGTCGCGCCGATCTCGCTCGTTCCCGCCCCCGACGCGGCGCGGCGCGCGCTCTTGCCGCTCGTCGACCTCGCCCGGGGCGCGCACCTCGCCCAGGCGCCCGACCCCCGTGACATCCTCGCCCTCCGGCGCCTCGGC